>JASGFF010000053.1:0-18559 GCA_047605685.1 Microbacteriaceae bacterium
ACCGTCGCCCTAGCGGCATAAACCCCGGACTCAACCAAACCTTCAGCAGACCCAAGCGAGCATCGTAGGGTCGTCCGAGAGTGCGGTTTCCCCTTCGGCCAGCCAGACCGTCGCGCCGGCGGTGATGCACCCGGCCCGAGGCGTGATCACGACCCCGCGGATCACCGTCAGGATCGCGTCGCTCTGGAGTGGGATCGGCTGGGTGCCGCTTAGTCGGTATGTGCTCGTGCGAGAGGACGCGTACTCGAGCTGCACGCCGGGGAGAGTCGGCATTCTGCGCGGTGGGCGGTCCTGTCGGAGTTCGATCCCGAGCATCCGCACGGCCTGGTCGTTGCGCGGCGAGCCTGTCACGCGGTGGATGAGTGGGTACGAGGCGTGCGGCTGCCAGAGCACCGTGCCGGCGGGCATCGTCAGCCAACCCACGGTGAGGCGACGTAGCAGCCACCACAGAGTGCGGGGAACTCCGACCGAGCGGCCGAGCGCGGTCCGGCTCCGCCACCTCCCGGCATTGTCGCTGCGGAAGGTGCCGCCGCGGACGATCACGTAGACCGTGTCGCGGTCGTGGCGGTGGTCGAGGGTGACACTGCCCGGGTCGATCCGCGCCTCGTAGACGCGCACGAGGTCGTTGCGGAACAGCTCGCGATGCACCGGCTCCTCCTCCACGGGCACCCAGGCGCCGTGGACGCCGTCGGCGCTCATGCCACACCCTCCGTCGAGGACTGATCGAGCAGGTGCACGTCGCGCAGCCACTGGATCGTCTCGCCCAGCATCACGGCGAGGGGCGTTCGGCCGAGCGCCAGCACTTGGCGGGCGAGGCGGTCGTCAACGATCAGGTCCCCGGTGGCCCGGCGGTACTTGGCGAGGCTGAGCTCGGGCTCGCGGCGGGTGAGGGCCGCCGTGAGCTGTGTCGCGGCGAAGGCGAGGCCCAGCACCGGGCGGGGCGTGGCGCGGTCCGGCTCGGGCTTGCCCAATAGCGCGGCGATGGTCCGAACCACCTCGAGGAACGTGGCCTCGACCCCGCCGAGGATGACGTTCTCGCCGTCGAGCGGCGCGTCCACCGCGGCGAGGTGGGCGTCGACGACGTCGTGGACCGAGATCCAGGTGGCGTTGCCCGGGGGCACGACCCACAGGCTGTTTCGGGCGATCGGCAGGATCAGCTGCTTCGACCAGTTCGCGGCGTCGCCGGCACCGATGATGTTCACCGGGTTGAGGATGACCCCCGAGATCCGTCCCGCTGCGCTCGCCATCTTGACCAGCTGCTCGGCCGCGTACTTGCTCTTGCCATAGTTGTCCCCTTTCTCCTGCACGTTCGACCGGGACCGCTCGTCCAGCCGGACGCCGGGCTGCCACCCGTAGGCGCTGATCGAGGACGTGTAGACCAGGCGTCGCGCCCCCGCCCGCTCGGCGGCCGCGATCACGCCGCGCGTGCCCTCAACGTTGTCGCGGAACTGGGCATCGCGATACCTCGACCAGGTGGTCGTATTGCCGGCGAGGTGGAACACCACGGCGTCCGGGGCGTCGGCGAGCGCGAGGTCGAGCGAGTGCGCGTCAAGCAGGTTGCCCATGTGCACGCGGGCGGCGGCCGGAAGAAGGTCGACGCGGTCGCCTTCCCGGCAGAAGGCGACGACCTCCCAGCCTTCCTCGAGGAGATGAGCGGTGAGGTGACGTCCGAGGAAGCCGGCGGAGCCCGTCACGAGCGCCCGTCGCGGGAGGGAGTTCATCGATCTCCATCTTTCGATACCATGGGTATTGAATACCGACGGTATCATGAGGGGATGATTGACTCCACCCCTGCATCCCGCCGCCGTCCCACTCGCTCCGAGACCCGCGACCGCGTCGTGGCCGCCGCTGCCTCGGTGTTCTCCGAGAAGGGATACGGCGGCGCGGCACTGGAGGACATCGCGGCGCGCGTCAGCCTGACCAAGGGGGCGATCTATTCGAGCTTCGGCGGAAAGGACCAGCTCTTCCTCGAAGTGCTCAAGCTGCGCACCGACCAACGGATCGACGCGGTCACCTCGTCGCCGCGCCAGGACGGCGCGGCGATCGGCGCGATCCTCGAGGAGTTCACCGCGGAGGATCCGGTGTGGCATCTCGCCTTCATCCAATTCTGGGCGAGCGTCACCTCGGGCGGCGGCTCGCAAGACGCCGCCGGCCTCGCCGCGCTCCGCCAGACCCTGCGAACCGAGATCGCCGAGAAGCTCGTGAAGGCGGGACGAGATCCTGACGACGCCTCTCGGCTAGCGATCCTCATCCTGGCGCTCTCGAACGGCCTCGCGATCGAGACGGCCATCGACCCCGAACACACCAATGGACTATTCGCCCAAGCCCTGCGCGCGCTCCTGGGATAGACCCGCTACGCCAACCGTGAGGGGACGGAAGCAGTGGCTCCTCGGCCATCCGACCACGGTCTATGCCCGCGCGGACCGATCTCACGTCACCGCCGTGCAGGGCATGCTCGAGAACGCCAGGCCTTTCGAGATGCTGCTTGATCCCCAGGTCAACGCCGATGCGCTGACTTGGACCGCGAACGCCGACAAGGCCCGAACCCCAGCCCTTGATTCTTTGGGCCAAGGTTCGAGCCTTGTGCGCCCGGTGCCCTCGCTGGTGCCCTCGCTGGTGCCCTCGCTGGGATTCGAACCCAGACTGAGGCGATTTTAAGTCGCCTGCCTCTGCCGTTGGGCTACGAGGGCGCGGCGCCAGTCTTCCACCTCGCGGGGAGCACGGGGCGGGCGGCGCGACATCCGCCAGAACGCCACTCGGCCAGAACGCGACTCGGCCGGAACGCGACATCCGCATGAAACCTGCGACGGGGACAATCACCGCATGGCCCCGATCACCCCCGCCTTCCTCGCCGGCCTGCCCAAGGCCGAACTGCACCTGCACCTCGAGGGCACCCTCGAGCCGGATCTCAAGCTCGCGCTCGCCCAGCGCAACGGTGTGGACATCGGGCAGTCGACGATCGAAGAGGTGCAGGCCACCTACGTCTTCGACTCGCTCGCGACGTTCCTCGCCGTCTACTACCCGGCGATGAACGTGCTGCAGCACGAGCAGGACTTCTACGACCTGGCCGCCGCCTACTTCCGCCGCGCGGCGGCGGACGGCGTCGTGCACGTGGAGGCGTTCTTCGACCCGCAGGCGCACACCTCCCGCGGCGTGCCGATCGAGGACGTCATCCTCGGCTACTCGCGTGCCGCGAAGGACGCCGCGACGCTCGGCGTCGACGCGCAGCTCATCCTGTGCTTCCTGCGCGACATGAGCGCCGAGTCGGCCGCCGAGACGCTCGAGGCGGCGCTGCCGTTCGCGGAGCACTTCGTCGGCGTGGGCCTCGACTCCGACGAGCGCGACAACCCGCCGTCGAAGTTCGCCGCCGTGTTCGCCGCCGCCCGCGCCCACGGCCTGCGGCTGACGATGCACTGCGACATCGACCAGGTGGGCTCGATCGACAACATCCGCCAGGTGCTGCACGAGATCGGCGTCGAGCGCATCGACCACGGCACCAACATCGTCGAGGACCCGGCGCTGGTGGCCGAGGCGGTGCAGCGGGGCATCGGCTTCACCACCTGCCCGGTGTCGAACTCGTTCGTCACCGACGACATGAAGGCCAAGGAGATCGTCACGCTGCTGCGCGCCGGCGCCAAGGTGATGCTCAACTCGGACGACCCGGCCTACTTCGGCGCCTACGTGGCCGAGAACTACGCCCGGCTCGTCGAGCGGGCCGGGCTCACCCTCGACGAGGTCGCGCTGCTGGCGAAGAACTCCTTCGACGCCTCCTGGCTCACCGAGGCGCAGAAGGATGCCTACAAGGCATCCGTCGACGCCTACATCGCCGCCAGCTGAGCGATCAGGCCTTCGGGCGGATCAGGCCTTCGGGCGGCTCGCGTACTTCTGGAAGGCGTCCCGCGGGCTCGTGACCGCCTCGATCGAGGCGAGGTCCCGGCCCCAGAAGACGTTCACCAGCCACATCGTGATCACCCGCGCCTTGCGCTCCCAGGTGGGCATCGCGAGGCCGTGGTAGCCGCGGTGCGCGAGCCAGGCGAGCGGCCCGGTGAAGCCGATCTTGCCCTTCTGGAAGGCGCCCTTCCACAGGCCGAGACCGGCGACGGCCCCGGCGGGCTTGTGGAAGTAGTCCTTCGGCAGCTCCCCGCGCAGCACGGCGACGAGGTTCTTCGACAGCCGCTTGCCCTGGCGCACCGCGTGCTGGGCGTTCGGCACGCAGAAGCCGCCGACGCCGAAGCCGCTCAGGTCGGGCACGGCGGCGACGTCACCGGCGCCCCAGGCGTCCGGGACGACGGTGCCGGCGGCATTCGTCACCCGCAGGTCCGCCTGCACGATCAGCCGGCCGCGCTCCTCGGTGGGCAGGTCGGTGTCGCGCAGCATCGGCGAGGCCATCACGCCCGCGGTCCAGACGATGAGGTCCGACTCGAACGTCTCGCCGGTGGAGAGCTCGATGTGGCCGTCCACGGCGCTCGTCAGCTGCGTCTCCAGGTGGATCGGGGCGCCGCGCTCGGCGTACTGGGCCACGACCCTCTGCGCCGTCCTCAGCGAGACCTCGGGCATGATGCGGCCCATCGCCTCGATGAGGTGGAAGCTCACCTCGTCGAAGTCGATCTGCTCGTAGCGGGCCACGAGCGCACTCGCGAAGTCGCGCATCTCGCCGTAGGCCTCGATGCCGGCGAAGCCGCCACCGACGACGACGAACGTCAGCAGCCGCGCCCGCCGCGGGTCGTCCTTGGGCAGCGCCGCGGCCCTGTCGAAGTTCGCCAGGATCGTGTCGCGCACGTACACGGCCTCTTCGATGTTCTTCATGCCGACGGCCTCGTCGGCGACGCCCGGGATCGGGAACGTGCGCGAGACGCTGCCGGCGGTCACGACGATCACGTCGTAGGCGATCTCGAAGGGCTCGCCGACCTCGGGCTCGACGGTGGCGGTCTTCGCCGCGTGGTCGATGCTGGTGACGGATGCCGTGACGATCTCGGTGCGCCTCAGGTGCCGCCGCAGCGGCACGAGCGCGTGCCTCGGGTCGATCGAGCCGGAGGAGACCTCCGGCAGGAACGGCTGGTAGGTCATGTAGGGGCGGGGGTCGACGACCGTGACATCCGCCTCACCCTTCGCCAGCAGCTTCTCGAGCTTCCAGGCCGTGTAGAAACCGGCGTAGCCGCCGCCGACGATGAGGATCTTGGGCACGTTGAGCTGTCTCTCCTATCGGGGGGACGATGGCGGACGCGGCGGCAGCCGCGACACGCCGTCGTCCGAAATCAGGACAAATCTACTCCCTGCGCGGGGGCGCCCCGGAACGCGGGCCCGGAACATGAGCCCGGAACATGAGCCCGGAACATGAGCCCGGCGCGAGGGGCTCAGTCGCAAGCGCACACGCTCGGGCTCCAGTCGGCCCGGGCCAGGGCGAGGTCGCCGATCGGGTTCGTGCCCGGGCCGGCGGCGAGCGCGTGGGCGACGAGCGCGTGCAGGCACTTGACCCGCGTGGGCATGCCGCCCGCGCTCACGCCCGCGAGCTCGGGCACCGCCTCGATGCGCTCGCGGTCGGCGAGGTACTGCTCGTGCGCGGCCCGGTAGCGCCGCGCGATCTCGCCGTCGGTTTGCCGCAGCAGGCCGGCGAGCTCGACCATCGTCCCGCCGGCCTCGAGCGTCGAGACCGCGGCCGTCGCCGCCGGATGCGACAGGTAGTAGAGCGTCGGGAACGGCGTGCCGTCCGGCAGCCTGGGCGCGGTCGCGACCACCGTCGGGCGCCCGCAGACGCAGCGGGCCGCGATGCCGACGACACCGCGGGCCGGGCGCCCGAGCTGCCGGGACACCTCGGCGACGTCCGCGGCCGTGGCCGCGGGGAACGGGGGGCGGCTCACTGCTCGTCGAGCTCCTCGGCGGTGTCATCCGTCGTGCCGGCGGTCACGAGCGATCCCATGATCGAGGCGATCCAGTCGACCTGGGTGGACTGGATGCTGTCGCTCACCCCCGTCGAGTCGTCTTCCGTGGCCTCGTCCTCCTCGTCGTCGATCGCGAGGTAGATCTTCTCGCCGGGGAACGCGTAGTAGATGCGCGAGCGGGCCTGCGCCTCGATGTAGGCCGGATCGTCCCAGCGGGCGATCTGGTCGCCGAGGTCGTCGACGGCCTGCTGGCCGGAGGCCACCTCGTCCTTGAGCTCGGCGATCTGGGCGCGCTGCTCGACGAGGGTGCGCAGGCCCGGCGCGAGCACGACGATGGAGAGCACGACGAGCCCGAGCACGGTGACGGCCAGGCCGGAGAGCCGGATGTGCCGCAGCCAGTGCTCTGGCGCCGACTCCGCCGCGGGCAGGGCGGCCTCGACCTTGCGGGTGCGCTGCCGCGGCGGATGCTTCGCGGCGGAGGGTCGTCGGCTCGCCATGCCTGTCAGGGTAGGCGCTCGCGCCCGGACTCAGCTGGCGGAACGCGGGAAGGCGGACCGGCCGGCGTAGACCGCGGCCGCGCCGAGCTCCTCCTCGATGCGCAGCAGCTGGTTGTACTTCGCGACGCGCTCGGAGCGTGCCGGCGCACCGGTCTTGATCTGGCCCGCGTTCGTGGCGACCGCGAGGTCGGCGATCGTGGTGTCCTCGGTCTCGCCGGAGCGGTGCGAGAGGATCGAGGTGTAGCCGTGCCGCTGGGCGAGGCTCACCGCGTCGAGCGTCTCGGTGAGCGTGCCGATCTGGTTGACCTTGACCAGGATCGAGTTGCCGGCGGCCGCGTCGAGGCCTCGCTGCAGGCGCTTGGGGTTGGTGACGAACAGGTCGTCGCCGACGAGCTGCACCCGGCCGCCGAGCTCGGCGGTGAGGGCGCTCCAGCTCTCCCAGTCGTCCTCGGCGAGCGGATCCTCGATCGTGACGATCGGGTAGTCCCGCACGAGCTGGCCGTAGTAGGCGGACAGCTCGGCGGCGGAGAGCTGCTTGCCCTCGTAGCGGTAGACGCCGTCCGCGAAGAACTCGGTGGAGGCGACATCCAGGCCGAGCGCGATGTCCCGGCCGATCGTGAAGCCGGCCTTCTCGACGGCGCCGATGATGAAGTCGAGGGCGTCGCGCGCGCTCGCGATGTCGGGGGCGAAGCCGCCCTCGTCGCCGAGGCCGGTGGCGAGGCCCTTGGCGTGCAGCTCGGCCTTGAGCGCGTGGTAGGTCTCCGCGCCCCAGCGCAGCGCCTCGCCGAAGCTCTCGGCGCCCACCGGCAGGATCATGATCTCCTGCGCGTCGAGGCCGTTGTCGGCGTGCGCGCCGCCGTTGATGATGTTCATGAGCGGCACCGGCAGCACGTGCGCGTTCGGGCCGCCGACGTACTTGTACAGCGGCAGGTCGGCGGAGTCGGCCGCGGCCTTCGCGACGGCGAGCGAGACGCCGAGGATGGCGTTGGCGCCGAGCTTCTTCTTGTTGTCGGTGCCGTCGAGCTCGATGAGGGTCGCGTCGATCGTGCGCTGGTCGGATGCCTCGAGCCCCTCGATGCCCGGGCCGAGCACGTCGAGCACGGCGTCGACGGCCTTCGTGACGCCCTTGCCGAGGTAGCGCTGCCTGTCTCCGTCGCGCAGCTCGTAGGCCTCGAAGGCGCCCGTGGACGCGCCCGAGGGCACCGCGGCGCGCGAGACCGTGCCGTCCTCGAGGAGCACCTCCACCTCGACCGTGGGGTTGCCGCGGGAGTCCAGGATCTCGCGAGCGCCGACCGCTTCGATTTCAGCCACGGATGTTCTCCTTGATTCGCAGGTGGTGGTGAGGGTGGGAGGCCGCCCACGAGCTTAGTGCGAGCGGGTGACGGTCGACTCAGTCGGCCGAGCGCACCGCCTCGGCGGCGGCGACGAAGCGGGCCAGCAGCGCCGCGAAGGCGGCGAGGTCGGCGTCATCCCAGTCGTCGAAGATGCCCGCGTACTCCTCGCGCAGCTGCGCCCGGGCCGCCTCGACGCCGGAGTGCGCCGAACGGCCGGGCACGAGCAGCGATGCGCGGCCGTCGAGCGGGTCGGGCACCCGCTCGATGAGGCCGAGCTCCTCGAGCTGGGCCACCTGCCGGCTCACCGCGCTCTTGTCCACACCGAGCAGCTGGCCGATCTCGGCGGCGCGCACGCCGCCGTCACCGCTGCCGTCATCGTCGCTGCCGTCCCGGTCGAGCACCACGCGCAGCACCGCGTAGCCGACGGGCTGCAGCTCGGGGCTCAGGCTGGCGGCCATCCGTCGCAGCGCGCCGCGGGCGGCGTGGTGCACGGCCATGACCTGCTGGCCGATCTCGCGCCGGAGCACGTCGCGCCGCGCATCGCCCGTGCCGGCGGCGCCGCTCTCGCCCGTCACGGTGCGGTCCTCAGCCGATCGGCTTGAGCTCGAGCTCGTCGACGGAGGTCGTCTCGGGTGTCACCGCCGCCCAGCGGCCGTAGCCGGCCGCGCCCAGCTCGTCCAGGAGCGCGGCGATGCGCTTCGGGCGCCGTTCGAGCCGCACCCGGGCCCCGCGCGCGACCAGTCCGGCCTTGAGCGCGGCGAGGGTGGCGACATCCGCGCCCTCGTGCAGCAGAGCGACGGCGTCGCCGGCGCCCGCCGGCGGCAGCTCGACGAGGTCGACGAGACGCTCGAAGCCGAGCGAGAAGCCGGTGGCCGGCACGCTCTGGCCGAGGAAGCGGCCGATCATGCCGTCGTAGCGGCCGCCGCCGCCGAGCGAGTGGCCGAGGTCGGGGTGGGCGATCTCGAAGATCGCGCCGGTGTAGTAGCCCATGCCGCGCACCAGGAAGGGGTCGAAGCGCAGCCGGCGACGGCTCGGCTCGTCGAGGCCCGCCCCGATCGCTACCAGGTCGGCGATGGCGTCATCCGGCACCTCGGGCGGCAGCAGCTTGCGGATCGCGAGCCGGCCGAAGACGTGGTGCTCGAGCGTCACCGGCCGGTGCAGGAACGCCTCGAGGGCGTCGACGGGGTCGTCGGGCAGGAAGCGGTCGCGCAGCTCCTGCACGACCCCCGCGGGGCCGATCTTGTCGAGCTTGTCGACGGTCACGAGCACGGCGGCGTGCGAGCCGTGCGGGAAGCCGAGCACGCCGAGCAGAGCGCTGAGGATGCGGCGGTCGTTGACCCGCACGCTCGTGCCCTCGATGCCGAGCGCGTCGAGGGCGGCGAGGGTCGCCTGGATCAGCTCGACCTCGGCGAGCGGGCCGGGCTCGCCGATGATGTCGATGTCGCACTGCACGAACTGGCGGTAGCGCCCCTTCTGCGGGCGCTCGGCGCGCCACACCGGTGCGATCTGGACGGCCCGGAACACGCCGGGCAGCTCGGCGCGGTGGCTCGCGTAGAAGCGCGCGAGCGGCACCGTGAGGTCGAAGCGCAGGCCGAGGTCGACAAGGTCGAGCGGCTCCCGGGCCTCGTGGATCGCCTCGGCGCTGAGGCCGCGCTTGAGGATGCCGAAGGCGAGCTTCTCGTTGTCGCCGCCGAGGCCGGCGTGCAGCCGCGCGGAGTCCTCGACGACGGGCGTCTCGATCTCGTCGAAGCCGTGCGCGCGGTAGCTGTCGCGGATGACGGCGAGCACGCGCTCGCGACGCGCCTTCTCAGCGGGCAGGAAGTCGCGCATCCCGCGCGGCGGGTTCACCGGGGTCGCCATGGGCTCCATCCTCCCAGGTCGCCCGCCCCGCGGAGGGGCCGGCCGTGCGGCTACTCGGTCGCGCGGGCCTCGCGCTCGCGGACCTCCTCGGCCATCGCCCGGATCGCCGAGCGCAGCGCCCGCTCCGGGTCGAAGCCCGCCACCCGGGCCCCGGCGACGATGGCCAGCAGCGCGGCACCGAGCTCCGGCTCCGTCGCCGGCACGGCCGCCGCGACCGGTGCGGCGCCCACCCGCTCGGCGCGCCCCACCACCTTGTCGGCGAGAGCGAGCGCGGGCATGCCCGGCGGGATGCCGTCGAGCACGCTCGTGCGCTCCGGCTTCTCGGCGCGCTTCACCTCATCCCAGAGCGCGACGACGTCCTCGGCGCCGCCCGCCTCGGCCGTGCCGAAGACGTGCGGATGCCGGCCGACCATCTTCGCCGTCGTCCGCTCGGCCACGTCCTCGATCGTGAAGCCCTCGGCCGCGTCGTGCGCGGCGATGTCGGCGTGGAACAGCACCTGGTAGAGCACGTCGCCGAGCTCCTCGACGAGGTCGTCGCGGCTGCCCGCCTCGATCGCCTCGACGAGCTCGAACGTCTCCTCCACGAGATAGCGCACCAGGCTCGCGTGCGTCTGCTCGGCATCCCAGGGGCAGCCGCCGGGGGCACGCAGCCGCTCGAGCGTCGCGATCAGCTCGTCGAGCCGCGGGTGGGCGCTCACGCGCCGCCGCCCGTGCCCGGGAAGGGCTCGCCGTAGCGTTCGAGCGCGTCCTGGTAGCGGCCGCCGATCGTCAGCCGGGTGATCTCGCCGGGGTCGAAGGACGACGGCTCGTCGTGCCACAGCCCGGCGACGTCGATCTCGAGCAGCCAGATGTCCTCGTCGGGGCCCGTCGTGTGCCGGCCGATGAACAGCACGTCCGGGTCGTCGTCGTCCTCGACGTACACGCCGATGAGGCCGCTCGCGGTGATGACCCGGCGGGCGACGTCGAGCGCCGGCAGCGCGAGCGCCTCGAGCAGCGCGAGGGGCACGGCCGGCATCGCGAGCGACTCGACGGCCGCGCGCCGGGCGTAGGCCTGGAACTCCGGCGGCTCGACCTCCACGGCGGTGATGTCGGCGATGCGGGCCACGTCCCAGCCCTCGAAGTACACCGAGTCGTCGTACACGGCGACCATGAACCAGTCGCGCCCGACGGCGACGACGATGCCGCGGAGCACGTCGACGTCTTCGGCGAGACCGTCGCGGAGGATCCGCACCCGGTCCCCCGAGGCATAGGCCGCGCGGAGCTCGTCGATCATCGCGGATGCCACCCGACGAGGCTACCGGCTCAGCCGGACGGCCCGGCGGGCGCGCTCCCGGCCCCGGGCGGCCCGGTGTCCGGCGGTCCGGTGCGCGGCATCGCGAGCGTGGCCGCGAGCGTCGCGAGCGCGGCGATCGCGACGCCGGCGAACACCGCCTGCCCGGCCCGGGTCATCGCCGCCGGGTCGGTCTCACCGCCGGGCGAGGCCGCGAACACCGCGTTCGCGACGGCGCCGTAGATCGCCACCCCGACGGCGCTGCCGATGCTGCGGGCGAACATGCTCGCGCCGGTGACGACGCCGCGCTCGCTCCAGGCGACGCTCGACTGCGCGGCGACGAGCCCCGGCGTCGCGACCAGGCCGAGGCCGAGGCCGACGACGAAGCAGCACAGCGCGCAGAGCGCGACGGAGGGACGGCCGGCGAACGCGGCGAGCAGCACAGCCGCGACGCTCGAGACCGCGATGCCGAAGACGCAGGTGGTCCGGAAGCCGTGGCGGAGGTAGCCGAGCCGCCCGGACACCGAGGCCGCGAGCGGCCAGCCGAGCGTGAGCACCGCGACGGCGAGGCCGGCGACGAGCGGTGACGCGCCCACCGCGGTCTCGAGGTAGGCGGGCACGTAGGAGGTGAGGCCGAGCAGCAGCGCGCCGACGCCGAAGGTGGTCAGCGAGGTGGTCAGCAGCAGCCGGCGGGAGAACAGCCAGAGCGGCAGCACCGGCTCGGCGGCGCGGCGCTCGACGGCGGCGAAGCCGAGCAGCAGCGCGGACCCGGCGGCGAAGCATCCGATGCTCCACGGCGAGGCCCAGGCCCAGGCCTGACCTCCCTCGAGCACGCCGAGGATCAGCAGGGCGAGCGCGGCGGTGAGCAGCGCGGACCCGGCGTAGTCGATGCGGTGCCGCTGCCGCTCGACGCGCTCGTGCAGGCCGCGCACGATGAGCACGATCGCGATGAGGCACAGCGGCACGTTGACGATGAAGATCCACCGCCAGGACACGAACTGGCTGAACACCCCGCCGAGGGTGGGGCCGATCACCGAGGACGCCGCCCAGACGCTCGCGACATAGGCCTGCGCCCGCGCCCGCTCGGCGACCGTGTAGATGTCGCCCATGATCGTCACGCTCATCGGCTGCACGGCGCCCGCGCCGACGCCCTGCAGCAGCCGGGCGACGATGAGCGCTCCCATGCTGCCGGCGAGGGCGCACAGCACCGAGCCGAGCAGGAACAGACCGATGCCGACGAGGATGATCGGCCGGCGTCCGACCAGGTCGGCGAGCTTCGCGTACACCGGGACCGTGGCCGACTGGGCCAGCAGGTACACCGAGAACAGCCACGGGAACGAGGCGAAACCGCCCACGTCGGCGACGATGGACTGCACGGAGGTCGCGACGATCGTCGAGTCGATCGCCACGAGCCCGGTGGCGACCATGATCGCCACGAGGACCGGGCCGCGCTCCGAGCGGAAGCCGACGGCGGCCGGCACGGCGTCCGGCACGGCGCCGCTCATTCCGCGAGCGCCTGCGGGGAGACCCGCTCGGCGCCCCAGACGGCGACGAGCAGCTGCGCCGCCCACTCGATGAGCTCCGGGTCGGGGTAGGGCTGCCCGTTCTTCGACGGCAGCGGCACCGAGGCCGCCCGCGCCGCCTGAAGCCAGCAGGCCCCGGGATGCATCCGGCCGAGCCGCACCTGCATCGAGTCCGGCAGCGCCACGCCCGCGACCCGCAGGCTCGACCCGGTCGCGACCACCTCCGACAGGCCGGCCTTCACGGCCATCCGGCGCAGCCGCGAGACGGCGACGAGGTTCACGGTCTCCGGCGGCGGCTCGCCGTAACGGTCGACGAGCTCCTCGACGACGAGGTCGATCGACTCCGGCTTCGCGGTCGGCGCGGAGGCCGTCGAGAGCTTCTGGTAGGCCTCGAGCCGCAGCCGCTCGCTCTCGATGTAGGACTCGGGGATGCGCGCATCCACCGGCAGCTCGAGGCGCAGCTCGGTCTGGCCCTCGGCGACCTCGCCGCGGAAGGCGTCGACCGCCTCGCCGATCATCCGCAGGTACAGGTCGAAGCCGACACCGGCGATGTGCCCGGACTGCTCGCCACCGAGCAGGTCGCCGGCGCCGCGGATCTCGAGGTCCTTGAGGGCGATCTGCATGCCGGCGCCGAGGTCGTTGTTCGCGGCGATCGTCTGCAGCCGGTCGTACGCGGTCTCGCTGAGCGGCTTCGTCTCGTCGTAGAGGAAATAGGCGTAGGCGCGCTCCCGGCCGCGGCCGACCCGGCCGCGCAGCTGGTGCAGCTGGCTCAGGCCGTACTTGTCAGCCCGGTCGATGATCATCGTGTTCGCGTTCGCGATGTCGAGGCCGGTCTCGATGATCGTCGTCGAGACGAGCACGTCGAAGCGGCGCTCCCAGAAGTCGACCATGATCTGCTCGAGGGTGCCCTCGCCCATCTGGCCGTGCGCGACGGCGACGCGCGCCTCCGGCACCAGCTCGGCCAGCTGCGCCGCCACCCGGTTGATGCTCGAGACCCGGTTGTGCACGTAGAACACCTGGCCCTCGCGCAGCAGCTCGCGGCGGATGGCCGCCGCGACCTGCCGGTCGCTGTACGGCCCGACGAAGCTCAGCACCGGGTGCCGGTCCTCCGGCGGCGTCGCGAGCGTCGACATCTCCCGGATGCCGGTCACCGCCATCTCGAGCGTGCGCGGGATGGGCGTGGCGGTCATCGCGAGCACGTCGACGTTCGTCTTGAGCTTCTTCAGGGCGTCCTTGTGCTCGACGCCGAAGCGCTGCTCCTCGTCGATGATCACCAGGCCGAGGTCCTTGAACCGCGCGCCGGCGGCGATGATCCGGTGCGTGCCGATGACCATGTCGACGCTGCCGTCGGCGAGGCCGTCGATCACCTGGCGCGCCTCCCGGTCGCTCTGGAACCGGCTGAGGGCGCGCAGGTGCACCGGGAAGCCGGCCATCCGCTCGGTGAACGTCTCCAGGTGCTGGCGCACCAGCAGCGTGGTCGGCACGATCATCGCCACCTGCTTGCCGCCCTGGATCGCCTTGAAGGCGGCGCGCACGGCGACCTCGGTCTTGCCGAAGCCGACATCGCCGGAGAGCAGCCGGTCCATCGGGATGGGCCGCTCCATGTCGGCCTTGACCTCGTCGATCGTCTGCAGCTGGTCGGGGGTCTCGGCGAAGGGGAACGCCTCCTCGAGCTCGCGCTGCCAGGGACTGTCCGGCGGGAAGGCGAAGCCGGGGGCCGCCTGCCGCGCGGAGTAGAGCTTCACGAGCTCGACGGCGATGTCGCGCACGGCCCTGCGGGCCCTGCCCTTCGCGGCCGCCCAGTCGCTGCCGCCCATCTTCGACAACGCGGGCGCCTCGCCGCCGACGTAGCGGCTGAGCTGGTCGAGCTGGTCGGTGGGCACGAACAGCCGGTCGTTGGGGTAACCGCGCTTGTTCGGCGCGTACTCGAGCACCAGGAACTCGCGCGTGGTCCTCACGGCGTTGCGGCCGCCGGAGGACACCTCGCGCTGCACGAGCTCGATGAAGCGGCCGATGCCGTGCGTGGCGTGCACCACGTGGTCGCCGGCGCGCAGCTGCAGCGGGTCGACGACGTTGCGCCGGCGACTCGCGAGCCGCTTCGGCCGCCGGTCCTCGTTGCCGACGCTGCGGCCGTAGAAGTCGGTCTCGGCGAGCACGGCGAGCCGGATGCCCGGCACCTCGAATCCCGCCTCGATCGCCGCCCGCACGACGGCCGCGTCGAGGCCGCGCTCGTCGAGCAACTGCCGGGTGCGCTCGACGAGACCGCTGCCCGCGGCGGCGACCACGACCCGCCAGCCCTCGGCGATGCGGGAGGCGACGTGGTCGAGGGCGCCGTCGGCGTGGCCGGCGAAGCTCGGCAGTGGGCGCGCCTCGACGCGGAGGCGCCCGTCGGCGTCCTCGCCCGGCTCGGCGGCGAAGGGCGTGATCGTCCACCACGGGCGCTCCCCCGCGCTCTCGCGCAGGCTGCCCAGGGTGACGAAGTCGCCCGCCTCGAGGCTGATCGGCGCCTCGGCGCCCGCGGTCGCGGCTCTCCAGGCCGCCTCGAGGAACTCCCGGTTGGTCTCGGCGAGGCTCGCCGCCCGGGCGGCGACCCGCTCCGGGGCGAGCACGGCGATCGCGGCATCCGCGGGCAGGTAGTGGCTGATCGGCACCAGCCGGTCGACGAGCACCGGGGCGAGCGACTCCATGCCCTCCACCGGGATGCCCTCGGCGATCCTCTCGAGCATGCCGGCCAGGCCCGGGAACTCGTGCCGCATCTCGGCGGCGCGCTGCCGCACCGGCGCGGTGAGCAGCAGCTCCCGGCTCGGCGGCAGCTCGGCGCGCTCGATCGTCTCGGCGATGGAGCGCTGGTCGGCCACCGAGAACGGCCGCAGCTGCTCGAGCTCGTCGCCGAAGAACTCCAGTCGCAGCGGGTGCGGGTCGGTCGGGGCGAAGACGTCGACGATGCCGCCGCGCACCGCGAACTCGCCGCGCCGGGTGACCATGTCGACCCGGGTGTAGGCGAGGTCGACGAGCCGCTCGGCGAGGCCGGGGATCGAATAGCCGCGGCCGCCGGCGAGAAGCTCGACCGGCTCGGTGGCGGTGAGGTCGGCGGCGAGCGGCTGCAGCGCCGAGCGCACCGAGGCGGCGAGCACCAGGTGGCCGCGGCGCGGGTCGTCGCTCGCCGCCCAGGCGGCGAGCTCGCGCAGGGCGCGGATGCGGATGCCGACGGTCTCGGCGCTCGGGCTCAGCCGCTCGTGCGGCAGCGTCTCCCAGGCGGGGAAGGGCAGCACCCGGGCATCCGGCAGGTAGGCGGGCAGAGCCGCCTCGAGCGCCTCGACGTCACGACCGGTCGCGACGATCGCGAGCAGCGCCGTCGGCCGGGCGCGCCGGCCGATCAGGCCCGCGACGAGCGGCGCCCGCAGCCCGTCGACGACCGAGAACTCGGCGCTGCGCTCCGCGCCGCGAAGCGCCGCCGCGAAACCGGGATCCGATTCGAGCGCATCGACGACCCCGTGCAGTTCCACTCGCTCGATTCTAGGGCGCGCTTCGCCGGCGCCGTCAGCCGGTGGGGCCGTGGTGCTCGGCGATCGCCTCGCGGTAGCTGGGCCGGCGCGGACGCCAGCGCAGGCCGCGGCGCGCCCGCTGGTTCGACACCCGCAGCGAGGTGTGCGCCACCAGGCGCGCCGCGAACGGCGCCCCGGCGTCGACGAGCCAGGTGCGCAGCGCCGTCGGCGCCGTGCGGCCGAGCGCGGCGGCCCGGGCGGAGTGCAGCTCGCGCCAGGAGACCGGCTCGTCGTCGACGATGTTGAACACGCCGGGCGACTTGCGGCCCAGGGCCACGACCGTGGCATCCGCAACGTCGTCGAGGTGCAGGAACGGCAGCACGCCGTCCGCGTCGGAGACGACGACCGGGATCGGGTCGTCGAGGGCGTAGACGATGCCGAGCCGGAGCGTCACCCCGCCGAAAGCGGCGACCTGCTGTTCCAGGGACAGCAGTGCGCGCTGCACGGCCGCCGTCATCTGGTCGGCGGAGTCGCCGAAGGGGGCGTCCTCGTCGAGCGGCTCGGGGCCGTGGTCCCGCAGGCCGTAGCCGTAGACGGCCGAGGCGGCCACGAAACGCGTCGCCCCCATCGAGCGGGCCGCCGCGATGAGCGTCGACGTGCCCTCGCTGCGCAGCCGGTTCGTCGTGGCCATGTGCCGCGGTCGCCGCGGCGGCCGGTGCGGCTCGGTCACGTGGTGCACGACGGCGTCGCAGCGCAGCGTCCGCGCACGGACGAGGAAGTCGGAGCGCTCGAGCAGGTCGCCGACGAACTCCTCGGCCCCGGTGCCGGCGAGGTCGCCCGGATGCGGCGTCGCGCCCACCACCTCGTGCCCGGCCTCGAGCAGCCGGGGGATCACCGCCCGGCCGATGCGGCCGGAAGCGCCGGACAGGAAGACACGCATCGTTCGATCCTCCTCAGTGGCCCGGCCGTATCGGCGGAGGGCTCGCCGGGCGCGACCGTGTTCTCGGCGACATCCCGGCTCAGCGCGCCGTGTGGAAGCGTAGCTGCGCCGCCTCGAGACCGGATGCCACCAGCAGCTCGACCGCGTCCGCCGCATCGGCGAGCAGCGCCGGCAGCGCCCTCCGCTCCTCGCCGGAGAAGTCCCGCAGCACGAAGTCGGCGGCCGGCATCCGGCCCGGCGGCCGCCCGACCCCCACCCGCACGCGCAGGAACTCGGGCGTGCCCGTGGCGGCCGCGACATCCCGCACGCCGTTGTGGCCGCCGGCTCCCCCGCCACGCTTGAGCCGGACCGTGTCGAAGGGGAGGTCGAGCTCGTCGTGCACCACGACGAGCCGGGCGGGGGGGATCGTGAAGAAGCGCAGCAGTGCGCTCACCGGCCCGCCGGAGAGGTTCATGTAGCTGTTCGGCTTCGCGAGCAGCAGCCGGGCCCCGGCGGCGCCGGATGCGGCGCCGGGCCCGGCGGCGATGCGCCCCTCGGCGATACGGGCGGTGGCGATGCGGGCGTTGGCCTTGTGCGCCGTGAACGTCACCCGCCCGCGCTCGGCGAGCTCGTCGAGCACCATCTGCCCGACGTTGTGCCGGTTGCCGGCGTAGGCCGGGCCGGGGTTTCCGAGGCCGACGACGAGCCAGGGCGCGACATCCATCGGCTGCTGACCGGCCACTCGGCTATCGGCTTGCTCGGCTAATCGGCTGCGCGGCTGTCGGCTGCCCGGCCATCGGTGGCTCGGCCATCGGCTGCCCGGCCGATCACTCGGCGGCCGGGGCCTCGGCGGCGGCCTCGGCGCTCTCGGCGGCAGCCGGCAGCGAGACGACGACCACGACGGCCTCGGGGTCGGAGGCGAGGCTCGCGCCCTTCGGCAGGGTGAGCTGGGCGGCCGTGATGTGGGCGCCGTCCTCGAGGCCCTCGACGCTCACCACGACGTTCTCGGGGATGTGGGTGGCCTCGACCTCAAGCGTGACCGTCTTGACGTCGAGCGCCACGATCGTGCCGCCCGCGCTCTCGCCCTCGACGTGCAGGGGCACCTCGACGGTCACCGTCTCGCCCGCGCGCACGATGAGCAGGTCGATGTGCTCGATCAGCTGGCGCACCGGGTCCTTCTGCACGTCCTTGACCAGGGCGAGCTGGCGCTGGCCGGCGATCTCGAGCTCGAGCACCTGGTTGGCGCGGCGCACGAGCAGCATCGTCTCGTGCCCGGGCAGGGTGAGGTGCTGCGGCTCGCTGCCGTGACCGTAGAGCACGGCGGGGATCTTGCCGGCGGCGCGGATCTTGCGAGCGGCGCCCTTGCCGAACTGGGTGCGGGCCTCGGTGACGAGGTGGGTGTCGACGGCCTTGGCCATGGGAATGTCTCCTTCGGTGCGGGGCCCGGTGCGAAGCGGGAGCCCCGATGCGTCTGCGGGTGTCTCGACTCGGGCGTGCGACGAGGCCCGAGGAGTGCTCCCCGTCACCGCGTCGATCACGGATGCGCCGCATCCCTCGCCGAAGTCCGACCGCCCAGCCTACCCGATGCGCCGCCGCACCGGGACCCCCGCCCTGCTCACCGACACCCCGTCGGTGCGAACGAAAACGCAGGAACTGGTGTCCCTGCGCGGACAGAGGGGCCCGCAACGGGCCCCTCTGGCACCAGCTCCTTCGTTTTCGTCACCCTCGCGCCGGGGGTCAGGCGGCGCGGACGGCGCGGCGGCGGCCGGGCCGCGGCCTGCGCAGCCGCAGC
>JASGFF010000054.1:0-18514 GCA_047605685.1 Microbacteriaceae bacterium
GGCAGGGCGGAGCGGATCGCGGCGCGGCACGGCGCGGCGCGGCACGGCGCGGGCCAGCCAGCTACAGCCAGCCAGCAGGGCACGGCGGGCCGGGAGGAGCGGGGCGGACCCCGCTCAGTCCCCGGCCGCTCGCCTACTCGGCGAGGATGCCGTAGAGCGCCTTGCGGGCGTCGTCGAGGATCGCCGCGGCGCGGACGCGCTGTTCCTCGGTGCTGCCCAGGCGCAGCTGGCCGACGGCAGACATGAGCTTGCCGACGCTCTCGCCGAGCCCGGCATCCCGCTCCGCCTGCTCCCGGCCCTCGGCCCAGACGGCATCGAGCTCGTCGGCGTGCTCGGTCGCGAAGGCGCGGCCGGTCTCGGTGAGCTGGAACTCGCTGCGCCGGCCCTCGCCGCTGGCCTCGACGAGCTCCTCATCGACGAGCTGCTGCAGCGTCGGGTACACCGATCCGGGGCTCGGCACCCAGGTGCCGCCGCTGCGCTCGCCGATCGCCTTGATGAGGGCGTAGCCGTTCGAGGGGCCGTCGCCGAGCAGCGCGATGATCGCGAGCCGCACGTCGCCGCGGCGCCGGCGGCGCGGACCGCCGCCGCGCGGGCCGGGGCCGAAACCGGGCCCGAACCCCGGGCCGAAGCCCGGCCCGAAGCCGTGGCCGGGGTGCCGGCGGCGCAACGGCTCACCGGCGCCGAGACCGGGGCCGTGCTCGAGAAGGTGCGCGCGCAGGGCGCCAAGGCGCGGATCGTGGAGGCGGTCCGCCTGGTCGTGGTGGTGACGTGATCCGTTCATGACGGGATCCCTTTCCGAAGGAATGACACTCGCCGACTGTCGGCGATGCATTAACGATATATCGCTGACCTTCGGATGTCAATCGCGCCGGGTCCACACGCCGGGCCACCCACCGCGCTCATTCGTCGATGGCGAGCTCCTTGGGCAGCTCGAGCTCCTTCTCGCCGAGCCGCTCGACGTTGACGTCCTTGAACGTGAGCACGCGCACGTTCTTCACGAAACGGTCGGAGCGGTACACGTCCCACACCCAGACGTCGTTCATCGTCAGCTCGAAGTAGAAGTCGTGCTCGGCCTCCTGGCGCACCAGCTCCACCTCGTTGGCGAGGTAGAAGCGGCGCTCGGTCTCGACCACGTAGCGGAACTGGCCGACCACATCGCGGTACTCCTTGTAGAGCGCCAGCTCCATGTCACGGTCGTAGTCCTCGAGCTCGTCCTCATCCATCGTGCGCGCCAGTCTAGTTAAGGGTGTGGCGGTGCGCGTCCGCCGCCGGATCCCCCTCGACGGCGGTCCGCTCCGCCGGCCGCCGCAGCCAGCTGCGCCGGTGCAGCGGATGCACCCCGGCCGTCTCGATCGCCGCGTAGTGCGCCGCGGCCGCGTAGCCCTTGTTGCTCGCCCAGCCGTAGTGCGGCGCGCCCTCGTGCGCCGCGATCATGAGCCGGTCCCGGTGCACCTTGGCGAGCACGGATGCCGCGGCCACGACCGTGCAGTCCCGGTCGGCCTTGACGCGCACGTGCACCGGCGGCGGGCCCGGCAGCGTCTCGCGCAGCGCCGCCGGGAGGTGGGCCGGCAAGTGGCCCGAGAGGTAGTCGTGGCCGCCGTCGAGCAGCACGACCGCCTCGGCCAGCAGCGCGGCGTCGAGCTGCGCGAGGGCGCGCGCGCCGGCCAGGCCCAGGCAGTGCACGATGCCGAGAGCCTCGATCTCCTGCACGCTCGCGAGGCCGACGGCGCCGGCGAGCAGCCAGCCGGTCAGCAGCGGCTGCAGCTCCTCGCGCCGCCGCTGGCTCAGCAGCTTCGAGTCGCGCAGCCCGGCCGGCGGCGCCGGCATCCGGGACCCGACGACGGCGACGCCGACCGCGACCGGCCCGGCGATCGCACCCCGGCCGACCTCGTCGACACCGATGACGTGGCGGGCGCCCGCGCGCAGCAGCGCGAGCTCCGCTCGCCGGCTCGGCTCGGTGACGCTCACTCGCTGTCGGAGTCGTCCACCGAGCGCCACACCGTCTGGTAGTCGTCGAGCCAGCCCCAGCGGTCCACCGGCCAGGAGATCAGCACCGCGCGGCCGACGACATCGTCGATCGGGACCATGCCGCCGTTCGCGTCGCCGTTCTCGTAGTGCCAGAGCGAGTCCGCCGAGTCGTAGCGGTTGTCGCCGAGCACCCAGATCTCGTCGTCGGGCACCGTGACGTCGAAGCTCTCCGGGGCAGCATCCGTCTCGCCGTCCGGGATGAGCACATAGGGCTCCTCGACCGGCACCCCGTTGACCGTGAGGTAGCCGGAGGAGTTGCAGCAGGACACCTCGTCGCCGGGCAGGCCGATCACGCGCTTGACCAGGTGGTCGTTGCTGTCGGGGGCGGCGAGGCCGACGAAGCCGAGCAGGCCCTCGACGATCTTCTGGGCGGTGCTGCGGGTGTCCTCGGTGTCGTCGAGCCAGCCGCCGGGGTCGGTGAACACCACGACGTCGCCGCGCTCCAGCGAGATCACGTTCGGCACGAGCTCGTTGACGATGATCCTGTCGTTCTCCAGCAGCGTGTTCTCCATCGACCCGGAGGGGATGTAGAAGCTGCGGACGAGGAACGTCTTGATCAGGAACGAGATGACGATCGCCGCGAGCAGGATGAGCAGCACGTCCCGCAGGAACAGCCGGATGCCCCGGGACCTCGATGGACGGCCGCCATCGTCGGCCCTGTGCTGCGCGCCCTCGCCGACAGCCGCTGGTGAATCCGTCAATTAAACCCCCGAGCTTCCCGCCCAGTGTAGGCGGCGGGGAGCCCGCCTCGGCCACGGCCGGGCCGCAGCTGTGAAACGCGCCTCAGGCGTCGCGCTTCTCCTTGATCTTCGCCTTCTTGCCGCGCAGCTCGCGCAGGTAGTAGAGCTTGGCGCGGCGCACGTCGCCACGGGTGACGACCTCGATGTGGTCGATCACCGGCGAGTGCACGGGGAACGTGCGCTCCACGCCCACCTGGAAGCTGACCTTGCGCACCGTGAACGTCTCGCGCACGCCCTCGCCGGAGCGGCCGATGACGACGCCCTGGAAGACCTGGATGCGGGAGCGGTTGCCCTCGGTGATGTTCACGTGCACCTTGACGGTGTCACCCGCCCGGAAGTCGGGCACGTCGCTGCGGAGACTGGCAGCGTCGACGGCGTCGAGAATGTGCATGGCGTAGTCGCTCTCTGCGGCAGCGCACAGGTCTACCGCGGTCCGGATGTCGAGATCGAGCGGCCCCGGCGAGACGCGGCTCCCCTGTGGCAGAGCCGTGCCGAGGCACGATCGACCATTCTGCCACACTGGGAGGCCGTGATCGAACTCAGGACGACCGCCGAGATCGAGCGGATGCGCGCGGCCGGGGCCTTCGTGGCATCCGTGCTCGAGGCGACCCGCGATGCCACCGCCGTCGGCGTCGACCTGGGCGAGCTCGACGCCCTCGCCCACCGGATGATCCGCGAGCGCGGCGCGGAGAGCTGCTACCTCGACTACCACCCCTCCTTCGGCGGCTCGCCGTTCGGCCGGGTGCTGTGCACCTCCGTCAACGACGCGGCGCTGCACGGGCTGCCGCACCGCTACCGGCTGCGCGACGGCGACCTGCTCTCGCTCGACTTCGCCGCCTCCGTCGACGGCTGGGTGGCGGACTCGGCGCTCACACTCGCCGTCGGAACGCCGCGGCCGGAGGACCTGCGGCTCGTCGACACGGTGGAGCGGGCGCTGGATGCCGCGATCGCCGTCGCCGTGCCCGGCAACCGCATCGGCGACGTGTCGGCGACGATCGGCGAGATCGCCCGGGCTGCCGGCTACCGCGTCAACACCCAGTTCGGCGGGCACGGCGTCGGCCGGGTGATGCACGGCGACCCGCACGTGCCCAACGATGGCCGCCGCGGCCGCGGCTACCCGCTGCGCCCGGGCCTGGTGTTCGCGATCGAGCCGTGGCTGATGGCCGGCACCGACGAGCTGCGCACCGACGCCGACGGCTGGACGCTGCGCAGCCGCGACGGCTCCCGCGCCGCCCACGTCGAGCACACCGTCGCGGTCACGGAGGACGGCCCGCTCGTGCTCACCGCGCGCGGCACGGGAGCAGCAGCGACGACACGGCGCTGATCGCCGGCGGCCGCGGGCCCGTCGTCGGGACGGCCGCCGCGGCCGGACGGCGCGGCGTGCCGTGTCTCGATGGGGCGTGTCTCGATGGGGCGCGCCCGCCGCACGGCAGCGGATCGGCCCGGACGACGGCGATCAGTCCGGCAGCAGGTCCGGGCGACGGGCACGGGTGCGCTCGAGCTGCTGCTCGCGCCGCCAGCGCGCGATGGCGCCGTGGTCGCCGCCGAGCAGCACCTCGGGCACGGCCCGGCCGCGCCACTCGGCCGGCTTGGTGTAGCAGGGGTACTCGAGCAGGCCGTCCTCGTGGGACTCCTCGACGAGACTGTCCGGGTTGCCGACGACGCCCGGCAGCAGCCGGCCGACCGCCTCGATCATCGCCATCGCGGCGACCTCGCCGCCGTTGAGCACGTAGTCGCCGAGGCTCAGCAGCCGCACCCGGCCGAGCGTGGCCGCGTGCTCGAAGACGCGCTCGTCGATGCCCTCGTAGCGGCCGCAGCCGATGAGGATGCGCTGTTCGGCGGCGAGCTCGCGGGCGATCGTCTGCCGGAACGGCTCGCCCGCGGGCGAGGGGAAGACGAGGAGCGGTCCCGGCGCCGGCCCCGCGAGCTCATCGAGCGCCCGCCCCCAGGGCTCGGGGGTCATCACCATGCCGGCGCCACCGCCGTAGGGGGTGTCGTCGACCGTGCGGTGCCGGTCGCTCGTCCAGCGGCGCAGGTCGTGCACCCGCACGTCGAGGATGCCCGCCCCGCGCGCGCGGCCGAGCAGCGAGAGCTCGAGCGCGTCGAAGTACGCCGGGAAGATCGAGACGACGTCGATGCGCACGGGATCAGTCTGGCATCCCGTCGTCCGGCGGCTTCCCGGGCGGCTCCTCGGACAGCTCTCCGGGCGGCTCCTCGAAGAGCCCCGTGGGCGGGGTGACGACGACGCGGCCGGCCGCGACATCCACCTGCGGCACGATCGCCGCGACGAACGGCACCATGACCTCGCGCTCCGGCCGGCCCGGCAGCACCTGCCGCACGATGAGCAGGTCTTGCGCGGGCAGGTGCTCGACGCGGACGACGGTGCCGATCACGGTCCCGTCGCGCACGACGTGGAGGCCGACGAGCTGGTGGTCGAACCAGGCGTCCTCCTCCATCGGCTCGTCGCCGGTCAGCTCGACCCACAGGATGGCGCGCACAAGCGTCTCGGCGACCGTGCGATCGGGCACGTCCTCGAAGAACGCCACCGGCACGCCGTTGTAGTAGCGCAGCTCCCGCAGCGTGAGCGCGCGGCCGTGCCAGAGGGACTCCCGCGGGACCTGGAGCGAGAACGTCGCCCCGGGCACGAAGCGCCGGTCCGGGTCGTCGGTGTACAGCTCGAGCTTGAGGGCGCCCTTGAGCCCGTGCGCCTTGACGAGGCGGCCGACGCGAAGGCTGGTCTGCTCGGCCCGGGCCCGGGGCGCCACCTCAGTCGTCGAGCACGTCGACGCGCACGCGACGACCGTCGGCGAGCGCGGTGACGAGGGTGCGCAGGGCCTTCGCCGTGCGGCCGGCACGGCCGATCACGCGGCCGAGGTCCTCGGGGTGCACGCGCACCTCGAGCACCTCGCCGCGGTCGGAGGACCGCTCGGCGACCCGCACCTCGTCCGGGTGGTCGACGATCCCCTTCACGAGGTGCGCGAGGGCGGGAGCGAGCGCGCTCACGCCTCGTCGGTCGCGGCGGCCGCGGTCTCGGCCTCCGCCTCGGCGACGGGCGCCTCCTCGGCCTTCGCCGGCTTCGCGCTCTTCGGCTTCAGCACCGGCTTCTTCTTCTCGTCGGCGGCGAAGACGGCCGGGGCGTCCTTGACCTTGACGGTGGAGACGGCGTCGGCATCGCCCTTGAACCGGCCCCAGTCGCCGGTGAGCTTGAGGATCGCCTCAACCTGCGGGGTCGGCTGGGCGCCGACGCCGAGCCAGTACTGGGCGCGCTCGGAGTTCACCTCGATGAACGAGGGCTCCTCGGTGGGGTGGTACTTGCCGATCTCCTCGATGGCACGACCGTCGCGCTTCGAGCGCGAGTCGGCGACGACGATGCGGTAGTAGGGTGCGCGGATCTTTCCGAAGCGCTTGAGACGGATCTTGACGGCCACGATTCTCCTGATGACGTGTGTGATGAGTGGCGAACCACGGCGTCGCGAGCGTGGGGGGCACACCGACGCGAAAGCTCTGGGACGGTCCGCGGCACCTGATAGAGGGTCGGGTGGGCGCGGAACCCGATCGACCATTCTGCCAGATCCGGCCGGGGCGGACCAACCGGCCGGATCTGGGTCCCCCGGCCGGTTCCCGAATGCGGGTCGAAGGGCCACGACAGGCGGCCGGGCGCACCCGCCGGCCCGTTCCGTCCTGCGTTGGGGGAATCGGGGGCGGCTGCCCGCGGCGAGTCGCCCGGGTCTCCTGGAGGGTCTGACTCCCCGACGGGATCACGCGCAGTAGCCGGGCTCAGCCGCGCGCGCCGGGCTCCCCGTCGCCGATGAGCCGCAGGAAGGCGCTGAGCTCGGCCACCTGCTCGGGCCGGTGCGGCAGCTGGTCGGCGAGCGCCGGCGAGTGCACGAGGTAGGCGGCCCACTGGGCGCGCGAGATCGCCACGTTGAGCCGGTTGCGGTTGATCAGGAACTCCATGCCGCGGGGAACGTCGGCGGCGCTCGAGGCGGCGAGCGTCGTGATCGACACCACGGCCTCCTGGCCCTGGAATCGGTCGACGGTGCCCACCCGCAGCCCGTCGATCCCGGCGGCCCGCAGGGCGGAGCGCACGCAGGCGACCTGGGCGTTGTACGGCGTCACGACGATCAGGTCGGATGGCGTGAGCGGCTCGCGCTCCCGCGCCGGCTCCGCCATGGGGTCGCTCCAGGGCGTGCCGAGCAGCCGCCGCACGATCGCGACGACGGCGGCCGCCTCCTCCGGCGACTCGGTGCTGCGGCCCTCGTGTCGCACCGGCACCGGCACCAGGCCCGGCTCGACGCCCTCGAGCGAGCGGGTGCTCGCATCCGGATGCGAGCGCAGCGCCCCCTCGTAGGCGAGCCGCGACACCGGGGCGGTGAGCGCCGGGTGCATCCGGCGGGACTCGGCGAGGAAGTAGCCGAGCCCGGCGGGCAGCACGTCGTGGCCGGCGCTCACGAAGCCGAGCACGGAGGTGTCCACGGGCGCCGGGTGGATGCCCTGGCTCACCTGCGGCAGCTGCTGCGGGTCGCCGAAGAGCAGCAGCCGGCGAGCGGCGGTGGACACCGCGATCGTGTTGGCGATCGAGAACTGGCCCGCCTCGTCGACGACGAGCAAGTCGAGGCTGCCCGGCGGCACCCGCTGCGGGTTGACGAGGTCCCAGGCGGTGCCGCCGATCAGGTAGCCGGTCGCGGCGTGCGCCGCCTGGAACGGCAGATAGTCGCGGCGGTCGAGGGCGGTGAACGGCGCGTCGCGGTCGTCCGTCGCCTTGGCGACGAGCGCCCGGTCCAGGCCGGCGTCGACCGCCCGGCCGAGCAGCGCCTCGACGACGGCGTGCGACTGGGCCACGACGCCGATGCGCCAACGCTGCTCCTGGACAAGGCGACGGACGACGTGGGCCGCCACGTGGGTCTTGCCGGTGCCGGGCGGCCCCTGCACGGCCAGGTAGGAGCGGTCGAGGTCGAGCACGGATGCCACGAGCGCCTCGACCGCGTGCTCGGGGCCCTGCAGCGGGGCGAGCCGTCCGGAACCGGTGCGCGGCGGGCTGCGGCGCAGCAGGTCGACGACCGGGCCGACGGGGAAGCCGGGCGCGGCCGACACGAGCGCCGCGCCCCAGGCCTCGATCGCCGCGACGAGGCCGTCCGCGCGCGGCGGCGAGGCCGGCGTGAGCGCGAGCGGCGGCTCGTCCCACGGCGCCGCGCCCGCCGGCAGGAACTCGTCCACGACGACCGATCCGTCGGCGAGCTCCTCGACCCGCCGCACCCTCCGAGCCGGACGGGATCCCGGCCGCGCCCCCCTCAGCCGGAACGGCCCCGGGTGGGCGTAGACGGCGAAGGGCTCGGCGGCCATCCGGCTGCCCGGGGCCCACTGGCCCGCCAGCCGGATGCGGCGACGCGCGACCCGCATGCCGACCGGCACCCGCCACCCGTCGAGCACCTCGACGTGCTCCACGCGCAGCACGTCCCGGGTGTCGGCCCAGTCGTCGAGCGGGTCGGTCAGCCGGGCGTAGTGCGCCCACCAGAACGCCTTGTCCTCCCGGCGGTGGTAGTCGATCGCAGCCGAGGCGAGCGCGTAGGCGGTCTCGTCCGGCGACCGCGCCCGGAACGGCTCGCCGGCGAGCTCGGCGAGAGCCGCGGCGGTCTTGCTCGGCTCCTCGCGGGCGAGCTCCTCGGGGTCCCCGAGATCCCGGTGGCCGAGATCCCGATGACCGAGGTCGTCGTCGAGCGATCCGGGGGCGACCCCGTGCTCGGCCGCGAGGCAGAGCATCCAGTCGCGCAGCCGGTGGGTCGAGACGACGTCATAGCGGTTGTACTCGGCGATCTCGCCGAGCAGGCGCTCGGCCGTCGCATCCTGCCCCGCGTCCCGCGCCGCACGGAACGCGACGTACTGCTCGATCGAGGCGACGGCGCTCGTGACGCCCTCCTCGTCGCGCAGCTCGTCACCCATGTAGAGGGGCTCGAGCTTCTTGATCGAATAGGAGCGGGTGCCGATCCGCAGCGCCCGGCGCACGATCGGGTACAGGTCGACGAGCACGTGGTCGCGCAGCAGCGCGTCGACATCGGCCTCGCCGACGCCGTGCCGTGCGGCGATCGACAGCAGGTGGCTGCGTTCGTAGCCGGCGTAATGGTAGACGTGCATGCCCGGATGCCGCTCACGCCGCTCGCGCACGAACGCCAGGAAGTCCAGCAGCGCCCGGCGCTCCTCGGCGAGGTCGTGCGCCCAGAGGGCCCGGAACGCCTCGTCCGGTCCGCACATCCCGAACAGGTAGTCCAGGCCCCAGTCGATGCGCTCGGTGCCGCCTTCGCCCGCGCGCGGCTCGGCGTGCAGCGGGTCGCCCTCGAAGTCGAAGAACAGGTCGCCGGGGTCGGGGTGCGGGATGGCGCCGAGCTCGGCCGGGGCGACTGCCTCGACCGGCGGCGGGGCCCCGGCGGCGCGGGCGAGCTGGGCCCTCGCCTGCAGCCGGGCCGAGGCGAGCCCGGTCGCGGTGATGCCCTCCACGGTCCGGCTCGCGGGCAGCGCCGCGAGCTCGTCGATCGTGCGGATGCCGGCGCTCAGCAGGTGGGCGCGCTGCGTGCCGCGCATCCCGGCGACGAGGAACAGGTCGCGGGCCGCCTCGAGCTCGGCGGCGCAGAAGTCGCAGTGCCCGTCGGCGGCGTAGCGCGCGTCGAGCCAGGGCGCTGCCCGGGTGTCGGCGAGACGCTCGGCGACGATCGCGTCGAGCCGAGCCTTGCGCCGGGCGTAGACCGGGGCGATGTCGGCGATGTCGTGGGCGCTCGTGGTGCCGTCGCCGAGCAGCAGCTCGACGGTGTCGTCGACGGGCACGCCGTTCAGGCGCAGCTGCTCGTGGTACGCCGCGAGCTGCAGCAGCGCGGTGACCTTGGCGCGGCGGGCGAGCTTGGTGTCCTGCACCCGGTAGCGGCCGTCGGACATCCGCACGATGAAGTCGGCGAAGCCGATGAACGGGGTGCGGCCGCCTGCCGCGGCCGGTGCCGCCGAGCCGGCCGCCGGCTCGCTCGCGAACGTGGCCTGGAACACCACGGCGGCACCCGCCGCGAACGCCGCGAGGGTGGCCGCGACGGCATCCGCCAGCTGGGCCGCATCGCGCACGTCGGGCCGGTCGATCTCGACGACGCCGGCGCCGAACCGGGCACGGTAGGCCTCGAGCCGGTGCCGCTCGTGCGCGTCGCCGAGCGCGCCCGCGCGCACGAGCATCGGGTCGTCGGCGACGACGAGCGCCTCGACGCGGCCGAGCTTCGCGTCGAGCGTGCGCACGAAGGCGAACTCGCAGCGGCTCGCCAGCGTCAGGTCGCTCGCGCTCGTGACGACGGCGCCGTCTGCCCTCACGAACATGACGCGACCCTACCGGCGCGGGGCGACATCCTCGGCTCAGCCGACGACGGGCCCGGGGGCCGCTGAGGGCCCGGATGACACCGGGGCCGCCTCAGCCGTTCGTCGCGTCGCGCCAGGCGATCCACCTCTCGAGCGAGGCGACGTCGTACTCCGGACCGGAGAGGCCGATCGTGAACAGCGTCACGCCGCGCTCGAGCAGCGCGTCGACCTGCTCGAGGCTGTCGCCGCGCTGCCCGGCGGAGATCTCGATCTCGGCCGGGTCGCGGCCGATCTCGGCGGCGTGCGCGGCGAGCACGCCGAGCTTGCGGTCGAGCGTCTCGGGGTCGGCGAAGGAGTGCCAGATGTCCGCGTGCCGCGCGACGATGCGCAGCGTCTTGCGCTCCCCGCCGCCGCCGATGAGCACCGGGATCCTCCGCGTCGGCGGCGGGTTGAGCCTGGCCCAGCGATCCTCGATGACGGGCAGCGCGTCCCGCAGGGCGTCCAGGCGCGAGCCGACGGTGCCGAACTCGTAGCCGTACTCCTCGTAGTCGCGCTCGAACCAGCCGCTGCCGGTGCCGAAGATGAAGCGGCCGGTGCCGCCCTTCGCGCTGATGTGGTCGATCGTGCGGGCCATGTCGGCCTGCAGGTTGGCGCCCCGGTAGGAGTTGCAGTTCACCAGCGCGCCGAACTCGACACGGCTGGTCTGCTCGGCGATCGCGGCGAGCATCGTCCACGACTCGAAGTGCGGCCCGTCGGCCGGGCCGTTCAGCGGGTAGAAGTGGTCCCAGTTGAAGATCACGTCGACGCCCAGGTCCTCCAGGCGCGCGACGGTGTCGCGGATGTGCTCGTAGCTGGCGTGCTGCGGCTGCACCTGCACGCCGATGCGGATGCTGCGGTCGCCGATCGTCTGCGTCATGCTGCCACCCTACGCATCCCGCCCACGGCGGACGCTGGCCGACGACGGCTCAGCGGCAGCCGGCTCAGCGGCGGCCGAGCAGCTTCTGCAGGCTCGCGAGCTCCTCGGGCGTCGGAGCCTGCGCCTGCGCCTGTGCCGTCTGGCCGATGCCGAAGCCCGAGCCGGATGCCGTGCCGGCGCCCGGTGCGCTCGCACCGGGCTTGACGCCGGCCGCGAGCGCCGCGTTCTCCTCCGCCCGCTTGGCCGGGTTGCCGGAGCGCGAGCCCTTCCGCTTCTGCTGCTGCTTGCCGCGCGTGCCCTTGCCGGCGTAGGAGGCCCCCGGGATCGGTCCCACGCCGGGCAGCTGCGGCACCCCGCCCTTGGCCACGGTCTTCATCATCTTCGCGGCCTGCTCGAAGCGGTTCACGAGCGCGTTGACCTCGGTGACGGTCGTGCCCGAGCCCCGCGCGATGCGCAGCCGCCTCGAGCCGTTGAGCAGCTTCGGCGTCCGCCGCTCCGCCGGCGTCATCGAGCGGATGATCGCCTCGGTGCGGGTGATCTCGCCCTCGTCGAAGCCCTCGAGCTGCTCGCGCATGCCGCGGGCGCCCGGCAGCATCCCGAGCATGCTCTTGATCGAGCCCATGTTCTTGAGCTGCTGCATCTGCTCGAGGAAGTCCTCGAGGGTGAAGCTCGAGGTCGCGAGCTTCTCGGCGACCTTCTTGGCCTCCTCCTCGTCGAAGGCCTGCTGGGCCTGCTCGATGAGGGTGAGGATGTCGCCGAGGTCGAGGATCCGGCCGGCCATCCGCTCCGGGTGGAACGGCTCGAAGTCGTCGAGCCCCTCGCCGGTGGAGGCGAACATGATCGGCCGGCCGGTGACGGACGCCACCGAGAGCGCCGCCCCGCCGCGCGCGTCACCGTCGAGCTTGGAGAGCACCACGCCGGTGAAGTCGACGCCCTTCTGGAACGCCTGCGCGGTCGCGACGGCGTCCTGGCCGATCATCGCGTCGATGACGAACAGCACCTCGTCGGGCTCGACGGCCTTGCGGATGTCGGCGGCCTGCCTCATCAGCTCGGCGTCGACGCCCAGCCGGCCGGCGGTGTCGACGATGACGACGTCGTGCTGCCGGCGCTCCGCCTCCTTGATCCCGCCCTTGGCGACCTTGACCGGGTCGCCGACGCCGTTGCCCGGCTCGGGCGCGTAGACCGGCACGCCGGCCTGCTCGCCCACGACCTGCAGCTGCGTGACGGCGTTCGGGCGCTGCAGGTCGCTGGCGACGAGCAGCGGCGTGTGGCCGTCCTTGCGCAGCCAGCTGGCGAGCTTGCCGGCGAGCGTGGTCTTGCCGGCGCCCTGGAGGCCGGCGAGCATGATGACGGTCGGCGGCCTCTTGGCGAACTCGAGGCGGCGCTGCTGCCCGCCGAGGATGCGCACGAGCTCCTCGTTGACGATCTGCACCACCTGCTGGGCGGGGTTGAGCGCCCGGTTGACCTCGTCGCCGAGGGCGCGCTCGCGCACGCGGGCGGTGAAGTCCTTCACGACCTCGAGCGCGACATCCGCCTCCAGCAGTGCGCGGCGGATGTCGCGCACGGTGCCGTCGACGTCGGCGGCGCTCAGGCGACCCTTGCCGCGCAGGCGGGTGAGGGTGTCGGCGAGACGGTCGGTGAGGGTGCCGAAGGGTGCCATGATCGCAACAGTCTAGACGCGGGGCGGTCCGGCGGCCCGGGGGTCGCGGGGCCGCCGGACCGGGGCGACAGGGTCGGCGGCCCGGGCGACAGGACCGGCGGCCCGGGCGACAGGGTCGGCGGCCCGAGGCCGGCGGATGCCCGCGGCCCCGGGGCGTGTGGACGCCCGTGGACGCCCGTGGACGCCCGGACGGCGCTACCCTGATCGAATGCCGCTGATCGTGCCCTTCGGGGGCTTCACGCCCCGGGTCGACCCGACGGCGTGGGTGGCGCCGAACGCGACGCTCGTCGGCAATGTCACGATCGAGGCGCACGCGAGCGTGTTCTACGGCGCCGTCATCCGCGCCGACCGCGACGCTATCCGTATCGGCGCCGGCAGCAACATCCAGGACAACGTGACGATGCACACCGATCTGGGGTTGCCGCTCGATGTCGGCTCGCGGGTCTCGGTGGGCCACGGCGCCATCCTGCACGGCTGCGTCATCGGCGACGACTGCCTCATCGGCATGGGGGCGACCGTGCTCAACGGCGGCGTCATCGGCACCGGCTCGCTCATCGCCGCGAACGCGCTCGTGCTCGAGTACACGTCGGTGCCGCCGACCTCGCTCGTCATGGGCGTGCCCGCGAAGGCGCTGCGCAGCCTGACCGCCGAGGAGCAGGCCGGCCTCATCGACAACGCCCGGCGCTACGCCGAGCTCGCCCAGCAGCACCGCGCCGCCGGCAGCTCCTGGAGGCCCTCGGCCTGACCGGCCTGCCGATGCGGCCCGTGCGGCCCGTGCGGCCGATGTCCGGCCGCGAGTCGTCCCGAATTGCGGGTTCGCCGCCCCGATCCGTCCCAATTGGGACGGATCGGGAATCGGGGCGAGCCGGGCCGGGCCGGGCGGCTCAGTCGAGCAGACCGGCGACGAAGACGTGGGGCGTGAAGCCGGTGAGGTCGCCGATGCCCTCGCCCTGGCCGATGAGCTTGATCGGGATGCCGGTGCGCTCCTGCACGGCGAGCACGAAGCCGCCCTTGGCGCTGCCGTCGAGCTTGGTGATCACGAGGCCGGTGACGCCGGCGTGCTCGATGAACGCCTCCGCCTGGGCGACGCCGTTCTGCCCGGTCGTCGCGTCGAGCACGAGCAGCACCTCGGCGATCTCCGTCTGCTTCTCGATGACGCGCTTGATCTTGCCGAGCTCGTCCATGAGGCCGCCCTTGGTGTGCAGCCGGCCGGCGGTGTCGACGATCGCGATGTCGATGTCCTCGGCGATGGCGTGCTCGACGGTCTGGAAGGCCACGGATGCCGGATCCTGCCGCTCCTGCTGCGGGCGCACGATCGTCGCGCCGGCCCGGCCGGCCCAGGTGGCCAGCTGGTCCACGGCCGCGGCGCGGAAGGTGTCGGCCGCGCCGACGACGACGCTGCGTCCCCGCGCGGTGAGGAAGCCCGCGAGCTTGCCGATCGTCGTGGTCTTGCCGACGCCGTTGACGCCGACGACGAGCACGACCGCGGGGCGGGCGCCGAGGCGCAGCGTCGGGTCGTGGGCGGCCAGGCGCTCCTCGAGGCTCTCGCGCAGCATCCGCCGGAGGTCCTCGGGATCGGTCAGGCGCAGCCTGTCCACCTCGGCGCGCAGCCCGGTCACCAGCTGCTCGGTGATGTCCGGCCCGAAGTCAGCGCCGATGAGCGCGTCCTCGAGCTCGTCCCAGGTGGTCTCGTCGATCGTCCTCCGGGCGAACAGGCCGCCGAGCGCGCGCGACAGGGACCACCGTTCCGCCATACTGCCCAGGCTACCGGCGCTGCCCAGCGCTACCGGCGCCCGCCCGAGCCGGCCCCGATCCCCCATCCGTCCCAATTGGGACGGATCGCGGCGGCGAACCTGCAATTCGCGACGACTGGACGCCAGCCAGCCGACCGACACCAGCCAACCGGCCGACCCGCCGACCGGCCGACGCAGCTCAGGCGGATGCCGTGACGCGCTGCCCGACGACGGCGCTCACGCCGTCCTGGCGCATGCTCACGCCGTAGAGCGCGTCCGCGATCTCCATGGTGCGCTTCTGGTGGGTGATGACGATGAGCTGGCTGGATGCGCGCAGCTGATCGAATATCGTCAGCAGCCGGCCGAGGTTGGCGTCGTCGAGGGCGGCCTCGACCTCGTCCATGATGTAGAACGGGCTCGGACGGGCCTCGAAGATCGCGACGAGCAGCGCGATGGCCGCGAGGCTGCGCTCGCCGCCGGAGAGCAGCGAGAGCCGCTCGATCTTCTTGCCGGCCGGGCGCACGCTCACCTCGATCCCGGTGGTGAGCAGATCGCCCGGATCGGTGAGCTCGATGCGCCCGGAGCCGCCCGGGAACAGGATCGGGAACACCCGGTCGAAGGCCGCGCGGGTGTCCTCGAAGGCCGCACGGAAGATGTCCTGCATCCGTCCGTCCAGCTCGTCGATGATCGTGAGCAGGTCGCGGCGGGTCTTGGCGAGATCGTCGAGCTGGTCGACGAGGAACCGGTGCCGCTGCTCGAGCGCGGCGAACTCCTCGAGGGCGAGCGGGTTCACCCGGCCCAGCTGCGCGAGCTTGCGCTCGGCCTTCGCCAGCCGGGCCTGCTGCTCCACCCGCCGATAGGGGATGCCGCCGCGCTCCCCGGCCTCACCGCGCTCCCCGGCCTCACCGGCTCCCTCCGCCCACCGGTCCCCTCCGGCGCCCCCGGATGTCCCCAATGCAGCTTCGATCGGCTGTTCGCCCGCCGTGGGTCCCGTGGCTGCGGGGGGCACGCTCGAATCGACCCGCATTGGGGAAAGGGACGGCGACACGGGCGGGGATGCCGTCTCGGACGACGACTCGGACGGGTACGGGGACGGGGCCTCGGGCGGGGCCGTCGCCGTGACCGGCTGGACCTCGGCCGGCACGGGCAGGTGCGGCCCGTACTCTGCGACGAGCACGTCCTCGACGAGGCCGAGCTCCTCGGCGGCGCGCTCGAGCAGCGAGGAGAGCTGCAGCCGCTTCTCGTACACCTGCATCTCGAGGCCGTGCACGCTCTCGCTCACGGCGGCGAGCCGCTCGCGCAGCCCGGTCTCGGCGCGGCGCAGCGCCACGAGCTCCTCGTTCTGCCGGGCACGCTCCGCCTCGGCCGCGGCGAGCGCGACGCGCGCCTCGGCCACCGAGCGGTCCACCGAGTCGATCACCGCCGGCAGCACGGCGATCACCCGGCCGGCGGCCGCCAGCTGGCGGTCCCGGATGACGGTCAGCCGTGCCTGCTCCTCGGCGGCGGTCCGCTCGGCCTCCAGCCGCCCGGCGAGCGACTCGGCCCGGGCGCGCTCGGCGCGCACCCGCTCGCGCGCGGTCTCGAGGGCGATGCGCAGCTCGAGCTCGGCGGCGCGCGCGGCCTCCAGCTCGGCGAGCATCCCCGCCCGTGCCGAGGCGTCCAGCATCGGACGCGGCGTCGCCTCGAAGCGGTCGAGCTCCGACTGGGTGCGCGCGGCCTCCTCCTCGGCGAGGCGCACCGCCTCGGCAGCGGCCCCCGCCCCGGACTCGAGCCGCTCGCACTCCGCCCGGGCCGCCTCGAGCCGGCTGCGCAGCCGGCCGAGGCGCTCGCTCTGCTCCGCCGCGCGGGCGTCGTGCTCGCGCAGGGCGGCGAGCGCGGCATCCGTCGCCGCCTTGGCGGCGGCCTGCCGGCCGCGCTGCTCCTCGAGCGCCCCGCGCAGCCGCTCGATCCGGGTCGTCACTCGCTCCAGGCTCGCGGCGGCCGCCTCGCGCTCCCCGGCGAGCTCCAGCCGGCTCGGGGCGTCGCCGGCACCGCCGCGCACGAGCTGCGGGCCGAGCACGTCGCCGGCCCGGGTGACCACGAGCGCGGGCTGCTCGGGGCCGCCCGCGTCGAGCAGGGCGCGGGCCGCCTCGAGGTCCTCGACCACGAGGCAACCCCGCAGCAGGGCGCGCACGCCCGCGGGCGCCTCGACGACGTCCACGAGGCGGATCGCACCGGCGGGCGGGGCGGATGGGGCGGCGGATGACGCGGCCGTCGCGGCCACCACGAGCTCGAGCCGACCGAGCGACTCCTCGCGGGCGCGTCGCACCGCCGCGATCGCGGCATCCCGGCTGTCGGCCAGCAACGCCTCGCCGAGCGAGCCGAGAGCGGCGGCCGTCGCGGCCTCATAGCCGGCGGTCACGGCGATCGCGTCGGAGACGAGCCCGCGGATGCCGCCCGCCCCCGCGACCGCCGAGGAGGCGTCGCGGCGGTCGAGGGCGAGCGCGAGCGCCGCGACCCGCGCGGCGAGGGCGTCGCGCTCGCGCTCGGCGTCGTGCAGCTCCTCGCGCAGCTCGTCCACGCTCGAGCGGGCCGCGGCCAGCTCGGTCTCGGCCGCCGCGTAGGAGCCCTCGAGCGAGCCCTCGGCGGCGGGGACACCGGTCGGGGCATCCGCCCCGGCCGCCTGCGACTCGGCCGTCTGCGACTCGGCGGCCTGCGACTCGGCGGCCTGGAACTCGGCCTCCGCGGCGGCGCGGCGGTCCTGCGCCTGCTCGAGCGCGTTCTGCTGACGCAGCTGCTCGCCGCGGGTGGCCGCGAGCTTGGAGCGCGCGACGTCGACCCGGCTGCGGTGGCCGGCGAGCGTGAGATCGTGCTTGGAGATCAGGGCGGACTGGGCGGCGATCTCCTCGTCGAGGGAGTCGAGGTTCGCCCTCGCCGTCGCCGTGCGGGCGGCCGAGCGGCCGAGGGACTGCTCGGCATCCGTCACCTCCGCCACGAGCCGCTCGGCCTCGTCGCGAGCATCCCGCACCGCCTGCTCGGTGACCGTCGAGACCGTCGCGGGCCCGGGGGCCTGCTGGTTCAGCAGCGCGACGCGCTGGTTCGCCAGCGAGAACAGGCCGCGCAGCCGCTCCTGCGCCTGCTCGAGGCCGAAGGCCGTGCGCCGCGCCTCGTCGACCGCGTCGCCGAGCTGCTGCTGCTCGAGCCGCGCCGCCCGCAGCCGGTTCTGGTCCAGCTGCTCCTGCAGCACCAGACGCTCGGTCTTGCGCTCGCTCTCGCCCCGGCTGGCCGCGGTGATCTGCTCGCGCAGCCCGACGACGTCGTCCGCGAGCAGCCGGGCGCGCGCGTCGCGCACGATCGCCTGGATGGATGCCGCCTCCCGGGCGATCTCTGCCTGCGCCCCGAGCGGCTTGAGCTGACGGCGGATCTCCCCGGCGAGGTCGGAGAGCCGGGTGAGGTTCGCCTGCATCGACTCGAGCTTGCGCACGGTCTTCTCCTTGCGGCGGCGGTGCTTGAGGATGCCGGCGGCCTCCTCGATGAAGCCGCGCCGCTCCTCGGGGCTCGCATGCAGCACCTGGTCGAGCTGGCCCTGCCCGACGATCACGTGCATCTCGCGGCCGAGACCGGAGTCGGAGAGCAGCTCCTGCACGTCGAGCAGGCGGCAGCCCTCGCCGTTGATCGCGTACTCGCTGCCGCCGTTGCGGAACAGCGTGCGCGAGATCGTCACCTCCGTGTAGTCGATCGGCAGCGCGCCATCCGCGTTGTCGATCGTGAGCAGCACCTCTGCCCGGCCGAGCGGGCCGCGGGTGGCGGTGCCGGCGAAGATGACGTCCTCCATCTTGCCGCCGCGCAGGGTCTTCGCACCCTGCTCGCCCATCACCCAAGCGAGCGCGTCGACGACGTTGGACTTGCCGGAGCCGTTCGGGCCGACCACGCAGGTGACGCCGGGCTCGAAGGCGAATGTCGTCGGCTGGGCGAAGGACTTGAAGCCCTTGAGCGTGAGGCTCTTGAGATACACGCCGCCCCCTCCGCGCTCACCCGGCCGTGGTGTTCGAGCGTAGCGGAGGCGGGCCGCGGCCGGCTCGGGCGCAGGCGTCGACCCGGTGCCGACGACCCGCCGGCGGCGGCCGGGCGCCGG
>JASGFF010000055.1:0-18465 GCA_047605685.1 Microbacteriaceae bacterium
CTCGCCGCCGCCGGCGACGGCCCCGGCGGCGGCCTCGGCCGGCGCTGGGTGCGGCTCGTGATGCGGATGCCGGCGGTGCCGCTCGTGCTCGTCGTCGGCCTGCTCGGCGTCGCCGCCGTCCCCACCTTCAGCATGGACCTGAACCTGCCCGACAACGGCTCCGAGCCGGAGGGCTCCACCCAGCGCATCGCCTACGACCTCATCACCGAGGGCTTCGGCGCCGGCTACAACGGCCCGCTCATCGTCATGGTCGACATCACCCAGACCGACGAGCCGCTCGAGGTGCTCGACGACATCCAGAGCCGGCTCGAGGCGCTCGACGACGTCGACTACGTCGCCGACGGCATCCCCGATGAGACGGTCGACACCGCGATCATCCAGGTCATCCCGGCGAGCGCACCGGACGCCGAGGCGACGAAGCGGCTCGTGGCCGACATCCGCGCCCTCGGCACCGAGATCGAGCGGGCGGATGACGCGACCATCCAGGTCACCGGCACGACCGCCATCGCGATCGACATCTCCGCCCGGCTCACGAGCGCGCTCGTGCCGTTCCTCGTCGTGGTCGTCGGGCTGAGCGTCATCCTGCTGATGGCCGTGTTCCGCTCGGTGCTCGTGCCGCTGAAGGCCGCGCTCGGCTTCGTGCTCACCATCGGCGCCTCCTTCGGCGCCATCGTCGCGGTGTTCCAGTGGGGATGGCTCGGCGGGCTGCTCGGCGTGGACAGCACCGGGCCGATCATCAGCTTCCTGCCGATCATCATCATGGCCGTGCTCTTCGGCCTCGCCATGGACTACGAGGTGTTCCTGGTCTCCGGCATGCGCGAGGAGTACGTGCACGGCGGCGAGGCCCGGCGCGCCGTGGAGCGCGGCTTCGCGAACGGCGCGCGCGTGGTGACCGCAGCGGCGCTCATCATGTTCTTCGTCTTCGCCTCGTTCTTCCCGGAGGGCTCGAACGCGATCCGGCCGATCGCGCTCGGCCTCGCCATCGGCATCGCCGTGGACGCCTTCCTGGTGCGCATGACGCTCGTGCCGGCGATCATGACGCTGCTCGGGCGGGCGGCCTGGTGGATGCCGGGCGGCCTCGCCCGGGCGCTGCCGAACCTCGACGTCGAGGGCGACGACCTGCGCAGGCACCGCGAGGCCGTCGAGTGGGCCGCTCGGGCCGCGGCGCCCGCGGGTCCCGCCGAGCCCGCGGGTCCCGCCGCCCCGGTCGCGATCACCGCCGAGGGGCTCGTCGCGGGATCGCGCGAGCTGAGGGTCGGGCCGCTCGAGGCGAGCATCCCCGCCGGCGCGCTCGTGGTCGCGAGCGGCCCACCGGCGAGCCGGCGGCTGCTCGCCGCCACCCTGTCCGGCCGCCTCGAGCCGGTCGCCGGCCGTGCCCAGGTCGCCGGACTGCCGCTGCCCTCCGAGGCCGGCCGGGTGCGGCGCCGCGTCGCCCTCGCCGACGTCGGCGGCTCCGGCCGGCCGGAGGTCGAGGTGACGATCGGCGAGCTGCTCGTGGAGCGGCTGCAGCTCACCCTGCCCTGGTACCGCGTGTTCGCCAGCGGCCGGATGCAGCGCGAGCTGCTCGAGCGCATCAACCGGGTCGCCGCCGAGGTGGCCGGCCGGCCGGTCGCGCGGGTGAGCGCGGCGAGCACCATCGAGGCGCTGCCGCAGTTCGAGCGCGCCGTCGCGCTCGCCGCGATCGCGCTCGGCGAGCGCGCGCCCGTGGTCATGCTCGACCAGCTCGACGCCTTCCAGGACGCCGACGAGCTCGCCTTCCTCGCCGCGGTCGACGCCCTCGCGCCGCGCACCACGACCGTCGTCATCGGCACCCCGCTGCTGCTGCGGGCGGATGCCGCGGCCAGCCGCCCCCTCGTCACGATCGACCTGTACGCCCTCGGCGCCCCGACCGGGAGCGCCGACACGGAAGGAGCCCGCGCGTGAGCCAGCTGCCGATCACCGCGAACCCGATCACCGCGAATCCTGGCGCCCGGGGCCGGCGCCGGCGCCGCGGCATCGCCCTCGCCGTCGCCGCGCTCGTGCCGCTCGCGTTCACCGGAGTCGTCGTGGCGGCCCTCGCCCACGTCTCCGACCGGCTCGACGAGGTGCCGGCGCTCGTCGTCAACGACGACGAGGTGGTCACCACGACCGCCGACGACGGCACCGAGAGCCAGCTGCTCGCCGGCCGGCTGCTGGTGACGGCGCTCACCGGCGGCGACGGCGGCCTCGACTGGCAGCTCTCCAACGACGAGGACGCCGCCGCGGCCCTCGCCGACGGCGACGCCTACGCGGTGCTCACCATCCCGCAGGACTTCTCCGCCTCGATCGCCTCCCTGCAGGGCGACGACCCGCAGCAGGCATCCTTCACGATCGCCACCGACGACGCGCACGACTACCTCGGCGGGGCCGTGGCCCAGGTGGTGGCCGAGCAGCTGCGCTCGCAGCTCGGCGCGCAGATCACCGAGCAGTACGTCGAGGCGCTGTTCAGCGGCTACTCGAGCATCGGCGCCTCCCTCGGCGACGCGGCCGACGGCGCGAGCCAGCTCGCCGACGGCGCCGATCAGCTCGCCGACGGCGCGAGCCAGCTCTCCGAGGGCATCGACCAGCTCGGCGACGGCGCGGACAGCCTCGCCGACGGCCTCGACGAGCTCGCCACCGGTGCGGCGAAGGCCGCGACCGGCGCGCACAGCTACGCCAAGGGCGTGAAGAAGTACACGGCCGGCGTCGGCGAGCTCGCCGACGGCCTCGACGAGCTCGACAGCGGCGCCGAGCAGCTCGACGCCCTGGAGACCGGGGTGAGCCAGTACACGGCCGGCGTCAGCCAGTCGGCGAGCGGCCTCGACACGCTCAACGACGTCATCCAGGCCTATCCGACCGTGGACGACACCACCAAGGCGGCACTGCAGCAGCTCACCGCGGCCCTCGACACGCTCGCCACGAGCGGCACGACGCTCGCCTCCGGCGTGACGAGCGGCATCGACGGCATCCAGTCGGGCATCGACGGCGCCGCGACCGGCGCGGCGACCCTGGCCACGAGCGGCACGACCCTCGCCTCCGGCGGCAGCTCGCTCGCGAGCGGCCTCGACGACCTCGCCGACGGCGCCGCACAGTCCGCCGACGGTGCCGCGGCGCTCGCCGAGGGCGTGCCGCAGCTCGGTGACGGCGCCGCGCAGCTCGCCGAGGGCGCGACGAGCCTCGGTGACGGCGCCGCGCAGCTCGCCGAGGGCCTTGCCGAGGGCGCCGACGAGGTGCCGAGCTACACGGACGACGAGGCGGCCACGGCCGCCGACGCCCTGACGACGCCGATCGACTACACGGCCTCGAGAGCGAACCGGCTCGGCAGCATCGGGCAGGGGCTCGCGACGCTGCTGGTGCCGCTCGGGCTCTGGATCGGCGCGCTCGCGGTGTTCCTGGTGCTGCGACCGAGCACCCGGCGGGCGCTGGCCTCGACCGCGCCCGACCGGCGCATCGTGTTCACGGCCGTCGCCCGTGCCGCCGGCGTCACCGTCGTGCAGGCCGCGCTCGTGGTGCTGCTGCTGCACGCGGTCCTCGACGTGCCCTGGGGTCGGATCGGGCTCACCCTGCCGCTCGCGGTCGTCGCGGCCCTCGCCTTCACCGCGTTCCACGCCCTGCTCACCCTCGCCCTCGGCCGGCGTGGCCTGATCATCTCGATGCTGCTGCTCGCCGTGCAGCTCGTCGCCACCGGCGGCCTCTACCCGATCGAGGCGATCGCGCCGCCGCTGCAGGCGATCAGCCCGTTCCTGCCGCTCACCTGGGCGGTGGACGGCTTGCAGGCCGTCATCACCGGTGCGGCCGTGACGCCGGTGCTCGTCGCGCTCGCGCTGCTCGCGCTGTTCGGCGCGCTCAGCATCGCCGCCGCGCTGCTCGTCGTGCGACGGTCCCGCCGCGCCACCGTGCTCGGCCTGCTGCCCGGCGGCTGAGGGGTGTCGCCGCGCCGGGGCGGGGAGCGCCCCGTGGCGCCGGCCGTCAGCGGGCGGGCGTGCCCTGCGTCGCATCCCGGCGGCGCCCGCTCGCGAGCGCGGCGCGGGTGAAACGCACCGTCTCGCCGAGCAGGGCGAGCCGCTCGGCACCGTCGGCGGCGTGCCGGGTGGCCACCTCCGCCACGAGCACGCCGCCCCAGTCGCGCTCGGCGAGCATCCGCAGCAGCGCCGCGACCGGCTGCGTGCCGCGGCCGGGCACGAGGTGGGCGTCACGGCCCGGGCGGCCGCCGCCGTCGCAGAGGTGCAGGTGCCGCAGCCGCTCGCCCATCGCGAGGGCGAGCTCGAGGGCGTCCCGGCCGTCGGCGGCCGCGTGCGAGACGTCGAGCGTGTAGGCGGCGCAGTCCAGCGCCGTCGGGTCGACCGCCCGGTGCGCCTCGACGCGACGGCCGGCCAGCCGCAGCGCGAACATGTTCTCCACGGCGATCTGCACGCCGTGCCGGCTCGCGATCCGCGCCACCTCCGGCTCGAAGGCGCGCGACCAGCGGCGCTGCCAACGGTACGGCGGGTGGGCGACGACGGTCGCGGCGCCCAGCTCGAGAGCGAGCAGCGCCGCCCGCTCGAGCTTGCCGGCGGGGGAGAGGCCCCAGGTGGTCTGGCTGCCGGCGAGCACCGGCGCGTGCACCGAGAGGACCGGCAGGCCGTGCTCCCTCGACAGGGCGCGGATGCCGGTGGCATCCCGGGTGCGCGGATCGCCGGTGACCATCACCTCCACGCCGTCGAAGCCGGCGAGCGCGCCGAGCCGGAACGCCTCGGCGATCGGGAGTGGGTGGAGGGACGACGTGCTGAGCCCGAGGCGCACCATGCGGTGAGCGTGGCATCCTCGCGTGAACCGCGGGTGACGCGCGGGCTACAGCCAGTCGTTGCGCCGGAACGCCAGGTAGAGCAGCACGCCGGTGACGACGATGAGCGCGCAGGACAGCAGCAGCCCGGCCGCGGTGCCGTAGCCGGGGAACAGCAGGTTCTGGCCGAAGAAGCCGGTGATCGCCGTCGGCACGGCGATGATCGCGGCCCAGCTGGTCACCTTCTTCATGACGAGGTTCATCCGGTTGCCGCGGATGCCCTGGTGGGTGTCCACGATCGTCGCGACCAGGTCGCGCACGGTCTCCGTCCACTCCGTCGTGCGGATGACGTGGTCGAAGACGTCCTGGAAGTAGGGCTCGATGATCGGCTGCTGGCGGGTGAGCTCGTGGCGCAGGATGCCGGAGAGCACATCGCGCATCGGCAGCACCGCCCGTCGCATCGCCACGAGCGCCTTGCGCAGCGCGAAGCAGCGACGGCCGATCTCCTGGTCGTGCGGCTGCTCATCGAACAGCAGGTCCTCGAGCTCGTCCGCCGCCTGGTCCAGCTCGCGGATCGCGTCGAACTGCGCGTCGGCGATCACGTCGAGCAGGCCCCAGAGCAGGAACGGAGAGCCGGCGGCGGCGAGCTCCGCGGACTCGTCCCAGCGCTCCGTCAGCCGATGCGTGTCGAAGTCCTCGCCGTGCACGGTGATGAGCGCCTGCGGGGTGACGAAGGCGTTCACCTCGCGGCGGCGCAGCTCCTCGCGCCCGGCGTCGTAGCGCAGGTCGTAGGCCGCGACGAACCAGTGCGTGTCGTAGATGTCCAGTTTGGGACGCTGGTGCTCCTGCACGGCGTCCTCCACGGCCAGCCGGTGCAGGCCGAGCTCCTCGCGGATGACGTCCAGGTCGGCCTCGGTGGGCGAGACGAAGTCGGCCCACACCGTGCAGCCCGGCTCGGCGAGGTGCACGGAGATGTCGGCGACCGGGAACCCCTCGGCCACGAGCGCGCCGTCGCGATAGAGCCGTGTGCTCGCCATGACTCGGATGGTAGCCCGGAAGCCGGGCGGAGGCGGTTGGGTAGGCTGGGCGCACTTCCCATGAGCGACACGACGAGCGACACGACGAGCGATCCGGCCGCGACGAGCGGAGACTACGCCTTCGTCGTCGTCTCCAACCGACTGCCCGTCGACCGCAGCGTCGACGCCGACGGGGTCGAGGGCTGGCAGCCCTCACCCGGCGGTCTCGTCGCCGCCCTCGAGCCGGTGATGCGCCGGCGCGCCGGCGCCTGGGTCGGCTGGCCCGGCGCGGCCGACCTGGAGCTCGAGCCCTTCGACCACGACGGCATCCACATCGTCCCGGTCGCGCTCAGCGAGGAGGAGATCGAGAAGTACTACGAGGGCTTCAGCAACGACACGCTGTGGCCGCTCTACCACGATGTCATCTCGCCGCCGACCTACCACCGGGAGTGGTGGGAGGCCTACGCGGCCGTCAACCGCCGCTTCGCCCGGATCACCGCGGCGCAGGCGGCGCCGGGCGCCACCGTGTGGGTGCAGGACTACCAGCTGCAGCTGGTGCCGGCGATGCTGCGCGCGGCCCGGCCCGACCTCACGATCGGCTTCTTCAACCACATCCCGTTCCCGCCCTACGGCATCTACTCGCAGCTGCCCTGGCGCACCCAGATCGTCGAGGGGCTGCTCGGCGCCGACGTCATCGGCTTCCAGCGCGTCGCGGATGCCGGCAACTTCTCCCGCGCCGTGCGCCGGCTCACCCCCCACGTCACGAAGAACCCGGTCATCGAGGTGCCGGCCGACGGAGGCATCCGGCGGGTGGTGGCCAAGGCGTTCCCGATCTCGATCGACGCCGAGAGCTTCGTCGAGCTGGCGAGCCGGCCGGACATCCAGGCCCGCGCCCGGCAGATCCGGGCCGACCTCGGCGACCCGAAGACGATCATGCTCGGCGTCGACCGGCTCGACTACACCAAGGGCATCCGGCACCGGGTGAAGGCATTCGGCGAGATGCTCGCCGACGGCACGCTGAGCGTCGAGGACGTCACCCTCGTGCAGGTGGCCTCGCCCTCGCGCGAGCGCGTGCAGGCGTACATGCAGCTGCGCGACGAGATCGAGCTCACCGTCGGGCGCATCAACGGCGACTACGGCACGATCTCGCACCAGGCGATCAACTACCTGCACCACGGCTACCCGCGCGAGGAGATGGTGGCGCTCTACCTCGCCGCCGACATCATGCTCGTCACGGCGCTGCGCGACGGCATGAACCTCGTCGCCAAGGAGTACGTCGCGAGCCGCATCGACGACGACGGCGTGCTCATCCTGAGCGAGTTCACCGGTGCCTCCGACGAGCTGCGGCGGGCCCTGCGCATCAACCCGCACGACATCGACGGGCTCAAGGAGACGATCCTGCAGGCGGTGTCGATGCCGAAGCGGGAACGGCAGGCGCGCATGCGTGCTCTGCGCAAGCGGGTGCTCGAGAACGACGTCGCCCGCTGGTCGTCGACGTTCCTCGAGACGCTCGCCGAGGCGGCATCTGGCCGGCGCCTGCCCGCGGAGCGGCTCGGCGGGCTGGAGTGGACCGCCCCGCGACCCCAGGACGCCGGGGACTGATGGACCTGCATCCGCCGCTGCGCTCCTCGCGCGGCGTGCCCGAGTCGCTCGTCGGCGCGCTGCGCGAGCTGGCCCGCACGCCGCGGCTGCTCGTCGCCCTCGACTTCGACGGCACGCTCGCGCCGATCGTGGACCGTCCCGGGCAGGCCCGGGCGCTGCCGGCGTCGCGTGAGGCGGTGCTGCGGCTGAGTCGGATGCCGGCGACGCGCGTCGCGCTCATCTCGGGTCGCGCGCTCGACTCGCTCGAGCGGGTGGCCGAGGTGCCCGACGAGGTGCTGCTCGTCGGCTCGCACGGTGCCGAGCTGCGGCTGGACCGCCCCGGTGACGGCCTGCGGCTCGACGAGGAGGAGCGGCGCCGTGTCGAGGCGTTGCGCGCGGTGCTCGACGAGGTGGCCGCGCCGCTCGACAACGTCTGGATCGAGCCGAAGCCCGCGGGCTTCGCGCTGCACACCCGGCTCGCGAACGAGCGGGACAGCCGGGTGGCCCACCTCGTGGCGCTGCGAGAGGCGACCGCCGAGGACGAGGCGCTCACCGTGCGCGAGGGCAAGGACCTGCTGGAGTTCTCGGTGCGCTCGACGACGAAGGGCGAGGCGATCGAGCACCTGCGCGGCTACACGGGGGCCACGGCCGTGTTCTTCGCCGGCGACGACGTGACCGACGAGGACGGCTTCGCCGCCCTCGGCCCCGCCGACGTCGGGCTCAAGGCCGGCACCGGCGCCACCGGGGCGGAGCACCGCGTCGAGGGCCCCGAGCAGGTGGCGCTCGTGCTCGGCACGCTCGCCGAGCTGCGCGAGGGCGACGTCCACGAGCAGTGACGAAAACGAAGGAGCTGGTGTCGCGGGGGGCGCCGATCGCGGCGGAATCGGCCCGCGGAGCACCAGCTCCTTCGTTTTCGTCGGTCTCGCGGGGGGCTAGACGACGTCCTCGGCGTTCTCGATGATCTCGGCCAGCTTCGTCATCTGCTCCGCCTGCGAGAGGTAGTCCAGCCCGGCGCCCTGCCACTCGTAGACCTGGTCGGCGAGGAGCGCCGGGTCGTCGGCGAACGTCGGCTGCTCGGCGAGCTCGGCGGCCTGGAAGCCCTCGGTGTTCGGCAGCAGCACGTCGCCGGTCATCATCTCCGCGGCGTTCTCCCAGCTGTAGACGTCCCAGTAGTAGTCGCCGTCCGGGTTGAGGTCGGTGAGCGTCACGCCGAGGGTCTGGTACAGCTGCGTCTCGGGCTCGTCGGCCGGCTTGACGACGTAGATGCCGTCGGCGTCGGCGTACATCTGGGTCACCTCGATGCCGGGGTTGGCCGCGGCGGCGGCGCTGAGCGCCTCGGATGCCGCCTCGAACTCCTCTTTTGCGGCGGCCACGGTGTCCGCCTCGGCACCGAGCGCCTCGGCGAGGGCGGTGTTGCTCTCGACCACGTCGAGGCCCGCGCCGCCGATCTCGATCGCGACGACGGGGGCGATCGCCTCGAGCTGCTGCTGCTGCTCGACGTCCGCCACGCCGTAGTACGGGCCCTCGGTGTCCAGGGTGCCCTCGCGGTCCGTCGGGTAGATACCGGTGACGATGAGGTCCGGCTCGGCCGCCGCCAGGGCTTCGAGGTCGATCTCGCCGTAGCTGTTGCCCACGATGGCGGCGTCGGAGATGTCGTAGTCGTCGAAGCGCGAGTCGCTCGCGACATCCACCCGGCCGAAGATCGCGACCGGCTCGATGCCGTAGCTGAGCAGTGAGAGCACCTGGTCGGTGAAGCCGGCGATGCGGCTGGGGGCGGCGTCGAGCGTGATCGTCGCGCCGGTGTCGTCGGTGTAGCTCCAGCCGGAGGCGGCGGTGCTCGCGGCGGTGTCGTCGCTCGCCGCGGAGCAGCCGCCGAGGGTCGCGGCGGCGAGAAGGGCTGACAGGAGGATGGGGGCAGTGCGTCGGAATGGGATCACAGTAGATAAGGGTAGACTGTCCTAACTTTTAGCGCCAGTCCGAATCGCCCCCGCTGCCGCCGTCGCGTCGCCTCCCGGCACCGTCGTCCTCGGCGTCGTCCCCGTCCACCGGCTCGCGGGGCACCACGAGCGGGGCCCCGGTGTGCGGATCCGGCACGACGCTGGCCTCGAGCCCGAACGCCTCCCGCAGCACCGCCGGTGTGAGCACCTGCCAGGGCGTGCCGTCCGCGACCACCCGGCCGTCGGCCACGGCCACCAGCCGGTCGGAGTGGCGTGCCGCCAGGCCGAGGTCGTGCAGCACCATGACGATCGTCGCCCCGCGCTCGCGGTTGATCCGCCGCACGATGCGCAGCACCTCGAGCTGGTGGGCCAGGTCGAGGAACGTCGTCGGCTCGTCGAGCAGGATCGTCGATGCGTCCTGCGCGAGCACGAGCGCGACCCAGGCGCGCTGCAGCTGCCCGCCCGAGAGCGAGGCGGCGTCGCGATCGGCGAGCCCGGTGAGCCCGGTCGCCGCGAGCGCCGCCGCCACGGCCGCGGCGTCCGCGGGCGTGAACGGCCGCAGCAGGCTCTGGTGCGGGTGCCGGCCGCGTGAGACCAGGTCGCGCACGCTCGTCGCCGAGGGGGTGAGCGGCTTCTGCGGCAGGATCGCCAGCTCGCGGGCCACCGCGCGCGCCGGCAGCGATCGGATGTCGCGGCCGTGCAGCCGCACCTCGCCGGCGCGCGGCGGCAGCAGGCGTCCGAACGCCTTCAGGATCGTGGACTTGCCGCTGCCGTTCGCACCGATCAGCGTCGTGACGCTGCCGGCCGCGATGCTCAGCTCGAGGCCCTCGACGACGGGCTCGCGGTCGTAGCCGATGCTCAGGCCACGGGCGGCGAGCGCGGGCGGGGCGGGGTCGGTCATGCTGTCCTCTCACGCGATCCGGTGCGGTCCCGGGCGCCGGGCCGCCGGCCGGTCGCGCGGCGACCCCGGGCACCGGCGCGACCGCCCGGGCGGCCCGGGTCTCCGGAGCGGCACAGCAGCCAGATGAGATAGGGCGCGCCCACGATCGCGGTCACGATCCCCACCGGCACCTGCCACGGCAGCACGGCGCGTCCGAGGATGTCGGCGGCGGAGACCAGCAGCCCGCCGAGCAGCGCCGACGCCGGCAGCGGCGGCCGCCCGGTGCCGGCCAGCCGCCGGGCCAGCTGCGGGGCGACGAAGGCCACGAACTCGATCGGCCCGCTCGCCGAGACCGCCGCGGAGCTGAGCAGCACGGCGCAGACGATGACGAGGAGCCGGTGCCGTTGCACGGCGAGGCCGAGCCCCGTCGACACCTCGTCGCCGAGCAGCGAGACCTCGAGCGCCCGGGACTGGCCGAGCGCCACCGGCGCGACGACGGCGAGCACGACCGCGACCGGCCAGACGCTCGCCCAGGAGACGCCGGAGAGGCTGCCGACGAGCCACTGCGCGGCATCCGCCGCCTGGGTGATCTGCGCCTTCGCGATGAGGTAGCTGGTGATGCCGCCGAGGCTCGCCGTCGCGCCGATGCCGATGAGGATCAGCCGGTAGCTCTCGACGCCGCCGCGCCAGGACAGCCCGTAGACGACGGCCGCCGTGGCGAGCCCGCCGACCGTCGCGACCGCCGGGATGCCGAGGCCGAGCAGCCCGGTGCCGATGGCGTAGGTGCCGCCGCCGAGCACGATCGCGGCGACGGCGCCGGCGGCGGCGCCCGAGGTGACGCCCAGGATGTCCGGCGTGGCGAGCGGGTTGCGGGCGAACGTCTGGGTGAGGGCACCGGCCAGTCCCAGGCAGATGCCGACGAGCAGGGCGGCGGCGACCCGCGGCAGGCGCAGCTGGAACACGATGAGACGGTCGCCGGCGTCGCCGAGGCCGACCAGGGTGCGCAGGATGTCGAGCGGACCGAGGCTCGCGGAGCCGGCCGCGATGCCGACGACGACGATGGCGAGCGCCGCGGCGAGGGTGGCGAGCGTGACGACCACCACCCGGCGACGCCGCGCGGACGCGGGCACGGCAGCGAGCTCGGGCCGCTGGTGCCCGGGGTGGTCGTGCCCGGGGTCCGTGCGCCGCGGGTCGCCGCGCATAGGGCGGTCGTGCCCGGAGCCGCCGGTCGCAGTCCCGCCGGTCGCAGTCCCGCCGTTCACAGGGCCGCCATCCGGCCGCGGCGCACGATCGCGACGAACACGACGCCGCCGAGCACGGTCAGCACGACGCCCACGGAGACCTCGGCGCTGCCGCCGATGAGCCGCCCGACGACGTCGCAGCCGAGCAGCACGATGGCGCCGAGGCATCCGGACGCCGGCAGCAGCCGCGTGTGGTCCCCGCCGACGAGCGCGCGAGCCAGGTGCGGCGCGGTGAGGCCGACGAAGCCGATCGGCCCGGTGATGGCGACGGCGCTCGCGGTCAGCAGCGTGATCGCGCCGAGCCCGAGGAGCCGGGCGCGCAGCAGGCTCTCGCCGAGACCCCGGGCGAGCTCGCTGCCGAGGGCCAGGGCGTTGAGGGAGCGGATGTTCGCCGCCGCGAAGAACAGGCCGGCGACGGCGACGGCGACCGCCGGGCCGGCACCGTCCAGGCTGCGGCCGGAGAGCGAGCCGATCACCCAGATGCGGTAGCCGGCGAGGGTCGCCTCGTCGGCGAGCACCAGGAAGGAGGTGACGGCGCCGAGCAGCGCGGACACCGCGGTGCCGGCGATCGCGAGCGGCACCGGGCTGGCGAGGCCGCGCCCGAGCGCCGCCACGGCGAACACCACGACGCTCGCGACGATCGCGCCGGCGAAGGCGAGCCACAGGGTCGTCACCACCGAGGTCGTGTCGAGCAGGCGGATGCCGAGCACCACCGCGAGGCTCGCCCCCGCCGAGACGCCGAAGATCCCCGGGTCGGCGAGCGGGTTGCGGGTCTGGCCCTGCATCACCGCCCCGGCGACGCCGAGGCAGCAGCCGACGAGCAGGCCGAGCGCCGTGCGCGGCACCCGGGACCCCCAGACGATGGCGCCGTCGTCGCGGGCGGGATCGACGAGGGCGCGCAGCACGGCCGCCGGGGAGATCAGGTTGCTGCCCAGCAGCAGGCTCGCGGCGACCACGGTGAGGATCGCGACGGCGACGGCGGTCACCGCGACGGTCGCCCGGGGGCGGGCCCGGGACCCGGGCGGGGCGGGAGCGGCGACGGACACGATGGTTAGCCTAGCCTCGCCTAAGCTAGTGGCATGGTGCGTCATCCCCGGCTCATGCCCGACAACCCCCGGATGTTCCGGGCGAGGGTCCTGGACTCCCGGCGGCTGTCGTCCTCGTTCCAGCGGGTCACGATCGCCGGGCCCGAGCTCGACGACTTCGACTTCCGCGGCCACGACCACTGGTTCCGGCTGTTCCTGCCCGCCGCTGGGCCGGATGCCGCTGGGCCAGATGCCGCTGGGCCGGATGCCGCTGGCGCCGAGCTGCGCCTGCCCGAGGTCGCCGGACGCAGCTGGTGGAAGTCGTACCTCGCGATCCCCGAGCACAGCCGCCCGCATTGCAGCAACTACACGGTGGCCGGCTTCCGGGGCGCACGCGACGGCGCGAGCGCCGAGCTGGACATCGACGTGGTGCTGCACTGGGAGCACGGCGCGATGGCCGGCCGTGTCGCGATCTGGGCGGCCTCGGCCCGGCCGGGGGACCCGGTCGCCCTGCTCGACCAGGGCCTGCTGTTCGACCCGCCGGATGACGCGGGCGAGGTCATTCTCGTCGCCGACGAGAGCGGGCTGCCGGCCGTGCGCGGCATCCTGCGCAGCCTCGGCGGCGACGTCGTCGGCCGCGCCATCGTCGAGGTGCCCGATCCGGGCGACGTCGAGGAGCTGGCAGCGCCGCCCGGCGTGAGCGTCCGCTGGCTGCCCCGGGCCGGCCTCGGCACGCCGCCCGGAGGGGCCGCGCTCGCGGCGCTCGCCAAGGCCGCGCCGCCCCGGCCGGACGGCTACGCCTTCGTCGTCGGCGAGTCCGCGCTCGCCACCGGCGGGCGCCGGCTGCTGCATCGCGCGGGACTGGCCAAGGGCAGGATCACGTTCTCCGGCTTCTGGAAGGACGAGCACGTCCCGCCCGCCGCTCCCTGACCGCGCCGCCCGACACCCACTCGCGGCAGCCGACGAAAACGAAGGAGCCGGTGTCGCCGAGGGCCCAGATCGCGGCGGAACCGGCCCACGAGACACCAGCTCCTTCGTTTTCGTCGCCCGGCGGGGGCCCGGGCGGGGCGGCCGAGGCCGGCGGCGGCGGGGAGGGCCGGCGCGCGGTTCTACACTGGAAACATGCCGGAAACCTCCTCCGCGGGCGGCGCTGTGCCCGCGCCCGTCCGCGAACGCCTCCCGCTGCGCGACGGCGCCCCCGACATCAAGCCGCGCTCCCGCACCGTCACCGACGGCGTCGAGGCGACGACGAGCCGCGGCATGCTGCGCGCCGTCGGCATGGGCGACGCGGACTGGGAGAAGCCGCAGATCGGCATCGCGAGCTCCTGGAACGAGATCACCCCCTGCAACCTCTCCCTCGACCGGCTCGCCCAGGCAGCGAAGGAGGGCGTGCACGCCGGCGGCGGCTATCCGCTGCAGTTCGGCACCGTGAGCGTCTCCGACGGCATCTCGATGGGCCACGAGGGCATGCACTTCTCGCTCGTGAGCCGCGAGGTGATCGCCGACAGCGTCGAGACGGTCATGATGGCGGAGCGGCTCGACGGCAGCGTGCTGCTCGCCGGCTGCGACAAGTCGATCCCGGGCATGCTCATGGCCGCCGCGCGCCTCGATCTCGCCTCCGCGTTCCTGTACGCCGGCTCCATCGCCCCCGGCTGGGTGCGGCTCTCCGACGGCACCGAGAAGGACATCACGATCGTCGACTCCTTCGAGGCCGTCGGCGGTGTCAAGGCCGGCATCATGAGCGAGGCCGACGCCAAGCGCATCGAGTGCGCCTTCGCCCCCGGCGAGGGCGCCTGCGGCGGCATGTACACGGCGAACACGATGGCCTCGGTCGCCGAGGCGCTCGGCATGAGCCTGCCCGGCTCGGCGAGCCCGGCATCCGCCGACCGCCGCCGCGACTACTACGCGCACCGCTCCGGCGAGGCCGTCGTCGGGATGCTGCGCGCCGGCATCCGCACCCGCGACATCCTGACCAAGCCGGCGTTCGAGAACGCCATCGCCGTCGGCATGGCCCTCGGCGGCTCCACGAACATCGTGCTGCACCTGCTCGCGATCGCGCACGAGGCCGGCGTCGAGCTCAGCCTCGACGACTTCAACCGCATCGGCGACCGCGTGCCGCACGTGGCGGACATGAAGCCCTACGGCCGCTTCGTCATGAACGACGTCGACCGGCGCGGCGGCATCCCCGTGCTCATGAAGGCGCTGCTCGACGAGGGGCTCATCCACGGCGACTGCCTCACCATCACCGGGCGGACCATGGCCGAGAACCTCGCCGAGATCGGCGACATCCCGCCGCTCGACGGCACCGTGCTGCACACCCTCGACGACCCGATCCACGCCACCGGGGGCCTGACGATCCTCACCGGCTCGCTGGCGCCCGACGGCGCCGTCGTCAAGACCGCCGGCTTCGACGCGAGCACGTTCGAGGGGCCGGCGCGGGTGTTCGACCGCGAGCGCGCGGCCATGGACGCGCTCACGAACGGCGAGATCGCGAAGGGCGACGTCGTCGTCATCCGCTACGAGGGCCCCAAGGGCGGGCCCGGCATGCGTGAGATGCTCGCGATCACCGCCGCGATCAAGGGAGCGGGCCTCGGCAGGGATGTACTACTGTTGACCGACGGACGATTCTCGGGCGGCACAACCGGCCTGTGCATCGGCCACATCGCACCCGAGGCGGTGGACGCAGGTCCCATCGCGCTCGTGCGCGATGGTGATCTGATTCGGGTCGACATCGCGGCTCGCTCCCTCGACCTACTCGTCGACGAGGAGGAGTTCGCGGCCCGCCGAGACGGCTGGGCCCCCCTTCCCCCGCGCTATACCCGTGGCGTGCTCGCGAAGTACTCCAAGCTCGTGTCGAGCGCCGCGCAGGGCGCCGTCACGGGCTAGCAGCGCTCGCGCCCCACCGCCCGCCCCTGACAAGGAACCCCATGCCTACGGAAACCCCCGCGCCGGCAGTGCCGCGCGCTCCGAAGGGCGAACCGCTCGTGCTCACCGGCTCCGGAGCAGTGCTCAAGAGCCTGGAGCTGCTCGGCGTGACCGACGCGTTCGGCCTGCCCGGCGGCGCGATCATGCCCTTCTACGACGAGCTGATGGCCCAGGACGCCATCCGCCACATCCTGGTTCGCCACGAGCAGGGCGCCGGTCACGCCGCCGAGGGCTACGCGGCCTCGACCGGCAAGGTCGGCGTCGCGATCGCCACCTCCGGCCCCGGTGCCACCAACCTGGTCACCGCGATCGCGGACGCCTACATGGACTCCGTGCCGCTGCTCGTGATCACCGGGCAGGTGTTCTCGACGCTCATGGGCACCGACGCCTTCCAGGAGGTCGACATCGTCGGCATCACGATGCCGATCACGAAGCACTCCTTCCTGGTCAAGCGCCCCGAGGACGTGCCGGCCGCCATCGCCGCCGCGCATCACATCGCCTCGACCGGCCGCCCCGGCCCGGTGCTCGTCGACATCACCAAGGACGCCCAGCAGAACTCGGCGCCCTTCGTCTGGCCGCCGAAGCTCGAGCTGCCCGGCTACCGGCCGGTGACGCGGGCGCACGGCAAGCAGATCCAGGCGGCCGCGACCGAGATCGCGAACGCCGAGCGCCCGATCCTGTACGTCGGCGGCGGCGTCATCCGGGCGGACGCGAGCGCCGAGCTGCGCCGGCTCGCCGAGCTCACCGGCGCGCCCGTCGTGACCACCCTGATGGCGCGCGGGGCCTTCCCCGACTCGCACCCGCAGCACCTCGGCATGCCCGGCATGCACGGCACCGTGCCCGCGGTGCTCGGCCTGCAGGAGAGCGACCTCATCGTCGCGCTCGGCGCCCGCTTCGACGACCGGGTCACCGGCAAGACCAGCGAGTTCGCCCCGGACGCGCGCGTCGTGCACATCGACATCGACCCGGCCGAGATCGGCAAGATCCGCGCCGCCGACGTGCCCATCGTCGGCGACGTCAAGGACGTGCTCACCGACCTGGTCGCCGTCTGGCAGGACCGGGGCGTCACCCCCGACCTCTCCGCCTGGTGGGCCCGGCTGAACGGGCTGCGCGAGCAGTACCCGCTCGGCTTCTCGCCCACCGATGACGGGCTGCTCGTCCCGCAGGCGATCATCCGCCGCATCGGCGAGCTCAGCGGCCCCGAGGCGATCTACGTGGCCGGCGTCGGCCAGCACCAGATGTGGGCGGCGCAGTTCATCGGCTACGAGCGCCCGCGCGCCTGGCTGAACTCCGGCGGCGCCGGCACCATGGGCTACGGCGTCCCGGCGGCGATGGGCGCCAAGGTCGCCAACCCCGACCGGGTGGTCTGGGCCATCGACGGCGACGGCTGCTTCCAGATGACCAACCAGGAGCTCGCCACCTGCACCATCAACGACATCCCGATCAAGGTCGCGCTCATCAACAACTCCTCGCTCGGCATGGTGCGGCAGTGGCAGACCCTGTTCTACGACGGCCGGCACTCGTTCACCGACCTGGAGACCGGCCACGAGACCCGCATGGTGCCCGACTTCGTCAAGCTGGCCGACGCCTACGGCGCTCTCGGCATCCGCGTGACGACGGAGGACGAGGTGGATGCCGCGATCGAGCTCGCCCTGGCGACCAACGACCGCCCGGTCGTCATCGACTTCGTGGTCTCGCGCGACGCCATGGTGTGGCCGATGGTCCCCCAGGGCGTCAGCAACTCCCAGGTGCAGTACGCGCGCGAGCACGCGCCGGATTGGAGCGAGGAATGAGCCACGTCCTCAGCCTCCTCGTCGAGGACAAGCCCGGCCTGCTCACCCGCGTCGCGGGCCTGTTCGCCCGGCGCGGCTTCAACATCGAGTCGCTCGCCGTCGGCCACACCGAGATCGAGGGGCTCAGCCGCATCACCGTCGTCGTCGACGTCGAGGACCTGCCGCTCGAGCAGGTGACGAAGCAGCTGAACAAGCTCGTCAACGTCATCAAGATCGTCGAGCTCGACCCGGCGCAGTCGGTGCAGCGCGAGCACATGCTCGTCAAGGTGCGCGTCGACAACGCCACCCGCTCCCAGGTGCTCGAGGCCGTCACGCTGTTCCGGGCACACATCGTGGACGTCGCCCCGGACGCGCTCGTCGTCGAGGTGACCGGCGACAGCGGCAAGGTGCAGGCGCTGCTGCGCATGCTCGAGCCGTACGGCGTCAAGGAGATCGCGCAGAGCGGCCTGCTGGCCATCGGCCGCGGTCCCAAGAGCATCACCGACCGCGTGTTCAGGCCCTGAGCCGCGCCCCGTCACACCCCGCACGTCCGCACACGAAGAACGAAGGAAACCCCATTGGCTGAGATCTACTACGACGCCGACGCCGACCTGTCCGTCATCCAGGGCAAGAAGGTCGCCATCGTCGGCTACGGCTCGCAGGGCCACGCGCACGCGCAGAACCTGCGCGACTCGGGCGTCGAGGTCGTCATCGCGCTCAAGGACGGCTCGAAGTCGACGGCGAAGGCTCGGGAGGACGGCTTCGAGGTCAAGTCGGTCGCCGATGCGACCGAGTGGGCCGACCTGATCATGATCCTCGCCCCCGACCAGCACCAGCGCGGCATCTACGCCGAGAGCATCAAGGACCGGCTGACCGCCGGCAAGACGCTCGCCTTCGCGCACGGCTTCAACATCCGCTTCGGCTACATCGAGGCCCCCGAGGGCGTCGACGTCATCCTCATCGCCCCGAAGGCGCCGGGCCACACGGTGCGCCGCGAGTTCGTCGCCGGCCGCGGCATCCCCGACATCATCGCCGTCGAGAAGGACGCCTCCGGCAGCGCCTGGGAGACCGCGAAGTCCTACGCCAAGGCGATCGGCGGCACCCGCGCCGGCGTGATCCGGACCACGTTCACCGAGGAGACCGAGACCGACCTGTTCGGCGAGCAGGCGGTGCTGTGCGGCGGCGTGTCGCACCTCGTGCAGTACGGCTTCGAGACCCTCGTCGAGGCGGGCTACCAGCCGCAGATCGCCTACTTCGAGGTGCTGCACGAGCTCAAGCTCATCGTCGACCTGATGTGGGAGGGCGGCATCGCCAAGCAGCGCTGGTCGA
>JASGFF010000056.1:0-18056 GCA_047605685.1 Microbacteriaceae bacterium
CGCAGGCGCCGCGGGGCGGGCGGGCGGATGCGCCGCGGCGAGCCGCGCCGCGATGCCGAGCGCGTGCTCACGGATCTCCGGCACCGCCGTCGACTCCCACTGCGAGCCCCGCCGGGCCGGACCGAGCACCGAGATCAGCGTCGAGCGGCGACCGTCCGCGCCGATCGCGGCACCGTCCACAGCGGTGTCCAGACCGATGCCGAGCGCGTCCGCTCGCACGAGCCCCGCGGCACCGAGGGCGTCGACGAGCGGGCTCCAGCCGGCCGCGGCGACGCCCACCGACCCGGTGCAGTCGACGGCGACATCCATCGGGCCCGTGGGCGCCGCGGCGAGCTCGAGCCGGCCCTCGGCGATCAACGCGTCCAGCTCGGCGCGCACGCTCGGCGCCATCCGGTGCCGGAGCACCTCCCAGCGCCGGGAGATGTGCTCGACGAAGCGCCGGCGCTGCTCGAGGCTCCACGATGCCCAGATCGCGTTCACCCGCGGGCGGATGCCGTCGGCGACCGACTGCCACGGCGCATCCGTCGCCCGCACCGCCGCCCGCACCGTGCGCAGCAGCCTGCCGGGCGTCGAGGCATCGCCCTCCAGCGGCACGGCGGGGCGCGGCTCGAGCGGATGCGCCGCCGGCATCAGCAGCCGACGGCTCGTCACGACGAAGTGGGCCCGCGGACGGGCCCGCGCGAGCCGGGTCACCACGTCGACCGCGGTGAGGCCCGATCCGACCACGAGCACCCGGTCGCCGTCCCGGACAGTGTCGAGGAGCGCGCCGGGAGCCCACGGGTCCACGACGGTGCGCGGGGCACGGCCGACGATGGCACGGCCCGAGGGGGGCGGATTGCCGATCGCGAGGATGACGTGTCGGGCCGCGATCACGCGACCGTCCGCCAGCCGGACGAGGGCGCCATCGGGCCGGTCAGCGCCGGGCCCATCAGCAACAGGCCCATCAGCAACAGGCTCCGCGACAGCGAGCCGGTGGGCAACGGAATCATCGGCGGCAAGCCCGGCGACCTCAGAGCCGGCGACCTCAGAGCCGGCAACCTCAGGGCCAGCGACCTCAGGGCCAGCGATCTCAGGGCCAGCGGCAACGGGTCCGTCGGCAACGAGCCCGGCGACACCGGATCCCGTGGCGACGAGCCCGGCGGCGACGAGCCCGGCGGCGACAGGCCCGCCGCCGTCCGACCCCGTTGTGCCCGGGTCGGCAGCATCCAGCCCTTCGGCGACGGACCCGGCGGCAACAGGCCCGTCAGTAACAGGCCCAGCGCCAACAGGCCCAGCGGAATCCGCCCCTGCGACGTCCGAACCGTCGGCAACGAGCCCGGCGACACCGGATCCCGCGGCAGCCGGGCCGTCAACACCCGACCCCACAGCGACGGGCCCCGCGGGCTCGACGGCGACGGCCGTGCCGCGCACGCTCCGCAGTCGGCCGCCCGCGGCGTCCTGCAGCGTCCGGAAACGCTCGGCGAGGTAGCGGCCGTAGAGCGGGCGCGGCGCGAAGTCGAGCGGACCGAGCGCGACGCCCTGCGCGGCGGCCCAGCGCAGCAGGTCGTCCGGATCGGCCGCGTCGGCCGACATCCGCCCGGCGGGGCTGTTCAGCAGGTGGTGCGGGGCGGCCCGGCCGTAGGCGAGGCCCGGGCCGATCGTCTCCTCGGCCTCGACGACGACGATGCCGGCCTCTGTGTCCAGGCCGGGCTCGGCCAGCAGCGCCGAGACCGCCAGCACGCCGGCCGCGCCGCCGCCGATGACGACGATCGGATGCCGCATCCTCAGCGTCCGGCCGCGGACGCCAGCGGCGCGGCCGATCCCACGCCCTCCGCGGGCACCGCACCGGCCCCCGACACCGCACCCGCGGATCCGACCGCCTCGTCGCCCGGCACGCCGACGGCGACCGACACGGTCCGCTCCCCCGCCGTGAGCACGACCGGCACGTCGACCGGCACCGAGCGCGGCACGAGCGCACGCACCGTCCAGCGCCCGGGACGGACGAAGAACCGGAACCGGCCCGCGGGGTCGCTCACCGTCTCGCCGACGAAGTCGCCCGCGACGTCGAGCAGCCGCAGGTAGGCGCCCGGCAGCGCCCGGCCGTCGTGACCGTGCACGGTGCCCTCGATGCGCGGCGCCTCACCGCCGTCGTGCTCCTCGAGCGGCGTCGCCGCTGAGGGCGCCCCGCAGCTCACGCGACACCCACCGGGGCGTCCACCTCGACCGGAACGCCCACGAGCGAGCCCCACTCGGTCCAGGAGCCGTCGTAGTTGCGCACGTCTTCGAGCCCGAGCAGCTCGTGCAGCACGAACCAGGTGTGCGCGCTGCGCTCGCCGATGCGGCAGTAGGCGATCGTCGGCTTCGCGGTGTCGAGGCCGGCCTCGCCGTAGAGCGCGGTCAGCTCGGCCTCGGACTTGAAGCTGCCGTCGTCGTTCGCCGCCCGGCTCCACGGCACGTTGAGCGCGCTCGGGATGTGCCCAGGGCGCTGCGCCTGCTCCTGCGGCAGGTGCGCGGGTGCGAGCAGACGGCCGGCGAACTCGTCGGGGCTGCGCACGTCGACGAGGTTCGCGGCGCCGATCGCGGCGAGCACGTCGTCGCGGTGCGCGCGGATGCCGGCGTCCGGCTCGGACGCCCGGTAGCTCGTCGCCGGCCGCAGCGGCCGTTCGACGACGAGCTCGCGGCCCTGGAGCTCCCAGAGCTTGCGGCCGCCGTCGAGCAGCCGCACCCTGTCGTGGCCGTAGAGCCGGAACATCCAGTAGGCGTAGGCGGCGAACCAGTTGTTGTTGCCGCCGTACAGCACGACGAGGTCGTCGTTCGCGATGCCCCGCGCGCTCAGCAGCTGCGCGAACTGCTCGCTGTCGACGAGGTCGCGGCGCACCGCATCCTGCAGATCGTCGCGCCAGTGCAGGGTGACGGCGCCGCGGATGTGCGAGGCGTCGTAGGCGGTGGTGTCCTCGTCGACCTCGACGACGACGACCGCCGGGTCGTCGAGATGGGCGTCGAGCCAGTCGGCATCGACGAGAGCGCTGTCGCGGGTCATCGGATCTCCTTCGTTCTGTTACCGGGGCGTTCTGTTAGTGGGGCGTTCTGTCGCCGGGGCTCTCGCCGGGGCCGCCGCGGACCGGGCACGCGGGATCCCGGCATCGACGGGGCCCAGCGCCGGCGGGGAGCCCAGCGCCAACGATGAGCCCCAGCGCCGACGGGCGGCTCAGGCGGCGCGCGGATGCAGCTCGCGCCAGGCCGCGAAACCACCGTCGAGGTCGGTGACGTCGGCGTGGCCGAGGCGACGGAGCATGCTGGCCGCCGCCGAGGAGCGGTAGCCGGCGGCGCAGTGCACGGCGATCGGCGCGTCGAACGGCAGCTCGGCGTGCCGGGCGGACAGGTCGGCGAGCGGGATGTGCCGGGTGCCGTCGACGACGCCCGCGGCGGCCCGCTCGCCCGCGGTGCGCACGTCGAGCAGGACGACCTCCTCGGTGTCAGCGAGCCGGTCGAACTCGGCGGCACTCAGCCGCTCCGTGGCCAGCACGAGGTCGCCGAGCTGCACGAACGCCTCCGGGTCGACGAGGCCGACGAGACTGTCGAAGCCGACGCGGGCGAGCCGGTCGGCGGCCTCCCGCTCCCGGCCGGCCGGGGCGAGCAGCAGCAACGGCTCGTCGAGCCGCAGCAGGCAGCCGGCGGTCTCGGCGAAGCGCCCGTCGAGACCGATGTTGACGGACCCGGGCAGGTGACCGAGCGCGAACAGGCTCGACGCCCGGCAGTCGAGCACGACGAAGCCGGCGGCGATGCCGCTGCGCACCTCGCGCTCGCCGAGCAGCGGCAGCTGCCGGTCGGCGCTCCAGAGCAGGTGGCGGCGGCGGTTCAGCACGGCATCCTCGGCGAAGTAGCGGGGCGCCGGCGGCTGGCCGGTCTGCAGCTCGGCGACGAAGGCATCCTCGTCGGTGATCCGGGCCGCCCAGTTGTGGCGTCGCTGCTCGCCGATCGTGCTGATCAGCTCGCGGCCGATCGCCTTGCCACAGGCAGAGCCGGCCCCGTGCGCGGGCAGCACGCTCGTGGCATCCGGCAACGCCAGCAGCACGTCGTGGATGCTGTGGAACTGGGCGTGTGCGAGCTCGGCGGGGTCGGCCCCGACGGCCGCGGCGAGATCGGGCCGGCCGACGTCGCCGTTGAACAGAGCGTCACCGGTGAGCACCGCGACCGGCTCGGGGGCGTCACCGCGGCGCACGAGCAGGCTGATCGACTCCCAGGTGTGCCCGGGGGTCTCGAGCACCTCGACCTCGACCTCGCCGAGGCGGATGCGCTCGCCGTCCGCGAGCCGACGGATCGGATAGTCGGCCTCGGCGCGGGCGCCGTAGCCGATCCAGGCGCCGGCGGCCGCGGCGAGCTCGAGGTGGCCGGCGATGAAGTCGGCGTGGAAGTGGGTGTTGACGATGCCGATGATGCGCACCCCGAGGCGCTGGGCCTCCTCGATGTAGATGTCGCTGTCGCGCCGAGGGTCGACGACGATGGCGACGCCGGCATCCTCGTCGCCGAGGAGGTAGGAGGCCTGCGAGAGGCAGCCGAGGTAGTAGTGCTCGAGGATCACGATGCGCCTCCGTCCGTGCGCCCCTCACGACGAGGGAGCGGATCGATCTGTCTACCCTACGATTATTACCTACTGTTTCTATCGACATACTGGGAGGCGCGGAATGTGCTAGCCGCGCCGGCCACGATTCGGCTCGTTGCGGGCTCCCGACCGGCACCCGACAGACGCCGTCCCCGCGACGCCCGATCGGCCGCGCCACGGGCATCCGGCGCGACGGGCACCCGACGTTTGACGGGCGCCGGCCGCTATCCGCGGGCGGCCACGATGCGCTGGATCTCCTCGGGCGTCTGGGCCCGCGCGAGCGCCGCGACCGCATCCGGGTCGTCGAGCACGCTCGCGAGCGCCGCGACGGCGCTCAGGTGCCGGCGCGGGTCGATGACGGCGAGGCCGACGACGACCGACACCGGGTCGTTGTAGGGATGCCCGAACCGCACCGGCCGCCGCAGCGTCACGACAGCGAGCCCCTCGGCGAGCACCTCCGGCCCCGGCCGGGCGTGGGCGAGGGCGAGGCCGGGCGCGATCACGATGTAGGGCCCGTGGTCCTCGACCATGCGGATCATGTCCTCGGCGTAGCCCGGTCGGGCCGCCCTCGAGCGGCCGAGGGCGGCACCGGCGAGGCGCACGGCGGCGCGCCAGTCGACCGCCGGCGCGTGCACGTCGATCGCGGTGAGCGGCAGCGGGGGAAGGGCGGCGCTCATCGGCCCCGGTGTCCCGCGAGGATCGTCTCGGCGAGCTCCTCGCGGTCATCGAGCGGCAGGAACGCGGCGGCGGCCGCGTTCAGCTGGAACGCCTCGAGGTCGTCGATGCCGTAGCCGAACTGGCGGGCGAGCTCGGCGAGCTCCCGGGTGATCGAGGTCGCGCTCATCAGCCGGTTGTCCGGGTTCACCGTCACGGAGAAGCCGAGCTGGTAGAGCAGGTCGAAGGGATGGTCGGCAAGGTCGGTGCCGGCGGCCTCCGTCTGCAGGTTCGAGCTCGGCGCGATCTCCAGCGCGATCTCGCGGTCTCTCACCCACCGGGCGAGCGGGCCGAGCGAGACGATCGTCGCCTCGGCGTCCTCACTCTCGACGTGGATGTCGTCGGCGATCCGCACCCCGTGGCCGAGCCGCAGCGCGTGGCCGTCGAGGAGCGCGCTGCGGATCGAGTCGAGGCCGTCCGCCTCGCCGGCGTGCACCGTGCGGGGCATCCAGGCAGCGGCGAGCAGGTCGAAGGCATCCCGGTGCCCGGACGGCGGGAAGCCCGCCTCGGGGCCGGCGATGTCGAAGCCGACGACTCCGCGGTCGCGATGCCGCACGGCGAGCTCGGCGATCTCACGGGCCCGGTCGTTCTGCCGCATCGCGCACAGCAGCTGCCCGGTGCGGATGCGGCGGCCCGCGGATGCCGCGGCGTCGGCGCCCGCCTCGAGCCCGGCCTGCACGGCCGCGACGGCCTCGTCGAGGCCGAGGCCGCGCTCGAGGTGCTGCTCGGGCCCCCAGCGAACCTCGGCGTAGACGACGCCGTCGGCGACGAGGTCGGCGACGAAGTCCCGGGCGGCGCGCTCGAGACCCTCGCGGCTCTGCAGCACGGCGAGCGTGTGCGCGAACGTCTGCAGGTAGCGCGGCAGCGATCCGGAGCCGGCGGAGTCGTGGAACCAGGCGGCGAGCGCCGCGGGGTCGGTCGCGGGCAGCGCGTGCCCGATGGGCTCGGCGAGCTCGATGATCGTCTCCGGGCGCAGCCCGCCATCGAGGTGGTCGTGCAGGGAGATCTTGGGCAGCGGCGCGATGAGCGCACCGCCGTCCGGCAGCGCGTACGGCGTCCCCTCCTCAGCCACGCCTCGAATCTAGCGGCAGAGAGCCGAGCGCGTCCCGAACGGATGCTGAACACCGAGGCCGCGCCTGCGGTGCCGCCCCGACACCGCCGCGGGGCACCGCCGCGGGACACCGCCGAAAACGAAGGAGCTGGTGCGTCAGGGTGCCTTTTCGCGGCCTCAGCGGCCGTCGCACACACCAGCTCCTTCGTTTTCGTCACCCGCTCGGGGCGACGGGGCGGGGCTCAGGCGGTGATGCGCGCCGCGACGAGGGGGCGCGGGGCCGGGGCGGCGTCGCCGATCTCCCAGGCGCCCTCGAGCGCCTGGAGGGCACGCGGGAAGCGGGCGGCGTCGTTCGCGGCGAGGGTGAACAGCGGCTGGCCGGCGGCCACCCGGTCCCCCGGCTTCGCGTGCAGCTCGACGCCGGCGGCGTGCACCACGGCATCCTCGGGCCGGGCCCGGCCGGCGCCGAGACGCCAGGCGGCGATACCGAAGGGCAGCGCCTCCATCCGGCCGACCACGCCGGCCCGGTCGGCGACGACCGTGTGCGTCTCGGCCGGCTGCGGCAGCGCGGCGTCCGGGTCGCCGCCCTGGGCCGCGACCATCGCCCGCCAGCGGTCCATCGCCCGGCCGGAGGCGAGCGCGCCCTCGACGTCCGCGTCCGGACGGCCGGCGAGCGCGAGCATCTCGCGCGCGAGCGCGAGGGTCAGCTCCACGACATCCGCGGGCCCGCCGCCGGCGAGCACCTCGACGCTCTCGCGCACCTCGTTGGCGTTGCCGATCGCGGCGCCGAGCGGCGTCTCCATGTCGGTCAGCAGCGCCACGGTGGCGACGCCGGCGTCGGTGCCGAGCCGCACCATCGTCTCGGCGAGCTCGCGGGCCCGCGCCGGCTCGCGCATGAACGCCCCGGAGCCGAACTTCACGTCGAGCACGAGCGAGGCGGTGCCCTCGGCGATCTTCTTCGACATGATCGAGGAGGCGATGAGCGGGATCGCCTCGACGGTGCCGGTCGCGTCGCGCAGCGCGTAGAGCTTGCGGTCGGCGGGGGCGAGCCCGCTGCCGGCCGCGCAGACCACGGCGCCGACATCGCGCAGCTGCCGCATCATGTCGGCGGTGCCGAGCGAGGCGCGCCAGCCCGGGATCGACTCCAGCTTGTCGAGGGTGCCGCCGGTGTGCCCGAGCCCGCGCCCCGACAGCTGGGGCACGGCGACGCCGAAGGATGCCACGAGCGGCGCGAGCGGCAGCGTGATCTTGTCGCCCACCCCGCCGGTGGAGTGCTTGTCGGTCGTCGGCACGCCGAGCGCGGAGAAGTCGAGCCGCTCCCCCGAGGCCACCATGGCCAGGGTGAGGTCGCGGATCTCGTCGCGGCCCATGCCGGTGAGCAGGATCGCCATCGCGAGCGCGCTCATCTGGGCGTCGATGACGTAGCCGCGAGTGTAGGCGTCGACGAGCCAGTCGATCTGGGCGGTCTCGAGCGCGCCGCCGTCGCGCTTGGTGCGGATGAGGTCGACGACGTCGAAGGGCTCGACCGTCATGGCCGCGCCCCGCCGTCATCCGGGCCGCCGTCATCCGGGCCACCGTCATCCGGGCCGCCGCCGTGCGTGCGCCCCTCCTCGCGCCCGTCCCGGTAGGCGGCGAGGGTGCGCGGGCCGAAGGCGTCGGGGATGACCTCGTCGATCGTGCGGATGCCCGAGACGGTGTCGAGCAGCATCCCCGGGGCAGAGTGCTCGTAGAGCAGCTGCCGGCAGCGGCCGCAGGGCATGAGCGTGCCGCCGTCGCCGTCGACGCAGCTGAACGCCACGAGCCGGCCACCGCCGGTCATGTGCAGGCTCGACACGAGCGCGCACTCGGCGCACAGGGTGAGCCCGTAGGAGGCGTTCTCGACGTTGGCTCCCGAGATCGTCCGGCCGTCGTCGACGAGCGCGGCGACCCCGACCGGGAACCGGGAGTACGGCACGTAGGCGTGCGCGAGCGCCGCGCGGGCGAGCGAGCGCAACGCCTCCCAATCGACGGATGCCGGGTCGACGGATGGCGGATCGGCGGCGCTCATGACTTCAGGTACGGCTTCCCGCTCGCAGCCGGCGCCCGCGACTGCCCGACGAGCCCGGCGACCGCGACGATCGTGATGACGTAGGGCAGCATGAGCATGAACTCGCTCGGCACCGGCGACTCGATGGACTGCAGCACGCTGCGCAGGTTCGTCGCGAAGCCGAACAGCAGCGCCGCGAAGGTGGCCCGGATCGGGTGCCAGCGCCCGAAGATGACGGCGGCGAGCGCGATGAAGCCGTAGCCGCCGGTCATGTCCTTCGTGAAGCCGCCGACGCTGCCGAGCGTGAAGAAGGCGCCGCCGAGGCCGGCGATGGCGCCCGCGAGCGCGACGTTGACGAAGCGGGTGCGCGCCACGTCAATGCCCACCGTGTCCGCGGCGGTCGGGTGCTCGCCGACCGCCCGCAGCCGCAGCCCCCAGCGGGTCTTGAACAGCGCGAACCAGACGGCGACGACCGCGACGTACATCAGGTAGACGATGATCGTCTGCCGGAACAGCGTCGGCCCGACGATCGGGATCTCGCTGAGCAGCGGGATCGAGATCCGCGAGAAGCGCGGCGGCGAGTTGAGCGTGTCGAGGTTGGGGCTCAGCAGCTTCGTGTAGAGGAAGCCGGTGAGTCCGGAGACGAGCACGTTGAGCACGACACCGACGATCACCTGGTCGACGAGGTACTTGATCGCGAAGGCGCCGAGCACCATCGAGACGAGCACGCCGGCGACCATGGCGGCGACCAGGCCGAGGTAGGCCGATCCGGTGACCGAGGCGATCATCGCCGAGACGAAGGCCCCGCCGAGGAACTGCCCCTCGATGGCGACGTTGACCACGCCGACCCGCTCGCCGATGACGCCGCCGAGCGCGCCGTAGATGAGCGGCGTGGACAGCGAGACCGCGCCCATCAGCAGGCCCGGGATCGGGATCGTCTTGCCGGTCGCCACCCAGGCGAGGAAGTCGATCAGGAACACGGCGGCGAACAGCGCGATGAGCCAGAACGTGCGCCTCTCGTGTGCCACCAGCCAGGCGGATGCCGCGGCGCCGGCCGCGAGCAGCACGCCGAGCGTCACCGTGGCGACGATCGTCGGCACCGCGATGACCGGCAGCTGCACGAGGTCCGTGTCCGTGGAGAGCCGGAACGTGCTCGTGCCCGCGCCGGAGAGCGGCACGAACACGGCGAGGGCGACCGCCGCGAAGGCGCCGAGCGCGATGGGCGCCTTCCAGTGCGCGAGCGTGGCGCGCACGCCCGAGCCGGGTTGCTGCCGCGCGCTCACTTGGACACCACCGCCTTCGGCTCGGCGCCGCGCACGCCAGGCCCCGGTTTCGGCACCGGCAGCCGGAACACGGCCCGCACGAGCGGCGGCGCGGCGATGAACAGCACGATGAGGGACTGCACGACGAGCACGATGTCGATCGGCACGCCCTCGGAGGCCTGCATCGTGTAGCCGCCGGCCTTGAGCGCGCCGAACAGCAGGCCGGCGAGGAACACCCCGAGCGGCCGCGAGCGGCCGAGCAGCGCCACCGTGATGGCGTCGAAGCCGATGCCGGCGTCGACCGTGGAGCCGAAGCCGCTCGTGAGGCTGCCGCCGAGCACCTGGTCGGTGGCGGCGAGGCCGGCGAGGGCGCCGGAGAGCAGCATCGCGACGAGATAGAGGTTGCCGACATCCATGCCGGCCACCCGTGCCGCCTGCGCGTTCTCGCCGACGGCGCGGAAGCGGAAGCCGAGCGCCGAGCGGTTCAGCAGCCACCAGACGAGCACCGTCGCCGCGATCACCAGGATGAAGCCGAGGTGCAGCTGGAAGCCCTCGCCGAGCAGCTGGGGCAGCTCGGCGGTGCTCGCGATCGCCCCCGACTTGGGGTTGGTCGAGCCGCTCGCCTGCAGCACCGGCGTCTTGAGCAGGTAGAACAGCAGGTTGGCGGCCACGTAGTTGAGCATGATCGTGACGATCACCTCGTGGGCGCCGGTGCGCGCCCGCAGGAAGCCGGCGATGCCGCCCCAGAGCGCGCCGCCGGCGATGCCGGCGAGCAGGGCGACGATCAGGTGGATGACGATCGGCAGCTCGAGCTTGGAGGCGACGAAGCCCGAGAACAGCGCGCCGATGAGGATCTGCCCCTGGGCGCCGATGTTGAACAGGCCGACCCGGAACGCGAGCGCGACGCCGAGGCCGGCGGCGATGAGCGGCGTCGCGAACGTGAGCGTGTCGGTGATGGGCTTGATCTGGCTCGCGAAGGAGTCGACGCGCGTGTTGTAGATCGCGCCGCGGAACAGCGCCGAGTAGGCGCCGCCGACCGCGTCCCCGACCGCCGCGAAGGTGTCCCCGGGCCGGGCGAAGAAATAGCCGGCGGCCTGCTGCACGCCGGAGTCGGTGAGCGCGATGAGGATCGCGCCGACGAGCAGGGCGAGCACGACGGCGAGCACCGAGATGCCGGCGCTGCCGCCGACGATCTGGCTGAGCACGACGCCCGCCCGCGAGGCGACGGACACGGGTGCCGGACCCGCCGCGGGCGCCTCGCCCGGCTCGGGCCGCTTGCTGGGCTCGCTCACGCGGCCTCCTTCGTGCCGGCGGGCATTTCGCCGGCCATCATGAGCCCGAGCACCTCGCGGGGGGTGTCGGCCGGCACGATGCCGACGATGCGGCCCGAGTACATGACGGCGATGCGGTCGGCGAGCGCCACCACCTCGTCCAGCTCGGTCGAGACGACCACGACCGGCAGGCCGGCGTCGCGGGTGGCGATGATCTGCGCGTGCACGAACTCGATCGAGCCGACGTCGAGGCCGCGGGTCGGCTGGGCCGCCACGAACAGCCGCAGCTCACGGCCGAGCTCGCGGGCGAGCACGACCTTCTGCTGGTTGCCGCCGGAGAGGGTGCCGGCGTGGCTCGCGATCGAGGGGGCGCGGATGTCGAAGGCGGCCAGCTTCGCGCGGGCGAAGTCGGCGAGCTCGCCGAGCCGCAGCGAGCCGCCGCGCACGAAGGGCGCGCCGTGCGAGCGGTCGAGCATGAGGTTCTCGGCGATGGAGAAGCCGGCGATCAGGCCGTCTTCGGTGCGGTCCTCGGGCACGAAGCCCACGCCCGCGTCGAGCACCTCGCGCACGCCGAGGCCGCGCAGGCTGCGGCCGTCGAGGCGGATGTCGCCCGTGACATCCGACTGCAGGCCCATGATCGCCTCGACCAGCTCGGTCTGGCCGTTGCCCTGCACGCCGGCGACGCAGAGCACCTCGCCGGCGTGCACCTGAAAGCTCACGTCGTCGACGACGGTGATGTCGGCGGCGTCGCGCACGCTCAGCCCGCTGACGACGAGCGCCGCCGCCCCCGGGCTCGCCGGCTGCTTGTCGACGACGAGCTCGACGGGACGGCCGACCATGAGCGATGCCAGCTCGGCGCCGCTCGCGCTCGGCGCCGCCTCGCCGACGACCCGGCCGAGCCGGATGACGGTGATGCGGTCGGCCACCTCGCGCACCTCGCGCAGCTTGTGCGAGATGAACACGATGGAGGTGCCCGCGTCGCGCAGCTGGCGCATGATCGCGATGAGCTCGTCGGTCTCCTGCGGGGTGAGCACCGCCGTCGGCTCGTCGAAGACGAGCACCCGCGCGTCGTGGGAGAGCGCCTTGATGATCTCGACGCGCTGCTGCACGCCGACGGGCAACTCCTCGACGAGGGCGTCCGGGTCGACGTCGAAGCCGAAACGCTCGGAGATCTCGCGCACCCGGGCCCGGGCCGTCTCGATGTCGAGGATGCCGGGACCCCGGATGGGCTCGTGGCCGAGCATGACGTTCTCGGCGACGGTGAACACCGGGATGAGCATGAAGTGCTGGTGCACCATGCCGATGCCCGCGCGCATGGCGTCGCCGGGGCCGGCGAAGCGCTGCACGACGTCGTCGAGCAGGATCTCGCCCTCGTCGGCGTGGTACAGGCCGTAGAGCACGTTCATGAGCGTGGACTTGCCGGCGCCGTTCTCGCCGAGCAGGCAGTGGATCTCACCGGCCTCGACGGTGAGGTCGATGTGGTCGTTGGCCACGAGATCGCCGAAGCGCTTCGTGATGCCGCGGAGTTCGAGCTTCATATCGGTCGTTCCTACGAACGGGGCCGGACGGGGCCGGACGGACGGGCGGACGGTCACCGCATCGGGGGGACCAGCGTGGCTGATCCCCCCGATGCGTGGAACTGCTCCCCGGGCTACTCCGAGAGGTAGGAGGTGACGGTGATGTCGCCCGAGATGATCGAGTCGGAGAGGTCGGAGAGCGTGCTCTCCAAGTCCGGGTCGACCTTGTCGGCGTAGTCGTGGAAGTCCGCGATGCCGACGCCGCCGTTCTCGAGGGTGCCGAGGTACGCCGTGGTGTCGAAGGCGCCCTCGGCCGCCGTCGTCACGACGTCGTTCACCGCCGGCGCGATGTTCTTCAGGATCGAGGTGAAGTACAGCGAGTCGTAGGTGGGGTAGGTGTCGTACACGTCGGCGTCGACACCGACGAGGGCGATGTCCTTGCCGGAGTCCTCGATCGCCGCGCCCGCCGACTGGAAGATCGGGCCGCCCACCGGCACCAGGATGTCCGCGCCCTGGTCGATGAAGTTGGCCGCGGTCTGCTTGGCGGTGTCGTTGGCCTCGAAGCCGCCGGTGACGGTGTAGTCGTCCGGGTTGTCGGGGTCGTAGCCGATGAGCTCGACGTCGGTGCCGTTCTGCTCGTTGTAGTAGTCGATGCCCTGCGCGAGGCCGTCCGAGAAGATCGACACCGTCGGGTAGTTCATGCCGCCCCAGGTGGCGATGATGCCCGAGCTGGTGTAGCTCGCGGTGGCGTAGCCGGCGAGGAACGCCGCCTGGGCGGTGTCGAACAGGATCGGCTTGATGTTGTCGGAGTCGACCACGCCGTCGTAGTCGTTGTCGGCCGCGTCGTCGATGATGGCGAACTCGATGTCGGGGTTGGCCTGCGCCGCGGTCACGGTCGCGGCGGAGAGGTTGTAGCCGACCGTGATGATGAGGTCGCAGCCGTCGGCGATCAGGCTGTCGATGTTGGGCGTGTAGTCGGAGTCGCTCGTCGACTCGGCGGTCTGGTAGTCGACGCCGAGCGAGCCCGCCGCCTCCTGCAGGCCCTCGAAGCCGAGCTGGTTGAACGCCTTGTCGTCGAAGCCGCCGGCGTCGGAGACCATGCAGGGCAGGAAGTCGATCGCCGCCGTGCTGGCGGTCGAGGTGCTGTCGTCCTCGGGCGCCGAGGCACAGCCGACGAGCGCGATGGCGCTCACGCCGACAAGGGCGAGGCCGCTCAGGACGCGGCCGCGGGAAAGGATGGTCACTGTGGTTGTCCTCCAGGTACGGGTGCCCGCGATGCTGTGCACGGGCCGGATGGGCTCACGTTACCGTCCGTGACGGCCGCCCTTGCGCACCCGGGTCCGAACGGTTACAAACGCGGCACCGCGACGGAATGATCCGGAAATGTTTCGCCGTCGCGGCCGCCCGCTGAACTGCGGCGGGGCGTGCGGAGCACACGGACTCAGATCACATCTGGCGTCAGAGCACATCAAGCGTCAGAGCACATCAAGCGTCAGAGCACATCAGGCGTCAGAGCACATCAGGCGTCAGAGCACATCCGTGCGCCCGGAGAGCTTGAGCGCGTCCACGACCGACTTCACCCGCTGGGCGTGCTCGCTCGTCGTCACGAGCAGCGCGTCGGGGGTGTCGACGACGACGATGTCCTGCACGCCGATGAGCGAGATCACGCGCTTCGACTGGCTCACCACCACGCCGCTCGCGGAGTCGGCGAGCACCCGGGCGTGCTCACCGATGATGGCGAGGTCGTTCGCCCGGCCGCCGGAGTGCAGCTTGGCCAGCGAGGCGAAGTCGCCGACGTCGTCCCAGTCGAAGTCGCCCGGCACCACCGCCATCCGGCCGGCCGCGGCGGCCGGCTCGGCGACCGAGTAGTCGATGGCGATCTTCGTCAGCCCCGGCCAGATCGCGTCGACGGCCGGCCCCCGGGCCGCCGGGTCGTCCCAGGCGCCGGCGAGCTCCTCGAGCCCGGCGAGCAGCGCGGGATGCTGCCGCCCGAGCTGCTCGAGCAGCACGTCCGCCCGGGCGATGAACAGCCCGGCGTTCCACAGGTACTCCCCCGAGGCCAGGTAGCGCCCCGCGGTCTCCAGGTCGGGCTTCTCGACGAAACGGTCGACGGCGAGCGCGCGCGGCGCCGCGGCCACCGCCAGCGACCCCGCCGTGTGGATGTAGCCGAAGCCGATCGCCGGCTCGGTGGGCGTCATCCCGATCGTGGTGATGTAGCCGGCGCGCGCGACCTCGACGGCCTCGGCGACCGAACGGCGGAAGCCGCGCCGGTCGCGGATGACGTGGTCGGCGGCGAAGGAGCCGATGACGACATCCGGCTCGCGCCGGCGCAGGATCGCCGCGGCGAGGCCGATCGCCGCCGTGGAGTCGCGCGGCTCGGTCTCGAGCACGATGTTCGCATCGGCGAGCGCCGGCAGCTGCGCCTCGACGGCGGCACGGTGGGCGCGGCCGGTGACGACCATGATGCGCTGCGCCCCGGACAGCGGCACCAGCCGGTCCCAGGTGTCGCGCAGCAGCGAGTGGCCCGAGCCGGTGAGGTCGTGCAGGAACTTCGGCGCGTCGGCGCGCGAGAGCGGCCACAGCCGCGAGCCGATCCCGCCGGCCGGGATGATGCTGTAGAAGCCGTCGATGGGCGCGCTCATGGCGACCACTGTACGGGCGGGCCCCGCCCGCGGAGAGGCCGTGGCGCCGACGGGCCGCAGCACCGAGGGGCCGCACCGCGGCCACCCGCCGTTCACCGCCCGGGCACCGGCCGGGCACCGCGCGCCCCTAGCCTCGCGGCATGGCCGACGCCCTCCGGGTCGCGATCGCGACCGAGAGCTTCCTCCCGACGGTCAACGGCGTCACCACGAGCGTGCTGCGCGTGCTCGACCACCTCGCCGAGCGCGGGCACGAGGCGATGGTGATCGCCCCGAGCGCGGGCGCGCCGCCCGGCTACGCCGGCTTCCCGGTGTTCGAAGTCGCCGCGCTGCCGTACCGGCGCTTCCCGGTGGGGCTGCCGAGCCTCGCGATCGCCGCGCTGCTGGACTCCTTCTCGCCCGACGTGCTGCACGCCGCCGCGCCGTTCGCCCTCGGCGCGAGCGCCATCGCCGCGGCGAGCCGGCTCGGCATCCCGAGCGTCGCCGTCTACCAGACGGATGTCGCCGGCTACGCCCGCCGCAACGGCCTCGCCGCGGCCTCCCCGCTCGCCTGGCGCCTCGTGCGTGCCATCCACGAGCGCGCCGACCTGACCCTCGCGCCCTCGAGCGCCGCGATCACCGACCTGGAGTGGGCCGGCGTGCCGCGCCTCGCCCGCTGGGGCCGCGGCGTCGACGCCGAGCGCTACCACCCCCGCAACCGGGCGCTGCCGGCGACGCGGGCGCTGCGCGCCCGACTCGCCGCACCCGACGAGGTGCTCGTCGGCTACGTCGGCCGCCTCGCCCCCGAGAAGCAGGTGGAGCGGCTCGCGGCGCTGCGGGGGCTCGCGGGCGTCCGCATCGCGATCGTCGGCGACGGGCCGGGGGCGCCCGCGGCCCGCCGGGCTCTGACCGGGATGCCGGTGAGCTGGCTCGGCGAGCTGCACGGCCAGGAGCTGGCGACCGCCTACGCCGCGCTCGACGTGTTCGTGCACACCGGCAGCGAGGAGACGTTCGGCCAGACGCTGCAGGAGGCCGGCGCGACCGGCCTGCCGGTGGTGGCGCCGCGCGCCGGCGGGCCGATCGACATCGTCGAGGAGGGCGTCACCGGCATCCTCGTCGACCCCGACTCGCGCACCGCCTGGCGCCGTGCCGTGCGCGCTCTCGTGACCGACGCCGGGCTGCGCGCCCGGATGGGCGAGGCGGCCCGGCGGCGGATGCTCGGCCGCGGCTGGGATAGCATCGGCGAGGAGCTGGTCCACCACTACCTCTCCGCCGCGTCGAGCCGACGGCCGAGCGCCGAACTGTCTCGACGTCGAGCGATTTAGGGCGCCCTAAGCGGCGAGCGCGGCCGGGCGCGGCCTAGACTGACCGCGTCCCAGGCAGAACTGATGGTCGCCCGATGACCGGCGGCCGAGGGGGGTGACGAGTGAGCTCGGAGTCGACCCGGACGCTCGCCGCACAGCGACGAACGCCCGTCATCGAGACCCCCCGGCGCCCGTCAGGAACGCTGTACCGCGGCCGTGAGGGCATGTGGTCCTGGGTGCTGCACCGCATCACCGGCACGGCGATCTTCTTCTTCCTGCTCGTGCACATCCTCGACACCTCGCTCGTGCGCATCGACCCGGACGCCTACAACGCCGTCATCGGCACCTACAAGACGCCCATCATGGGGCTCGGCGAGGCGGCACTCGTCGCCGCGATCGGCTTCCACGCCCTCAACGGCCTGCGGATCATCCTCATCGACTTCTGGGGCTGGGGCACCCGGCACCAGCGGCTGATGTTCTGGATCGTCATCGTCGTCTGGGTGCTGCTGCTCGCCGGCTTCCTGCCGCGCCAGCTGCACAACATCGTCCTCGAGTTCCAGGGGAACGGATCCGTATGACCGCCACCATCCCCGCGCCGCGCAGCCAGCAGCCCGCGCCGGCACGCCGCTTCAACATCGAGAAGTGGGGCTGGATCTACATGCGCGGTTCCGGGATCGTGCTCGTGGTGCTGATCTTCGGCCACCTCTTCGTCAACCTGTTCATGGGCGAGGGCGTGCGCGCCGTCGACTGGGCCTTCGTCGCCGGCAAGTGGGCCGACCCGTTCTGGCAGGTCTGGGACGGCCTGATGCTCTGGCTCGCCCTCATCCACGGGGCGAACGGCATGCGCACGATCGTCAACGACTACGCGACGAACCCGGCGCTGCGCCGCTTCTTCCTGGGCGCCATCGGCGTCTCCACCGCCGTCCTGCTCATCCTGGGAACCCTCGTGCTCACGACATTCGACCCCTGTCTCGACCCCGGCACCGCCGCGACCCTCGGCGAGGTGTGCCGGTGAGCGGCACGCCGAGCGTCGCCGACGGCACGCTCGTCGACGGCGTGCACTACCACGCGCACGACGTGGTCATCGTCGGCGCCGGCGGCGCCGGGATGCGGGCGGCCATCGAGGCCGGCCCGAAGGCCCGCACGGCCGTCATCTCCAAGCTCTACCCGACCCGCTCCCACACCGGCGCGGCGCAGGGCGGCATGGCCGCGGCGCTCGCGAACGTCGAGGAGGACAACTGGGAGTGGCACACCTTCGACACCGTCAAGGGCGGTGACTACCTCGTCGACCAGGACGCGGCCGAGATCCTCGCCAAGGAGGCCATCGACGCCGTCATCGACCTCGAGAACATGGGCCTGCCGTTCAACCGCACCCCCGAGGGCCGGATCGACCAGCGCCGCTTCGGCGGCCACACCGCCGATCACGGCAAGACGCCGGTGCGCCGCGCCTGCTACGCCGCCGACCGCACCGGCCACATGATCCTGCAGACGCTGTACCAGAACTGCGTCAAGCACGGCATCAACTTCTTCAACGAGTTCTACGCGCTCGACCTCATCATGAACGACGGCCGTCCCGCCGCGGTCGTCGCCTACGAGCTCGCCACCGGCGAGCTGCACGTGTTCCAGGCCAAGTCGATCGTGTTCGCCACCGGCGGTTTCGGCAAGATCTACAAGACCACCTCGAACGCGCACACCCTCACCGGCGACGGCG
>JASGFF010000057.1:0-17996 GCA_047605685.1 Microbacteriaceae bacterium
CGCCAGATGCTGCGCAAGGTCACCGTCGTCGACCACGGCGACACCGAGCTGCTGCCCGGCGAGCTCGTCGACCACGCGCGCTACAACGACATCAACCGCACGGCGCTCACCGAGGGCCGGAAGACGGCCTCGGCGCGCCGCGAGGTGATGGGCATCACCAAGGCGAGCCTCGCCACCGAGTCGTGGCTGTCGGCCGCTTCGTTCCAGGAGACCACCCGGGTGCTCACCCAGGCGGCGATGGAGGGCAAGTCCGACCCGCTCGTCGGGCTCAAGGAGAACGTCATCATCGGCAAGCTCATCCCGGCCGGCACCGGCCTCGCCTACTACCGCGACGTCGAGGTGGATGCCACCGAGGAGGCGAAGGCGGAGCGCTACCCGCGCCAGCTCTACGCCGACGACAGCCTGCTCTCCGACTCCGACCTGAGCTTCGTCGACTTCGACACGTTCAGCTCGGACGACTTCTCCGGCGGCTACAGCTGATCGTCCGCCCCACCGGTCCGAGGGCCCCGCGGAGCATCCGCGGGGCCCTCGGCCGTTCTTGACGGGCCTGTCGGCCGGGCCCGTTCCTGACGAAGAGCCCGTTTGCAGCCATCGGGGTCGATGATGGCTGCGTTCCGTAAGATCGCCGCTGCGGTGAGTGCGGGTGCGACTCTCGCGCCGGCCGTGGTTTCGCCGACCGTGGTCCGAAGGGAACGATGATGTCGATGCGGACGAGGCAGCAGGCCCTGTATCCGGCGGGCGCGTCGGCGGCGAGCCCGTGGCGGGTGCTGTTCGCGGTGGCGGCGGCCTTCGCGCTGGTGTTCGGCTCGGTGCCGGCGGCGGCGGTGGCGAGTCAGGCGTTCTCGGTGACGCACACCCCCAAGATCTCCGGCACGGTGGCCGTCGGCAAGACCGTGACGGCGAAGGTCGGCAGCTGGAGCGGCTCGCCGAAGTTCAGCTACCGGTGGTACGCCAACGGCACCCGGATCAAGGGTGCGACCTCGAAGAAGCTCACCATCCAGGCGGCGCAGCTCGGCAAGCACCTCACGGTCAAGGTGACGGCGAAGCGCAGCGGCTACACCACGGTGGTGAAGAAGAGCGCGAAGACGACGAGGGTCAAGCACGGCACGCTCACGGCGCACGCGGTCTCGATCAGCGGCACGGCCGCGGTGGGCAGCACCCTCTCCGCGGTGGTCGGCCGTTGGTCGCCGAGCCCGAAGTTCTACTACCGCTGGTACGCGGACGGGGTGCGGATCGCCGGCGCCAACGCGCAGACGTACACGGTCACCTCGGCCGAGCTCGGCAAGACGATCCGGGTGAAGGTGATCGCGAAGCGCTCCGGCTACACCAGGGCGACCAAGTGGAGCACGAGCACCGCGGCCGTCGTCACCGGCTCGAGCGCGAGCGACTCCGGCGCGAGCACCGGCACGACCGCCCTGAGCGCCGGCACGGTGACGATCGCCTGGACCCCGCCGGCCTCGAGCGACGAGACCGGCACCCTGAGCGCCATCACCGCCGGCTGGGACACGGACGCCACGCTGAGCTTCCTGTGGTCCACCGGGGCCACCACCACCACGATCTCGGTGCCCAACGCCGACGCGGACTACACGCTCACCGTCACGGCCAGCCTCAGCGGCTACACGAGCGCCTCCGCGACGGCGAGCCTCTCGACGACCACCGTGACGTTCGACGACACGGATGATGACGACTCGAGTGATGACGACAGCTCGACGTCATCCGGCACCGTCGCCGAGGTCGTGACCGCGGCCAACGAGTTCATCTCGGGTCTGAGCACCTCGCAGGCGAGCTCGGCGGTCCTGTCGCTCACCTCGGCGAACGCCGTGCAGTGGTCGAACCTGCCCTGCGGCTCGCAGTGCCGGGTGGGCGTCGAGTTCACGAGCCTCAGCGACGACCAGGTCACCGAGGCCGAGGCACTGCTCAAGCTCGCCCTCGGCAGCGGCACCGGCTACGACCAGGTGATCCAGATCCTCGCCGCCGACGACGTGCTCGACGCCGCGGCATCCACGAGCAGCGCGAGCAGCACCTACGAGAGCGACTACTACTACCTGGCCTTCCTCGGCACCCCGAGCACGACGGGCGCCTGGGAGCTGCACTTCGGCGGCCACCACCTGGCGGTGAACATCAGCTATGACGCGGGCGAGGTCACCGGCGCCTCGCCGTTCTTCATCGGCGTCGAGCCGACGAGCTGGACGGACGACTGCTCCACGGTCGTCGCCTACGACACCAGCTACACGGCGACGAACAACGACTGCACCGACGGCAGCGGCACGACCGGCACCACCTATGCGCCGCTGAACGAGCAGTACACGGCCATCTACGACATGATCAACAGCCTGTCCACGAGCGAGCTGAGCACGGCCAAGCTGAGCCAGAGCTACAGCGACGTGCTGCTCGGGCCGGGCGCCGACGGCGAGTTCCCGGAGACCAAGTCGGGCATCCAGGTCAGCCAGCTCACCGACACCCAGAAGGCGCTGGTGCTGGACGCGATCGCCGCCTGGGTGGACGTCGCCGCCGACGACACCGCGACCGAGCTGCTGGCCGAGTACGAGGCCGATCTCGACGACACCTACGTCTCCTACTCGGGCAACACGTCCCTCACCAGCCAGGGCGACTACGTGCGCATCGACGGCCCCGGGGTGTGGATCGAGTTCGTCTGCCAGAACGGCGTGGTGTTCTCCAGCAACATCCACTACCACACCATCTACCGCGACCACGAGAAGGACTACGGCGGCGAGTTCGACTTCTGAGCCGACCGCCGGCGGCGGGGATGCCACGGCCGTGGTCCATCGAGGACGCTTGCTCACCTAGGATGACTGCACGGTGCCACGGCACGGGCCGGCACCGGCGAGGCGCGGGGGTGACGCATGGCGACGAGGCTGCCGGAGCGTCCCCCGGTGCTCGCCGGCCTCCACCACGTCCGGGCGCTGGGCCGTGGCGGCTTCGCCGACGTCTTCCTGTTCGAGCAGGACATGCCCAGGCGCCAGGTGGCCGTCAAGGTGCTGCACCACGGCGTCGTCAACGAGGATGTGCGCCGGATGTTCAACGCCGAGGCCGACGTGATGGCCCGCCTCGGCGCGCATCCCTCCATCGTGACCGTCTACGACGCGAGCATCTCGGCCGACGGCCGGCCCTACCTCGTCATGGAGCTGTGCCCGCGGTCGATGGGCTCCCGCTACCGCACCGAGGTCATCGCGGTCCCCGAGGTGCTCGACACCGGCGTGCGGATCGCGAGCGCGCTCGAGACCGCGGTGCGCGAGGGCATCCTGCACCGCGACATCAAGCCGGCCAACATCCTGATCAGCGCCTTCGGCACCCCCGTGCTCGCCGACTTCGGCATCGCGACGGCGCTCTCCGGGCGCGGGCAGGAGCTGCTGCCGGCGATGAGCGTGCCGTGGAGCGCGCCCGAGGTGGTCGAGGACCGCACCCCCGGCACCGTCGCGAGCGAGGTCTGGGCCCTCGGCGCCACGCTGTACACGCTGCTCGCCGGCCGCACCCCCTTCGAGGTGGACGACCCGAGCCAGAACACCCGTGAGCGCCTCATCGCGCGCATCTCGCGGGCCCGCTACCGGGCCATCGGCCGCCGCGACGTGCCGGAGCCGCTCGAGGGGCTGCTGCGCCGCACGATGGAGCGCGACCCGGCCCGGCGCCCGGCGCGGCTCGTGGACGTCGCCCGCGAGCTGCAGCGGGTGCAGGCCGGCCTCGGCATCACCCCGACGGCGCTGGAGGTGGCCGAGCAGGGCTGGAGTGCCGTGGCCGGCGCGCTCGACCTCGACGACGGCGCCGCCCGCGGCCCGGTCGTCTCGACCGTGCCGCACGAGAGCCGACGGCCGCGCGCCGCCCCCGCCGCCAGCGGCGCCGACATCGGCACCGGCGGGCGCGCCCCCGCCGACGACGACATCCTCTCCCCGCGCGGGCCGCGCCGCCGGCACGTCGCCCTCATCGCGGTCGCGACCGGTGCGGTGCTGCTCGGCGTGGGAGCGCTCGTGGCCTCGGTCGTGATCGGAGGGCTGTGATGCGCCTCGACATCCGTGCCCTCGCCCGCCGCCGCTGGCTGCAGGCGACGGCCGGCGGCGTGGCGCTCGCGGCCCTCGTCGCGGGCGCGGTGGTCGCGAACGGCTACGACGTCAAACGGGTGCCGGTGAGCGACCCCTCGGTGTGGGCGCTCAACCAGGACGCGACCACTGGGGCGCAGCGCTACGGCCGGGTGAACACCGAGCTCGCCGAGCTCGACACCGTGAAGCCGGCGACGTCGCCCTCGTCGATCGTGCAGACGGACGACACGGTGCTCGTGTTCACCGAGGACGACCTCAAATACGCGGCCATCGACCCCGCCGAGCCGCAGAACCTCGCGACCGACGACGAGGCGCTGCAATCCGCCCCCGCCGGCACCGCCTCGGTGAGCGCGACCGGCGTCTGGGTGGCGTTCCTCTCCAGCTCCGGCGCCGTCTCGGTGGGGGTGGCCCGCGACGGCGCGCTCAGCACGCCGACGACGATCGTGCCGTTCCCCGTCGAGGGGGATGACGCCACGGCCTACGCCGCGACCGCCGTCGCGATCGGCACCGACGGCATCCTCTACGCCTACTCCGCGGACCGCGGCGCCGTGCTCGCCTTCGACCTCGGCGCCGGCGAGGTCGTCGACGAGACGACGGTGTCCGACGTGCCCGAGGACCCGGTGCCGCAGCTCACCGCGGTCGGCGACGAGTGGCTGCTCTTCGACGGCGGCGAGACGATGTGGTCGCGCGCGCATCCCGAGGGCGTCGACGTCGACCTCGACGGCGCCGACACGGTCGCCCTCGCGGAGCCCGCCGCGGAGGGCGTCGACGTCTACGCCGCGACGTCGACGGCGCTGTACGCCGTCGACGTGGACGAGCTCGAGGCGCGCGCCGTCGTCGCCCCGGGCGCCGAGCTCGGCACCCCCGCGGCGCCGGTGCAGCTCGACGGCATCGACTACGCCGCCTGGATCCCCGCCGGCGGGCAGTCCGGCAGCTACTGGCACAGCGACACCGGCGAGAGCACGACGCTCTCCTTCGGCGGCCAGAGCGGCTCGGCCGCCCCCGCGCCCGCGTTCCGGGTCACCGCCGACGAGCTGATCCTCAACGACTCCTCGGTCGGCTGGGTGTGGACCCGCGACGGCGAGCTCGTCGCCTCCTCGCAGGACTGGGACGCCGGCGACCCCGACCAGACCCAGGTCGGCGACGACGCCCAGGAGACCGAGGTCGTCGACCCGATGCCGCCGACGGCGGAGAACGACTCCTTCGGGGTGCGGCCCGGGCAGCTCGCCGAGCTGCCGGTGCTGCTCAACGACCACGACCCGAACGAGGACGTGCTCACGATCGTCCCGGACAGCGTCCAGGGCCTCGACGCCGGCATCGGCACCGCGAGCCTGACGACCGAGCTGGAACGGATCAGCCTGCGGGTCGCCGACGACGCGAGCGGCGAGACGAGCTTCCAGTACACGATCACCGACGGCACCACCGGGCACACGGCGACCGCGACGGTGACGCTGCGCGTCGTCGACGACGGCACCGAGACCGCGCCGACGTGGTGCGGCGGTGACGCGCTGTGTGCGGAGGTCACCGCCTGGCCCGGCATCGAGGTGGCGCCCGGCGGCACCGGCCGGGCCCAGGTGCTCTCCGGTTGGGTGGACCCGGAGAGCGACCCGGTGTATGTCTCCTCGGTCACGAAGCAGAACGCGGACGACCCCGGCAGTGTCGCGGTCACGGAGGACGGATCGGTGTACTACCAGCATCCGGATGCCTCCTCCACACGCACCGCGCCGGTGATCCTCGAGGTGACGGTCTCGGACGCGCTCGGCCAGTCGACGACCCGCGAGCTCACCGTCACGATCACGGCGACGCCCACGCTCAGCGTCGCCCCGTTCTCCGTGGTCACGAGCGTGGGGCGCAGCACCACCATCGACCCCACGGCGCACATCACCGGCGTCAGCGGTGCCTTCTCGCTCGCCAACGCCTCGAGCGCCGACGACACGGCGAGCGTCGCCGTCGCCGCCGACACCACAACGCTCACCTTCACGGCACCGGCCGCCGGCAGCTTCGTGGTGCGCTTCGACGTCAGCGACGCCAGCACCACCGGGCTCTCGGCGAGCGTGCGCGTGACCGTGCTGCCCGACGACCAGCTCGGGCTCACCGCCGCCCCGATCACCGTGTTCGTGCGGCCCAAGCTCGACACCACCGTCGACGTGTTCACGGCGGTGTCGAACCCCGCCGACCTGCTGCTCGTGCTCACGAGCGCGACGGTGCAGCAGAACGGCCAGAACTCGCTGTTCGCCGACGTCGTCGACCACAGCCTGCTGCGGGTCAAGGGCACCACGGTGACCGGCGGCGCCGGCGTGCTCGGCACCGTCGAGTTCACGGTGAGCGACGGCACCGCCGACAGCGGTCGCCAGGCGACGGGGGTGGCCACCGTCATCCTGCTCGACGAGACGGATGCGCAGCGCCCCATCGCCGTCGACGACTCGGTGGTGGTGCGCGCCGGAGCCCAGGTGGACGTGTCGGTGCTCGCCAACGACGTCTCCGCCGACGGCAACGCCCTCGTGCTCGACCCCGGCGAGGACGCGGTCTCGAGCACCGCCGAGGGCGGCCTGGCCTTCGCCTCCGGCTCGAAGCTGCGCCTGCTGGCGCCCGACGAGGCCGGAACCTACACGGTGCGCTACACCGTCTACTCGGCGGGCTCGCCCGCGCAGGCCGACACCGGCGAGGTGCTCGTCACCGTGGTCGCCACGGGCGAGAACCGGAACCCGCAGCCGCAGGAGCTGGACGCCCGGGTGACGGCGGGCCAGTCGGTCACGATCAGCGTGCCGACGAGCGGCGTCGATCCCGACGGCGACGCGGTGCGGCTCAGCCGCATCGTCAGCCAGCCGGGCCACGGTGCCGCCGCGGTCGCCTCGGACGGCACCTCGATCGTCTACACCGCCCTCGACACGAGCTACGCCGGCACCGACGAGTTCAGCTACGAGGTGCGCGACGGCCAGGGCGCGGTCGGCACGGCGACGGTGCGCGTCGGCATCCTCGCGGCGCGTGAGTCGAGCGTCCCGGTCACCTACACCGACTACGTGCAGGTGGAGGCCGGTGGCAACACGGCGGTCGTGGAGCCGCTCGCCAACGACATCGACCCGCTCGGCGGCACCCTCGACCTCGTCGACTTCGTGCCGGACTTCGCCGACGCCACGAGCACGCAGTACACCGCGCAGGCCGCCCTCGTCGACTCGGTCGACGCGGGCGCCGTCACGCTGCACTCCGGCGACACCGCCGGCACGCTCGTGTTCCGCTACACGGCGCAGACGGCCGACGGCCTCAACGCCGCCACCGGCTACGTCGTGGTCAAGGTGGTCGCCTCCGCCGTGCCGGACGCCCCGATCGTCACCGACAGCTACGTCTCCGTCGACGACCGCGCCACTTTCTCCTCCGAGGGCCTCGACGTCGTCACCGGCCACGTCAGCTGGGTGTCCGGGGATGTGAACGGCCTCAGCCTGGCGCTGTGGAACGCGCCGGCCGGGTACACCGTCAGCGGCCACCGCATCGCCGGGCCGCTGCCCGAGCAGAGCCTGCTCATCGCCTTCTCGCTCACCGGCACCGACTATCAGGGCGACACGGTCACCTCCTACGGCTTCCTGCTCGTGCCCGGGGAGGACGACATCGTGCTGGCGCTGCGCTCCGACGTGGGCACCGTCCGGGTCGACGAGAACGATTCGACGAGCTTCGACATCTCCACCATGGTCTCGGTGCCGGACGGCGCGACGCTCGAGGTCGACGGCGGCGGGGTGCAGGCGGTGCTGCGGGCGGCCGCGAGCTGCACGCTCACCTCGGGCTTCACGATCCGCTACGACGCCGGCCAGGGATCGCCCTACGCCGACGCCTGCGTCGTGCCGGTGCGGCTCGTGGGCCAGGACTACTACACGCCGCTGCTCGTGCCGATCGCCGTGGAGGCCGAGCAGCCCATCCCGCTGCTCAAGGACGCCTCCCGCGAGGTGGTGCCCGACCCGGAGGCGGCCGCGCAGAGCATCGACCTGATGACGATGGTCAGCTGGGCGGGGGAGAAGACCGACGAGGACGACGTGCAGTTCACGCTCACGACGCCCGACGCCGCGGTGTTCGACACGAGCTACGACGCGAGCACCCGCACCGTCAGCTTCGCCGCCAAGAGCTCCGCGGTGCCGGGCACCCGCGGCACCATCACGGTGCGTTTCAGCGGCGCCTACGGCTCGAGCACCGAGGTCGGTCTCATCCAGCTCACCGTCGGCGAGACCCCCAACGTGCTGCCCCGCGGCGGCTCCACCACCGCGGACTGCTCCATCGAGAGCGCCACGTCGTGCAGCGTCGAGGTGATCGGCCTGGCCGGCGAGTACAACTACTTCGCGGATGCCGGCGCGCTGCAGCTCGTGCAGGTGCAGGCCGCGAGCTGCCCGGGCGTGACGTTCTCGATCGTCGGCACCACGACGATCAAGGCCAGCTGGTCCGGCACCGTCGACGGCGTCGAGTGCACGGTCCGCTTCGTCGTCGCCGACCAGGCCGGCACCGTGCACCGCTCCACCGGCGACGGCAACGGCAGCGTCGACTGGCGCTTCAACGGGGTGCCGCGCGCCGCGGCATCCGTGAGCCAGGTCTCCTACGACGACCGCACGGTGCAGCTCGCCGTCGACCCCGGCGACGCGCGCAGCGCCTTCCCGGCGCTCACCGGCTTCGAGATCACGGTCGACGGCGGCAGCAAGCCGGTGGCGACCTGCACGGTCGCGGGGGTGTGCACGGCGATCACGACGAGCAAGAACCTCGACCACCGCGAGTACACCGCCTATGCCGTCAACGCCGAGGGACGCTCCAGCACCGGCCCGAGCGTCGAGGCCTGGTCGTACGCGCTGCCGGAGCTCGGCAGCGTCAGCCTCGAGCCCGTCTACGACGCCGCCCTCACGACGACGACGAAGGGCGCCGTGCGCGTGACCATCACCGGCTCCGAGGCGGATGTCGACGGCTATCAGCTCACCGACGGTGGCACGCTCGTGCGTACCGGCGACTCCACGGTCGCCGTGCTGCAGTACCCGGTGGGCGGCCTCTCGCTCACGATCACCCCGGTGACCACCTCGGGGCCGCCGAGCGCCCAGGGGCCGACGACGGCGGACGCGGCCGAGACCAAGGCCGTCGTCGTGGCCGGCTCGCCGATCCTCAAATCGAGCGGCACGGTCAGCGCCACCGAGAGCTCGGTCACGCTCACCGGCGTCACGATCAACGCCAACAGCAGCAAGAAGAGCACCCAGGCCGTCTACTTCGCCTACCAGAGCAGCGCCCCCAGCTGCAGCATCAGCTCCAGCGGCGGCTCGGTGCAGGCATCCGGCGGCGACGCCGTGGTGTCCTCCTCCTCCTCCACCGTCTCCGGGCTCGACGCCAACGAGGTCTACTCCGTCGGCGCCTGCGTCACCAACGGCTACGGCTACGTCACCACCACGGCGGTGAGCGCGTTCACGGCGCAGAACCCCGGCGTCTCCGCCGCCGCGCTGCAGTACCGCATCACCGACACCGGCGACACCACCACGATCGACGGCACCACCTACAACACCGACGGCGACTACCGGCTCAGCATCGTCGACGAGAGCGCCGCAGACCCCGTCGACCCGGCGCACTTCACCGCCGAGTGGAACAACTACGATCCCGACACGAACACCGCCTCGATCACCGGCGCGGACCCGGACATCTCGGTCGACTACTGCGCGAAGCAGTCGCCGAGCTACTGCCCGGCCTCCAAGGACGCGACGGCCCTCGACTCCAGCCGCGGCTACCAGCTCTCGGTCTCCGGCAGCAGCTCGTTCAGCTGCGACGCGGGGCTGAGCGGCTTCAGCGCGAGCGGGGTCGGCTCGCTCGGCGGCACGCCGACGGTGCTCTCGGCCGAGTACCTCGACGCCGACGGCAACGAGGTCGCCACCGATGACGACGGCGAGCCGAGCGACTGGTCGACCGTCTACGAGGTGAAGGACGTCTGGGTGGGCATCACCTGGACCGACAGCCACGTGAGCGGCCTGCTGCCCTACGCCTGGGACGCCGGCGACACCACCTGCAGCAGCTATGTCGCGCCCGCCACCGCCGAGCCCACCGACACCGCGACATCCGACGGCTGAGCCGACGGCCGGCCGAGCAGCATCGAGCAGCACCAAATCGAGCAGCACCAAGGGGAGAGATGACGACGATCAGCACCGAGCAGGCGCAGTGGTTCCGCGACACGTTCCAGGCGATGGTCGCCAACGTCGAGCGGGCGGTGCTGGGCAAGAGCCACGTCATCGAGCTGTGCCTGACGGCGATGGTGAGCGAGGGGCACGTGCTGCTCGAGGACTTCCCGGGCACCGGCAAGACCAGCCTCGCCCGCGCGATCTCCCAGAGCATGCAGGGCACCGCCACTCGCATCCAGTTCACCCCCGACCTGCTGCCGGGCGACGTCACCGGCATCACCGTCTACGACCAGAAGAGCGGCGAGTTCGCGTTCCATCCCGGGCCGGTGTTCGCCAACGTCGTGCTCGCCGACGAGATCAACCGGGCCAGCGCCAAGACCCAGTCGGCGCTGCTGGAGGTCATGGAGGAGGGCCGGGTGACGGTGGATGCCGTGTCCCGGCCGGTCGGCGTGCCCTTCCTCGTCATCGCCACCCAGAACCCGATCGAGCAGGCCGGCACCTACCGACTGCCCGAGGCGCAGCTGGACCGGTTCATGGTGAAGACCTCGATCGGCTACCCCGACCGGGCCGCGACGCTGCAGATCCTCGCCGCCACCGCCGAGGCGCAGCAGGAGCTCGGCCCCGTCGTCACCCCCGAGGTCGTCGTCGGCATGGCCGACATCGCCCGCAGCGTCTACGTGAACCCGCTCCTGCTCGACTACATCGCGCGCATCGTCGAGGCAAGCCGCACGGCGACCCAGGTGCGGATGGGCGCGAGCGTGCGCGCGGCGCGCGCCCTCACCAAGGCCGCGAAGACCTGGGCGGCGGCGCACGGCCGCATATTCGTCACGCCCGACGACGTGCAGCTGCTCGCCGGGCCGGTGCTCGCGCACCGGCTCGTGCTCGACGCGGAGGCGGAGTTCGACGGTGTGACGGCCGAGGCGGTGATCGCGCAGATCCTGCTCGACACGGTGCCGCCCACCAGGAACGACACGGCCAGGAGCGAGACGGCCGGGAGCGACACGGCCGGGGGCGACAAGGCCAGGGTCGAGGCGGCCGGGGTCGAGACGGATGCCGTGACATGAGCCTGGACACCTCCTCCCGCGGGTCCCGCACCGTCTCGACGACCGGCACGGCCACCCACACCCGCTACACGCCCGGCACGGGCGCCCGTGCCGCCTCGGTGGCGGTGTGGTGGATCCGCGTCTGGCGTCTGGCGGTGCCGCGGCTGCTGGCCGCCGGGCGCTGGCTGCGCGAGACCGTCACCCCGGCCGGCTGGCTCGTGGCGTTCGCGGCGCTCGGGCTCGTGGCCGGGCTGATGCTCGGCTGGGTCGAGCTCGTCGTCGCGGGCCTCGTGGCGGTCGTGCTGCTGCTCGTCGCGATCCCGTTCCTGTTCGGCGGGCACGCCTACGCCGTCGAGCTGGGGCTCGGCACCGAGCGGGTGGTGGCCGGCGACGTCGTCACCGGCCGGATCGTCGTCGTGAACTCCTCCGCGCGCGTGGCCCTGCCCGGGCGCATCGACATCCCGACCGGTGACGGCCTCGTCGAGGTGCACGTGCCGCTGCTCGTCGCGGGGGCGCGGCACGAGGAGCCGCTCGCCATCCGCACCCGCCGCCGCGGCGTCATCGGCGTCGGACCGGTGACGAGCGTGCGCAGCGACCCGATCGGGGTGCTCAAGCGCGAGGTGGTCTGGAACCAGCTGCGCGACATCTTCGTGCACCCGGTGACGGCGTCGGTGCCCTCGACGAGCACGGGCTTCATCCGCGACCTCGAGGGTGAGCCGTCCCGGCACGTCGTCGACTCCGACATCTCCTTCCACGCCATCCGGGAGTATGCGCACGGGGACCCGCAGCGGGGCATCCACTGGAAGTCGACGGCGAAGACCGGCGTGCTGATGGTGCGCCAGTTCGAGGAGACCCGGCGCTCCCGGCTCGCCGTGGTGCTGAGCCTGGACGCCGCGGAATACGCCGACGACGAGGAGTTCGAGCTCGCGGTGAGCGTCGCGGGCAGCCTCGGCGTGCGCGCCATCCGCGACTCGCGCGAGCTCTCGGTGGTGACGAGCGAGGAGCTGCCGGAGCTCGTGCGCCGCGCGGTGCGCTCGGTGCGCAGCCTCGCCACGGTGAGCACCCGCGCGCTGCTCGACGACCTGTGCCGCATCGGCGCGAGCGAGGCGGTTATGCCGGTCGAGCAGGTCTGCGAGCTGACCGCGCAGCTGGCGACGGATGTCTCGGTCGCGATCGTCGTGACCGGCTCGGGCGTCGGCGCCCGCCGGCTGCGCGCTCTCTCGGTCAAGTTCCCCGGCGACGTCGCCGTGCTCGTCGTCGTCTGCGACCGGCAGGCGCCGCCGGCCTACCGGGAGGTCGCCGGGGCGCGGGTGATGACGGTCGCCCTGCTCGACGACCTGGGCCACCTGATGGCGCGGGTGCGGGCATGAGCGCCGCCGCCGACGCGAGGGGCGCGCCCCCGCGGGGGACCGGGATCCTCGCCGCCTCCGTGGGCTTCTGGGCGCTGCAGGCGACGATCGCCGCCGCCGCGGCCTGGCCGATCTACCGCTCCGGGCGCTTCCTGCTGCTCGTGGCCGTGACCACCGCCGTCGCCGCCTCGATCGCGGTGCTGCTGCGCCGGCGCAGTCCGGTGCTCGTCGCGGGCGCCGTCGCGCTCGCCTACCTGCTGCTCGGCGTGCCGCTCGCGGTGCCGAGCGCGCTCGCGCCGGCGCGGCTGCTGCCCGGCTGGCTCGATCTCGTTGCCGGCACCGTGCTCAGCTGGAAGGAGCTCGCCACCATCTCCACGATCCCGGTGGGCTCCTATCAGCGGCTGCTCGTGCCCGCCCTCATCGTGTTCCTCGTCGGCGGGGCGGCCGGCATGGGCCTCGCGATCCGTGCCCGGCGCGCCTGGGTGCTGCTCGTGCCGATCGGCCTCGCCCTGCAGGCGTTCGCCATCGTGTTCGGCTCCGCCTCGCTCGAGCGCGGCGGAGCCCTCGCGCTGCTGACCGGGCAGTCGTCCCGCCAGGCGGCGCTCGGCCTGCTCGCCTTCCTCGCCGGCCTCGGCTACCTGCTCTGGCGGGTGCACCACGACCGGCAGCGCGCCCTGCGCCGGGCGCGCGCGCTCGGCGGCATCCGGCAGTCGCGCCAGGGCGCGGCGGTGCTCGCCCGGCGCGTCACGGTCGCTCTCGCCACCGTCGTGGTCGCGCTCCTCGTCGCGACCCTCGTGGCGCCGTCGCTCACCGCCGGCGGAGTGCGGCAGGTGCTGCGCGACCGGGTGCTGCCGGACGAGAACCCCGCGCTCACCGAGAGCCCGCTCACCGACTACCGCGCCTCGTTCGCGGGGGACGCCTACACCCGGGCGCTGTTCGAGGTATCCGGCGACGAGGACATGATGGCCGCCCGCATCCGGCTCGCGGTGCTGAGCTTCTACGACGGCGAGCAGTACCGGGCGGTGGACTCCTCGGGAGGCACCGGGCAGACCGGAGAGTTCGTGCGGGTGCCCGCGACGCTCAACCCGCCGACGCAGGGCGAGAGCGGCACCCTCACCCTGACGATCGACGGCTACGACGGCGCCTGGCTGCCGACGCTCGGGGACCTCGTGCGGGTCGACTTCGCCGGGCCGGACGCGAGCGAGGACCAGGACTCCTTCTTCTACAACCAGAGCGTGCAGGCGGGCGTGCTCACCGGCTCGCTGGGCTCCGGCGACGAGATCACGCTCACCGCGACGGTGCCGAGCGTCGCCGCGGCCGAGCTCGGCCCGGCCGCCGGCGGCGTCGTGACCGACGTCGACGAGCTGCCCGCGAGCCTCGTCGACTGGGTGCGCGCGCAGCCCGACCAGAGCCTGGAGGCGCTCGTGGCGAGCCTGCGGGCCCGCGGCTACCTATCGCACTCGATATTCGCGCCCACCGAGGAGCCGAGCTGGCTCACCGACCTCGGCGGCTCGACGTTCGCCGCCAGTCGTGCCGGGCACTCGCTCGACCGCATCGAGACGCTGTTCAGTCAGCTGCTGGCCAAGCAGCAGCAGGCGGCGGCCGACGCGAGCGACGCGGACCTCGTGGCGGCGGTCGGCGACGACGAGCAGTTCGCGGTGGCATCCGCCCTGCTGGCCCGCTACCTCGGCTACTCGGCGCGCGTGGTGCTCGGCTTCGCCCTCGCCGGAGTGCAGCGCACCGGCGAGGTCATCCCGGCCTGCACCGACGTGTGCCGTGGCGAGAACCTCACGGCCTGGGTGGAGGTGCAGGACGCGACGGGCGCCTGGGTCGCGCTGGACACCACCCCCCAGCACACCGAGCCGCTCAACCCGGCGCAGACCAGCGAGCAGCCGCCGAAGAACGGCACCGAGGTGCTGCCGGACGCCGCCGAGCCAGAGCAGGCGACGGCGAGCGACCCGACGGGCAGCGATGAGACCGACAGCCCGGATGCCGCCGGGGGGCTCGACCTGGCCTGGCTCGCCGCGGTGCTGCGGACCGCGGGGCTGATCCTGCTCGCGATCGCCGTGCTGCTCGCGCCCTTCGCCTCGATCCTGGTGGCCAAGGCCCGGCGGCGCAGGCGTCGGCGGGACGCCGTCGTCGTCGAGGAGCGCATCGTGGGCGGCTGGGACGAGTACGTCGACGCGGCCGTGGACCACGGCCGTCCGCCGCCGACGACGCAGACCCGCTCGCAGACGGCCGCGCTCTACGGCACCCCGCAGGGCGGTGCCCTCGCCGCCCTGGCCGACACGGCCGTGTTCGGCCCGGTGGAGCCGGTCGAGAGCGAGGCGGAGCGGTTCTGGGCCATCCTGGAGCAGGAGCGGCTCGTCTTCGAGCGGGATCTGGGCCGCTGGCGCCGTCTCGTCGCCGCGCTGTCGTTGCGCTCGTTCCTGCGCCGGCTGCCGGTGCCAGGATCGACCGGACGGCCCGCGGCGGTGCGCGGGCTCGCGGTGAGGAGGCTGGGTATGAGGAAGGAGGAGCGCCGGGGGGCGACCGGCGCGCACGAGGGATGACACAGGACGGTCTGTCGGTCGTTGGCGCGATCATCGGGGTGCTCGTCGAGCTCGTCGTCGTCGCGGGGCTCTACGTGTGGACGGCGCTCGCGCTCGGCCGGGTGTTCGCCAAGCTCGGCGTCGAGGGCTGGCGGTCCTGGGTGCCGGTCCTCAACCTGGTCGAGCTGTTGCGGCTCGGCGGCTACAGCCCGTTGTGGGTGGCGACGCTGTTCCTGCCGATCGTGGATGTCGCGGGCCTCGTGGTGTTCTGCCTCTCGGTGCACGCCGTGACGGTGCGCTTCGGCCGGGGCCCCGGGCACACGGCGCTCGGCATCCTGCTGTTCCCGGTGTGGGCATCGCTGCTCGGCTTCGGCGCGGCGCAGCCGACGAGCCGGGCGCCCGGGGTCGACTTCGGGCTGCGGATGTCGGGGCTCGCCGCCGGCTTCGCGCCGCCGGCGGCGGCGGAGGCGCCGTCCCGGTTCGCCCCGCCCGGCTATTCTGGTTCGCCGGGCTCGGCCGCGCCGCCGGTCCCGCTCGCGCCGCCGACCGTGGCCGGACCAATGGTTCCGTCACCGGCGCCCGTGCCGCCGTCCTCGCCTGTGCCGCCGTCCTCGCCTGTGTCGCCGGCTTCGCCCGTGTCGCCGGTGTCGTCGTCTGCGGTCGGAGCGGCGCCCACGGCCGGACCGGCGGCCGCACCCGTCCCACCGTCCGCGCCCGTGTCGCCGGTGCCGCCGTCCGCGGCGGCCGTGCCGCCGGGTTCCTTGCCGTTCACGCCGGTCCTCCCGCCGTCGCCCGTGCCGTCCCCCGCTGCCGGCGCTCCGGCTCCGGTCGGGGATTCCGCGCTCGCGGCCGAGGCGCTGCCTCCGCTGCCGCCGACCTCGGCGGGCGGACACTCCACCGTCGGTGCCGCCGGTGCGCTGCAGTGGGCGCCGCCCATCGAGGAGGTGCCCGGCCTCGGCACACGCGCCGCCTCGCCGGCCCCCGACCCGGCGGGCCCGGTGCCGCCCGGTGCCGAGGTGCAGCCCGGTGTCGAGGTGCAGCCCCGTGCAGACCAACCGCGCGGTACCTCGGCGCCGGCCGCGCCCGCCGCCGAGGTGCCGCCGCTTGTCGAGACGCCGACCCTCGTCGAGGCGCCGCCCGGTGCCGACGGGCCGCCCGGTGCCGACGGGCCGCCCGCCGCGGAGACGCCGGCCGTGACGGCCGTCGAGGAGCTCGACGAGCGCACCCTGCTCAGCCCGCGACGCCGGCTGCGCGGCTGGACCCTGGAGCCCGAGGGCGGCACGCCGATCGCGCTGACGGCGGAGCGGGTGCTGCTCGGACGCAACCCCGCGGCATCCGGGGCCGACGTGGGAGCGCAGCTGCTGCGTCTCGTCGATCCCACCAGGACGGTCTCGAAGACGCATGCCCGGCTGGAGCTCGTCGACGACGCCTGGCTGATCACCGACCTGGCCTCGACGAACGGCACGGTGCTCGTCGCGGACTCCGGTGCCGAGCGCGACCTCGAGCCGAACGCGCCGGCGGCCGTGACCGGGCTCATCCGGATCGGCGAGCTCGCGGTCGTGCTGCGGCAGGACTGACGGTGGCGGCGGCTCTCGCGTTCGAGGTCGGTGCGGCCACCGACATCGGCCTGCACCGCGCCGTCAACGAGGACGCGCTCATCGCCGAGTTCCCGGTGTTCGCGGTCGCCGACGGCATGGGCGGGCACGAGGCGGGCGACCGGGCGAGCGCGGCCGTGGTCGGCGCGCTCGGCGCGCTGGTCGGTCGCCGGCATCCCGACGCCGAGGACGTCCGGGCGACGATCGAGACCGCCCACGCCCGGGTGCGGGGCATCGTCACCTCGACGGATCGCGGCGCGGGCAGCACCGTCGCGGGCCTGACGGTGCTCGAGCCGGAGGGGCAGCATCCGCACTGGCTGGTGTTCCACATCGGCGACTCGCGGGTCTACCGGATGCGCGCGGGCGCGCTCGAGCAGCTCACCGTCGACCACTCGCTCGGGCAGCAGCTGATCGACGCGGGCCTGCTCGCGCCGGAGGAGCTGCCCGGCTACCGCGGGCGCAATGTCATCACCCGCGCGGTCGGCGCCGACGACAGCGACCCCGATCTGCTGACGCTGCCGATCGCCGCGGGCGATCGGATGCTGCTGTGCTCCGACGGCCTCACCCGCGAGGTGCCCGACCCGGCGATCGCCGAGCAGCTCGCCGGACGCAGACCTCCCCAGCAGACCGCGGAGGCCCTCGTCGGCCTCGCGCTCGCCGCGGGCGGCCACGACAACGTGACGGTGCTCGTCGTCGACGTCGTCGCCGGCGCCCCGGCCGGCCCGGACCGGTGTGCCGCGGTTCCGGATGCCGGGCCGCCGGATGCCGGGCCGCCGGATGCCGGACCACCGGGTGCAGCGCCGCCGATCGACGAGGACACCCTGGAGTCCCCCCGTCGCCGGGACCGGGGCCGGCCATGAGCGAGCACCCGCCCGAGGCACCCGCCGGCGAGCCGGCCCCCGCGCCGTTGCCGGATGACGCGACCCGTCTCGTCCCGCGCCGTGCGGGTGCCGGGGTGCCGGGTGCCGGGCTGATGGGTGCCGGGGTGCCGGGCGCCGGGGTGCCGGGCGCCGGGCTGCCCGGTGCCGTGCCGCCGGATGCCGTGCCGCCGGATGTCGTGCCGGGGGATGTCGGCGAGCGGACCCGGCGCATCGTGCGGCGGCCCCGCGTGCCGCCGGCCGGGGCCTCCGCTCCGGATGACGTGCCCCCGGATGACGCGCTCCCGGCGGACACCGCCGCCGTGGACGCGACCCGGCTCCTCGACCGCTCGAGCCGGCGCCCGACCGTCCTCGGGGCCGGACATCCGACCGCCGAGGAGGCCACGCTGCTCGCGCCGAGCCGCGCGTCGCGGCCCGGCGCGGTCGGCC
>JASGFF010000058.1:0-17831 GCA_047605685.1 Microbacteriaceae bacterium
CCACGGTCACGGTGCCGGAGGCCGCGGCACCGGTCGCGGTCGTGACCGCCACGGTCGCCGAACGCTTCGCCCCGTACTTCACCGTCGACTTCGACAGCGACAACGACGTCGTCGACACCACCGGCGTGGTGGTCGTGGTCGTGCCGCCGCCGGTGCTGGCGGCGGTGACGGTGATCGTCGTGGTGCCCGTGGAGGTTGCCACGTCGTCGTTGCCGGCGTAGACCGCGGTGACACTGTGCGTGCCCACGGCCAGATCCGACGGCAGTGCCACGGTGGCGGAGCCCTGCGACAGGGTCGCGGTGCCGACCGCGGTGCCGTCGACGGAGACGGTGACGTCACCGGTGCCGGCGTAGCCCTCGGCATCCTCCACGGAGACCTCGGCGGTGCCGGCGGTGCCGTAGACGGTGTTCGCCGCGGTGACCGTGGTGGTCGAGGCGACGGTGCCCTCGGCGACCGTCACGATGATCGGGTCACCATAGCTGCCTGTGTAGGTCGTGCCCGCGTCGAGGTCCGAGGGGGAGTACTCGGTGCCGTCGATGGTGATCGTCACGTCCTTGTCCCCGTAGCCGCGGATCGACGAGGTGTCGTCGAAGGTCAGGCTGGTCAGGTACGAGGTGCCCTTGGCGACCCAGGTGGAGCCGTCGGTGAGGTCGACGATGACACCGTTGTTCACCGGGGTCGAGGCTGTGTTCGTGACCTCGCCGATGTACTGGTAGCCCTCACCGTCGTCGTAGGAGATCGTCGCCACGTCGTGCACCGCGGTGCTGGAGGTGATCCGTCCCGCGACCGTCGAGCCGTCCAGGCTCAGCACCAGGTTCTTCGGCGTGTCGTTGTAGACCGCGTTGTAGAAGTCGCCGTTGACGTCGATGTCGCTCAGGTTCACGATCGCGGGCTTGTTGCTGTCCGAGGTGTCGGTGAGATCCCAGTCGGTGTCCTGGACCGCGGCGTCACCGGCGTACACCGGGTCGGTGTACACGGAGGTCGTGCTCAGGCCGCCCGGGTCGTCGCTCTCCATCAGCTGGAAAATCACGCCGCTCTCGCTCTGCACCGTCGCACCGTCCGAGCCGTCCAGGTTCAGCGTCATGCCGTTGGCCTTGTCCTGGAAGGCGGTCTCGCCGGTGTGGATCGTGGTGCCGCCGTCGATGGTCACGGTGCCGGCCGCGATGTTGCTGCTGCCGCCGCCGTGCCACATGATGCCGAAGCGGTCCGAGTCGATCGTGGACGTCTCGTCGGTCACCTCCGCGATGTCATCGTCGGTCAGGCCGAGCGAGTTCGCGGTGTTCAGCGTGCTGACCGCGTCCTGGCTGGCGTCGCCGATGTTGATCGTGCCACCGGTGCTGATCACGCCGTAGTCGTCCACGTCGAACGTGGTGCCGAGGAACGTGTCGGTCACGCTCGAGCCGTCGGCGTAGGAGCCGTAGCCGCCGTCGATGGTCGTCGCCGTGGTGTTGATCGCGGTGAGGTAGCTGTTGGTCGTCGAGTCGGTGGACAGCACGCCCCAGTTGGTCGAGGACACGTCGTCGTTGAGGTACGTCGCCTTCGTGCCCGCACCGACCATGTTGGTGGCGCGCACGTTGCCGGTCAGGCCGAGCGCCCACGGCACCTGCCGCATGTTCGGCGGCGCCGACAGCGTGTAGTCGTCGGGCAGCACACCGTCGGACGTGGAGATCGTCGAGTCCTTGACCACGCCGGTGGCGCCGTCGGTGAAGACGATGCCGGAGCGCACGGCGCCGGTGTTGTCGATGGTCGCGTTCTCGACGCGCACGCTCGTGCCGCTGTTCGCCGCCCGGATGCCGGCGCCGATGCCGGCGAAGTCGAGCCGGCCGTTGCCGTCGAAGTTGATCGTCGAGTCGTTGATCGAGTAGCTGCCGCTCTCCACGTCGACGCCGGCCAGGCCGTCGCCGGTGGAGTTGATGGTGATGCCGTCGGCGCTGTCGTCGTCGTAGCTGCCGCCCGTGATCGCCTGGCTCACCGAGCCGTCGGCGTCGACACCGGATGACGTGATCTCGAGCGCCTGGCGCAGCGGGAACGTCGTGCCGAACATGGTGTAGTCCAGCTCGGTCGTCACGACCAGCTGCACGCCGGTGGTCGAGCTGCTGCTGTAGGTGGCGGGTGCCACGAGCAGCGGCGAGGCGCTGGAGGTGCCGTCGTAGTACTGGCCGGTCTCCACGCCGTCGACGACGATGCTGAGCAGGTAGTCGTCGGGCACGGCGATCACCGAGGTGTCGTCGGTGATGGTCAGGCTCTGCAGCGACGTGGTCGCCGTGACCGTGCAGGTCTCGCCGGAGGCCACGGTGAGCGAGCCGTCGACGAGCGCGTCGTCGCCGTCACAGCTGACCGTGCTGCTGGCGGCGCTGGCGGTGCTCGGCAGCAGGCCCACCGAGGCCCCGACGAGCGCGGTGAGCGCGATCGCCGCGGCGGGGGCGATGCGGCGCCGGGCCCGTCGTGACATGCCGGGAGTCCCGGCCGATGATTCGAACATCCTTGTTCCTCTTCCCTGAGTTTTTCGCGTCGTGAACGACGCGCGGACAGCCCTGTCCGACCGACAGCACTGTCAGAAAACTGTCTAGCGGCCCGTGTCGCCGAGCGCGCAAATACCAGGTATCGACGCGGCGACGGGCGCGTGCGGCGGGCGGGCCGCCCGGGCTCGGATGGAACACTGGACGTCATGACGATCGCGATTCGCGGGGCCGCCGTGCTGCCCGCCCGCCGCGAGGCCGTGACGCTGCACACCGAGGACGGGCTCGCCCTCGTCGGGGAGCTCGCGCTGCCGGCCGAGCGCGAGAGCGTGGCGACGCTGGTGGCGCTGCATCCGCTGCCCACCCACGGCGGCTTCATGGACTCGCACATCATCCGCAAGGCGGCGGCGCGGCTGCCCGCGCTCGCCGACATGGCCGTGCTGCGGTTCAACTTCCGTGGGGTGACGAGCCCGCACGGCACCTCGGAGGGTGCCTTCGGCGAGGGCGTCGCCGAGCGCCTCGACCTCGCCGCGGCGATGCGCCTCGTCGCCGAGCGTGGCCTGCCCGCGCCGTGGCTCGTCGGCTGGTCCTTCGGCACCGAGGTCGCGCTGCGGTACGGCCTGGGCCATCCCATCGTCGGCGCGATCCTGCTCTCGCCCCCGCTGCACCGGGCGACGGATGCCGATATCGCCGCCTGGGCCGGCAGCGGCAGGCGCCTCGTCGCCGTCGTGCCCGAGCTCGACGACTTCCTGCGGCCGCCCGAGGCACGGCGGCGCTTCGCCGCGGCGCCCGAGGCCGAGCTCGTCGAGGTCGCCGGCGGCAAGCACCTGTGGGTGGGGGAGAGCCAGAGCTACCGGGTGCTGAGCGAGATCGTGGCCAGGCTCAACCCCGCCGCGCTGCCGTTGCCGACCGAGTACTGATCCGCGACGCGGGCGGCTACAGCTCCGCCTGGCGGGGGACGAACACCTGCTCGAGCACGAGCAGCACCGAGGCGGCCACCGGGATCGCGATGAGCGCGCCGAGCACGCCGAGCAGCGTGCCGCCGATGAGGGCCGCGATGACGACGATCACGCCCGGCACCTTCACGGCGCGCGCCATGATGCGCGGGTTGAGCACATAGGCCTCCACCTGCATGTACACCAGGTAGTAGACGGCGACGACGATGACGTGCCAGTCGATGCCGGTGAACAGCAGCGTCGAGGCGATGATGATCACCGAGGCCGTGAGCGTGCCGACGAGCGGGATGAGCGAGCCGAGGAAGGCGACGAACGCCAGCAGCGCCGCATACTTCACCCCGATCGCCGACAGGAAGACGATCGACAGCACGCCGTTGACCAGGGCGAGCCCCACCTGGCCCATCACGTAGCGGCCGACCGCCTGGCTGATCTGCTCGGCGAGGTCGACGAACGTCGCCCGCTTGGAGGCCGGCACCAGCTGGTAGATGCCGCGTTTGATGCTGCCGAGCGAGGCGACGAAGTAGATCACCAGGATGAGCACGATGAGCGCGCCGAACAGTCCCGAGGCCGTCTGCACGCCGGCCTCGAGCAGGCCGTTCGTGATCGCGGTGATGTTGCTCGACGTGTTCGCCCAGTCGGTGACGGCGCCGACGATGTAGTCGGCGACGGTCGAGTCCAGCCAGGGGGCGATCTGCGCCAGGAAGTCGTTCAGGTCGGTGCTGCTTTGCGCCACCGGGATGACGTCCTCGGTGATCGTGGTGGTCAGGTTCGTCACCTGCTCGCTGATCACCGGGATGAGCGCGAACACGAGGCCGACGATGATGCCGAGGAACACCGCGAGCGTGATCAGGATCGCGATCGACCGTCGGACCCGGTGGCGCTCGAGCCAGCTGACGACCGGGTCGAGGCCGAGGGCGAGGAACAGCGCCGCCCCCACGTAGGTGATGATCGTGCTGAGATCCCTCACCGCGTCGCCGACGAGGATGGCGACGAGCACGCCGAGGCCGGCGAAGAGTCCCGTGCGGAACGGGTTCTGCACGATCACGGCGACCGCTAGTCGTCGGACCCGGCGGCGCCCGCGGGCCCGGTGCCCGTGTGCTCGGTCTGCTCGGCGTTGGAGAGGATGCCGCGCAGGTTCTCGAAGTAGCCCGCGACGGTCTCGCGCTCGATGCGGATCTGCGACAGCCGCTCCTCGGCGTCCGAGACCAGCCGGCGGGTCTCCTCCTGGGTCGCCCGGACCGTCTTAGCGGCGTGCGCGTCCGCCTGGCCGCGGGTAGTCGCGGCGTAGGCGTCCGCCTCCTCGCGGATGCGTCGGGCCGTCTCGTTCGCCTCCTGGGCGAGCCGGTCGGCCTCCTGCCGCTTCTCGGCGGCCCGCCGGTCGGCGGCCTCGATCTGGCTGCCGGCCTCCTTCAGATAGGTGTCCATCTGCAGGCTGGCCTCCTGCTGCTTGGCCAGGTGCTCCTTCTCGGCCTCGTCACGGCGCGCCCGCAGCTCCACGTCGAGGTCGAGCCGGGCCTGCTCGGCCTCGGCGGAGAGCCGGCCGCGGCTCTCGTCCACCTCGTGTGCGAGCTGCGCCCGGGTGGTCGCGATCTCCTCGGCGAGCGCCGCGCGCTGCTCGGCGATCTCGGCGGCGAGCCGGGCGCGCTCGGCCTCCGCCTCGGCGGCGAGCTCGGCGCGCACCTGCTCCACCTCGGCGGCGGCGGCGGCCCGAGACGCCTCCGCCTCCGCGTCCGCGGCCGCTCGCGTGGAGAGCGTCTCGTGCTCGAGCGCGGCACGGGTCGCGCTCGACTCCGCGTCGAACGATGCTCGGGCCGCGGCGATCTCGCGCTCGAGGTCCGCCCGGGTGCTCTCCACCTCGGTGTCGAGCGCCTCGCGCGTCGAGCGGATGTCGCGGTCGAGCTGCGCGCGCGTCGCGGCGACGTCGCGCTCGAGCGCCGTCCGGGTGTTCTGCTCGTCGGCGGCGAGGCGCTCCCGGGTCGAGGCGACCTCCCTCTCGAGCGCCGAGCGCGCCGACTCGAGCTCGCGGGCCAGGTCGTCGCGCTGGCGGGTGCTCTCGGCCTCGAACTGGGTACGCCCCCGCTCGGTGTCGCGCGCGAGCCGTGCGGCGGCCTCCCGCGACTCCTCGGACTCGCGCGCGGCGAGGGCCTTGATCTCGGCGGCCTCGCGCTCGCCCTCGGCGCGTAGCGCCGCGGCCTCGCGGCGCGCGATGGCGCGGGCGTCCGCAGTCTCGGTCGCGACGGCTCCGCGCACGGCCGCGGCCTCACGCAGGGCGTCGTCGACGAGCAGCTGCGCCTCCGCGCGCGCCCGCGCCACGACGCTCTCTGCCTCGGCGCGGGCGCCGTCGACGATCTGCTGGCCGCGGGCCTGGGCCTCCTCGAGCGTGGACGCGGCCGTCGACCGGGCGTCGTCGACGAGCTGCTGTGCCTCGGCGCGCGCGCTCGCGCGCAGCTTCTCCGCGTCGATGTCCGCCTGGGCGATCAGCCGGGTCGACTGCTCCTCGGCGACCCGCAGGGTGTTCTCGAGCTTGCGGCCGAGCCCGCTGTAGGTCGGCGTGCCGGTCTCGTCGAGCTCCGCCTGCAGGTCCTCGGCGACGGCGGCGAGCCGTCGCGCCTCCTTCTGCGCCTCGGCACGATCGGAGTTCGCCTTGATGAGCTCCCGGCGCAGCTCCTGGATCACCCGGTCGACGGCGTCCCGTTTGTAGCCGCGCATCTCGGTGCCGAACTCGGCTTGGTCAGCTGCCACGGGGAGTCTCCTTGCCGATGGTGGTATCGGGGCCGGTGGTGGTCTCCGGGCCCGATGACGGGATTTCGGAGTCGAGTTTATGCCCCGGCGCGTCACCGGGCATCCCGGTGCCGGGCCCCGGCGGCTAGCGCTCGCCCAGCCCCGGTTAGGCCGGTGTGCGGGCGGTCGGATATCCTGGGATGTCTTTGCCGCCGGCTTCCGGCGTGGCAGCCCGGGTCGTTCGGCGCCTCGATGCGCGACGGCGCGGGGTGCCGCGCGCCGCCCGGCGTGAGAGGAGAGAGCGTCCGTGCGTTTCGTGTTCGCGATCGTGAGCGTGGTGATCGCGGCTGTGATGATCGGCACCGGGGTGGCCCAGCAGACAGTCCTCAAGCTGCCGGACCACGTGACGGTGTCGGTGCACCTCGACTCGACGGCACCGGTCACGGTGATCGACGGCTCGGTCATGCGCACCTTCCCGAACACGCAGAAGCTGCGGGTGACCGGCGACGCCGAGCAGCGCGTCTTCGCCGCCGTGGGCAGCACGGTGGACGTCGACGGCTGGGTGGGCGAGGCGAGCCACAACGTGCTCAGCTACGACGCCGACACCCGCGAGCTCGTCAACACCGTGGTCAGCGGCAGCGAGAGCACGGTGCCGGATCCGGCGGGCAGCGACCTCTGGTACGGCGAGTACTCGGGAACCGGCCGCATCACCCAGAAGCTGCTGGTGAACGCCGAGAAGAGCATCGTGATCGTCGGCGACGGCAGCGACGCCGCGCCCGCGGACGTCTCGATCACCTGGTCGGTGGACAACTCGACGCCCTGGGCGACCCCGCTGCTGCTCGGCGGTGCCGTGGTGCTCATCGTCGGGCTGGCCCTGCTGCTTTGGGCGATCCTGCGCGTGCGCAGCGCCCGCGGGCCGCGGCGCAAGACGCCGAAGATGCCGAAGCTGCCCAAGCGGCCGCGCTACAAGCCCTCCAGGCGCACTCGCGCCCAGCCGGGTGCGACGGGTCCGCGCCTCGGCGGCAGACGCTCCTCGCGCCGGCTGCTGCTCGCGCCGGCCGTCCTCGCCATCGCCGCCGTCGGGCTGGCCGGCTGCACGGCGGAGCCGACGCCCGAGCCGAGCCAGACGGCGACGTCCACGGCGGATGCCAGCACCGACACCGCCGCGCCCGCGGTCACCGCCGCGCAGGCGGCGACGATCCTCGAACGCATCCGTGCCGTCGCCGACCAGGCGGACTCGGACATGGACGCGACGCTCGCGGCGACGCGCTTCGCCGGGCCGGCGCTCGAGCAGCGCACCGCGAACTACACGATCCGCAAGGACGACAAGGACAACGCCGAGGCGGTGGCGGCGATCCCGGACGGCGATCCGGAGATCCTGCTGCCGCAGCAGACCGAGCTGTGGCCGCGCACCGTGTTCGTCGTCGCCGGCTACACCTCCGACAGCGCGCTGCCGCCGCTCGCGATGATGCTCGTGCAGCAGGACGCCCGGTCGAACTACATGGTGCAGTACGCGATCAGCCTCGAGCCCGGCGCCGTCATCCCGGGCGTCGCCGAGACGTCGGTCGGAGCGCCGCAGCTCGACCCGGACACCTCGCTGCTCAAGGTCGTGCCCTCCCAGCTGGCCGCGGAGTACGGCGACATCCTCATCAACGACGATGCCAGCGCGTACTTCGCGAGCTTCGACGAGTCGAACGACTCGCTGCGCGACAGCGTCGGCGCGGCCGCGAAGAAGAAACGGCAGAAGGCGCTGCCGGACACCGCCAAGCTGGTGTTCTCCAACGCGCCAGGTGACGGCTCGGTGATCGTGCTCGCGACGATCGATGCCGGCGCGCTCGTGGCCGTCGAGCTCAACGAGACCGAGACCGTGAAGCCCGTTGAGACCGGGGCGACCGTCTCGGCACCCGACGATGTGCGGGCACTGTCGAAGGTGTCGACGAGCGACACCGGCATCAATGCCGTGTACAGCGACCAGCTGCTGTTCTTCGTCCCGGGGCAGACAGACACCTCGGGACTGGTGACGCTGCTCGGATACGCGAGCGGCCTCGTGTCCGCCTCGGAGGTCAAGAAATGACGAACGTGCCGCCCAGCCTCGCGAACCTGCGCGGGGCGATCGACCTGTCGCCGCTCGTGAGCCGACGGGCGGAGCCGCCCGCGGGACCCGGCGGTCAGTCTGGCCAGCCGACCGGCGGCGCGGCGGAGGCTGCCGTCGTGATCGCGGCGAGCGACGCGACGTTCCAGTCGGTCGTCGAGCTGTCCACGAGCGTTCCCGTCGTCATCGAGTTCCACGGCGCCGGCCAGCGGCCCGCGCTCGGCCCGCTCATCGCCGGCTACGGCGGCCGGCTGGTGCTCGCGACGGTCGACGGCAGCACGAACCCCCAGCTCGCACAGGCGTTCCAGGTGGTCGAGGTGCCCGCGGTCGCGGCGATCATCGGCGGCCGCCCGGTGCAGCTCTTCGTCGGCCTGCCCGAGGACGAGCAGATCCGGCAGGTGTTCGACCAGCTGCTGCAGCTGGCGGCCCAGCAGGGAGTCACCGGCAGCGTGCCCGTCGACGACGACGGCGTGGATGCCGAGGGCGAGACGCCGGAGGCACCGCTGCCGCCGCACCACCAGGCCGCCTACGACGCGATCGCCGCGGGCGACTACCAGGCCGCGATCCGCGAGTACCAGACCGCGATCGCGCAGGACCCGAACGACCGGCTCGCCGTCGCGGGCCTCGCCCAGGTGCGGCTGCTCGACCGGGTGAGCGGCGCCGACGCGGCCGCCGTGCGCTCTGCGGCCGCCGCCGATGCCGGTGACGTCACCGCCGCGCTCGCCGTCGCGGACCTCGACGTCGCGGGCGGCCACCTCGACGACGCCTTCGACCGGCTGCTCGAGCTGTTCCCGAGCCTCGACGCCGAGGACAAGGGCACCGTGCGCGCCCGGCTCGTCGACTACTTCGAGATCGCCGGTGCCGACGACCCGCGGGTCGCCGCCGCCCGCCGCCGGCTGGCGTCGCTGCTGTACTGAACCGCTGCCGCGGGGCCGTGCGCTAAGCGTGGACGAGCCCGCAGGAGGCGACCTCCTTGGTCATTGACGTCAGGTCTCCGGCCTTGGCCGGCTCGACTTGTGGCCTCCCGGCTCAGTCGGCGTCGGCCGCCACCCGGAAGCCGACGCTGTTGTGGCCGCCGGAGGCCGGGCGACCCTCGCCGCGGTAGCCGGTCTTGCAGCTGCTCGCGTGGGCGTACCAGGAGCCGCCGCGCACGGCGCGCACGCGGGCGCCCTTCTCGGCGCCGTTCGTCGCGGTGATCTCGCTGCTCGTCCACTCGTAGGCGTTGCCGGCGAGGTCGAGATGGCCGTAGGGGCCGGCGGCGTCCGGGTAGGAGCCGACGGCGGTCGTGTAGCCGCCGTCGGCGGTGAGCTCGGCGAACAGATCGGTGTAGATGAAGCCGGTGCGGCCGTCGTGGTCGACCCAGCCGCTCACCTCGCCGTCTCTGGAGATCGTCAGGATCGACGACAGCCTCTGCTGCGTGCCGGCCGCGCTCGACTCGTCCACGTAGGTCACCAGCTCGTCCCCGTGCGCCGCGAGCGCCGCCGCGGCGATGACGCCGTTGAACGTGAAGTTCGTGGTGAGCGTGCCGTCGGCGTAACCCGGGCCCTGTTCTCCCCAGGGGTAGCTGCGGCCGTCGCCCGCGCTCGCCGCGAGCTCCCACTCCGGCTCGCTCGGCAGCCGGAAGGCATAGCCGGAGACCGTCGCGGTGAGCCAGTCGCAGTAGGCCTCGGCGGTCTCGGCGGAGACGTACAGCACCGGGTGGTCCTCCCGGCCCGCCGGCGGCGCGCCGTCGTCGAAGTAGCCGGGCGGCTCGGTGCCGGTCGCCGCGGCGAAGGCGGCGAACTCGGCGTTGGTGACCAGGTTCCGCGCCAGCAGGAAGGCGGATGTCACGGCCGTGGAGCCGCTGTCGCCGTCGAGCGACTCCGCGAAGCGGAAGTCCGGGTCGGCCGGCACCTCGAGCAGGTCGACGGCGGGCACCGTGCCGCTCGTCGATGTGACCCGGGGCGTCGCCGAGGCGCTGTCGCTCGCCGAGGCGCTGCTGCTCGCCGGGGCGCTGCTGCTCGCCGGGGCGCCGCCGGGGTCGTCGCAGCCGGCGAGCACGACGACGGCCGTCCCGCCGATCCCGGCGCCGAGCACGGCCCGCCGGCTGACCATCCGGCCGCTCCCGCGGTCGCTGCTGCTGTCCATCTGCGGGCCCTCCCGTCGCGGGCATCGTGGCGGTGCGGCCTGAACCCTATCCGAGCCCCGACTGAACGCCAACCGTGCATCATCGAGCCAGCGGAAGCGCTCCTGCCGCCGGAAGGCCTCCTTCATTCGACTCTTTGTTTGGCTAAAGCACTTACATAGGAAACTCTTGGGATGACGCTGTTGTCTCTGAGACATCGAGCTCGACCCCCGGGCTCCCGTCCCACCAGGAGGCCATCATGCCCAACCGTGTTCCCACCCCGGAGGAGACCCCCGACGGCCCGGCCTACGAGGGTCGGCTGCTCGACCACCCCGACGAGGACGTCGTCGACCAGGGCGTGCGCTTCGACATGCGCACCATCGTGAACCGCCGAACCGTGCTCGGCCTCGTCGGCCTCGGTGCCGGGGCGACCGTGCTCGCCGCCTGTGCGAGCTCGAGCTCGAGCTCCAGCTCCAGCTCCGACAGCGCCTCGTCGTCGAGCGGGAGCACCTCGTCGAGCGGGACCACCTCGGCGACCACCGCCGCCGACGAGCTGCCCGACGCGGAGATCCCCGACGAGACCGCCGGCCCCTACCCGGCCGACGGCTCCAACACCAACGATTCCGGCGAGACCGTCGACATCCTCGAGGAGTCCGGCATCGTCCGCAGCGACATCACCACGAGCATCGGCTCCACCGAGGTCGTCGAAGGGGTGCCGCTCTCGTTCAGCCTCACCCTCACCGACATGGCCAACGACGACGCCCCCTTCGCGAACGCCGCCGTCTACGCCTGGCACTGCAACCACGAGGGCCTGTACTCGATGTACTCGGAGGGCGTCGAGAGCGAGACGTTCCTGCGCGGCGTGCAGGTCGCCGACGCCGACGGCGTGGTGACGTTCACCTCGAAGTTCCCCGCCTGCTATTCCGGCCGGTGGCCGCACATCCACTTCGAGGTCTATCCCGACCTGGACTCGATCACCGACTCCACCAACGCCATCGCGACCTCGCAGATGACGTTCCCCGAGGACGTGCTCAACGACGTCTACGCCCTCGACGCCTACGACGGCTCCTCGCAGAACCTCTCGCAGGTGACCCTCGCCACCGACAACGTGTTCAGCGACGACAGTGCCGCCCTGCAGACCGCCACGATCAGCGGCGACACCACGAGCGGCTACGTGTCGAACCTCGTGGTCCGCATCGACACCGAGACCGCCACCACCGCCGGCAGCGTGCCCTCGGGCTCGAGCGGCGCCGGCCACTGACCCGCCCCCGAGTACTCAAGGAGACCCCCATGTTCAGCAACCTCACCGGATGGCACGCCCTGATCATCCTCGCCGTCGTCGTCCTGCTCTTCGGCGCCACCAAGCTCCCCGCGCTGGCCCGTAGCGTCGGCCAGTCCGTCCGCATCCTGAAGAAGGAGGTCGCCGAGCCGGCGACGGTCGCCTCGCCGATCGTCGCGGAGTCGGCGGTCGCGGAGCCGGCCGTCGCCGAGCCGGTGGTCGCCGCGCCCGCGAAGACGGAGCGGGTCACGTCATGACGACGGTCGCCGGCGCGCAGGGCCGGATGCCGCTCCAGGAGCACCTGCGTGAAGCACGCAAGCGGCTCATCCGAGCGGCATCCGCCCTCGCCGCGGCGACCGTCATCGGATACCTGCTCTCGGGCACGATCCTCGATGTGCTCCGCGAGCCCATCGAGCAGCTCGCCGAGTCCCGCAACGCGAGCCTCAACTACGACAGCATCACCGGCGCCTTCGACCTCAAGCTGCAGATCGCCATCCTCGCCGGTGTCGTGCTCGCCAGCCCGCTGTGGCTCTACGAGCTGCTCGCCTACATCGCGCCCGGTCTCACCCGGCGCGAGAAGAGGTTCACCTACGGCTTCCTGTTCACGGCGCTGCCGCTGTTCCTCGCCGGCTGCACCGCGGGCGTCGTGCTGCTGCCGCACATGGTGTCGGTGCTGACGAGCTTCGCCTCGAGCGAGGACAGCACGATCCTGACCGCCTCGACCTACGTGGGCTTCGCCCTCAAGCTCGCAGCGGCCACCGGCCTCGCCTTCGTGCTGCCGGTCTTCGTGGTGCTGCTCAACTTTGCCGGCATCCTCTCGGCGCGCACCATCGGCCGCAGCTGGCGTCTCGCCGTCGTCGCGATCGTGCTGTTCAGCGCCCTCGTGACCCCCTCGGCGGATGTTCTCTCCATGTTCCTGATCGCGGTGCCGATGTCGGCGCTGTATCTCGTGGCCGTCGCCGTGACCCGCGTGCACGACCGCCGCGCGGCTCGCCGCCTCGACTCCAACGAGGCGGCCTCCAACGAGGCGGCCTCTCGCACCGCTGTGGGAGGTTGACGATGTTCGGACTGTCCTTCGAGAAGCTCGTGGTCGTGCTGGTCGTCGCGGCCGTGATCATCGGCCCGACCCGGCTGCCGGCCTATGCGACCCGGCTGGCCGAGCTCATCCGGAGCTTCCGCCGCTTCCTCGAGACGAGCCGCGAGCGGGCCGAGCAGGAGAGCGGCGTCCCGTTCACCCGGCGGGAGTGGGACCAGCTCGTGACGCAGTACGACCCGCGCAGGATCGTGCGCGAGGCGCTCGCCGAGCCGGTGTCGGCCGTGCCCCCTGCCGGGGCGCCCGCTGCCGGGGTGCCCGCTGCGGGGGTGTCCGTCGCGGGGGCTCCCGTTGCCGGCGACGCGGCCGGCGTCGTCGCCCCCGCGGTGGCCCGGGCGGACGCGTCACCGGCTGGCCAGGCGACCCAGGTGCCGCCGGCAGCCCAGGCGTCACCGGCGAGCCGGGCATTCCAGCAGGCGGCCCCGGCGGATGCCACCGAGGCCGCTCCCCCCGCGCCGGAAGCCGTCGAGGCCGCCGCGGCACCGCGCTATCGCCGGGTCGGGGGCAGTTCCGGGCATCCTCGCCGGGTGCGGCTGGGCACGCCCGCGCAGCCGGTCGCGGATCGGACACCGCTCTCGCAGCAGGCTCCTGAGCCGACACCGCAGCTGACACCGCAGCATGAGCCGGCGTCGGCGCGGTCGGCCGGGACCGCGGCCGCCGTCGAGTGACCGTCGAGTGACCGCGGGGCCGGGGCGTCGTCTACCGGTGTGGTGTCTGCCGCTGTGGTGTCAGCCGGTGTTCTGCAGTCCGGCGGCCACGCCGCTCACCGACAGCAGCAGCAGCCGCTGCAGCTCGGGGTCCGGGATCGCCGTCTCGGGCGTCTCACGCAGTGCCCGCAGGGCGCGCAGCTGCAGCAGCGAGAGCGCGTCGACGTAGGGGGAGCGCATCTTCACGGCGCGCTGCAGCACCGGCTTGTTGGCGAGCAGCTCGCCGCCGCCGGCGAGCCGCACCACCCACGAGCCGGTGAGCTCCATCTCCTCGAGCACCAGGGCGGCGAGGTCGTCGCGGTCGCCGAGGGCCAGGTAGTGCCGCGCGATCCGGACGTCGGCCTTCGCGAGGCTCATCGCCACGTTGTCGATCATCGTGCGGAACAGCGGCCACTCGCGGTAGGCCGCGGTGAGGCGCTCCTCGTCGCCGACGGCGGCGAGCGCGCTGCCGAGCCCGAACCAGCCGGTGAGGTTGATGCGCGCCTGCGTCCAGGAGAACACCCAGGGGATGGCGCGGAGGTCCTCCAGCGACTCCACCGAGAGGCCGCGGCGGGCCGGCCGCGAGCCGAGCGCGAGCAGCCCGATCTCCTCCATGGGCGTCACCGTCGCGAACCACGGCGCGAAGCCGGGGGAGTGCACGAGCGCGAAAAAGCGCTCGCGGCTCGCGGCGTCCATCGTCGCCGCGACGTCGGCGTAGCGCTCCGCGGCATCCCGGTTGCGCTGCTCGATGGAGGGGGCGGATGCCAGCAGCACCGCCGCCGCGACCTGGTCGATGTGCCGCATCGCGATGTGCTCGTCGCCGTAGCGGGCGAAGATCACCTCGCCCTGCTCGGTGAGCTTGAAACGCCCGTCGACGGAGTGCGGCGGCTGGGCGAGGATCGCCGAGTTCGCCGGGCCGCCGCCGCGGCCGAGCGCGCCGCCGCGGCCGTGGAACAGGGTGAGCTCGATGTCGTTCTCGCGTGCCCAGGCGGCGATCCGCTGCTGCGCCTCGTAGAGGGCGAGGGTGGCGGCGACCGGCCCGACGTCCTTCGAGGAGTCGGAGTAGCCGAGCATGACCTCCAGCCGGCGGCCGGTGGCCGCGAGTCGGGAGCCGAACTCGGGGTGCTCGACGATCTCGGCGAGGATGCGCGGCGCGGCCTGCAGGTCGGCGAAGGTCTCGAACAGCGGGATGACGTCGAGCACCGGCGGGGTGCCGTTCGGCCCCACGGCGGCGCGGGCCAGCCGGTGCACGGCGGCGAGATCGTCCGCGGACCGGGTGAAGGAGACGATGTAGCGTCCGGCGGCGCGCGGCCCGAATCGCCGCTGGATCTGCGCGATCGTGCGGATGACCTCGAGCACCTCCTCGGCGAGCTCGCTGAGCGGCTCGCCGGTCTCGCGCCCGGCCTCGAGCTCGGCGAGCACCCGCGCGTGCACCGCCGAGTGCTGCCGTACCTCGAGCTCGGCGAGGTGGAAGCCGAATGTCTGCACCTGCCAGATCAGCCGCTGCAGCTGCCCGTAGGCCTGCCGCGGCGCGCCCGCGGCGATGAGCGACTGCTGCACGACGGTGAGGTCGGCGAGCAGCTCCTCGGGGTCGGCATAGGCCAGGTCCGCGTCGCGGGCGCGGGTCGCGGCGATGCGGCGCGCGACGAGCAGCAGGATGCGGCGGTGCGGCTCGTTCGGCGAGCGTTTCGCGATCTCCGTCGCCGCCTCCTCGTCGGTCGCGCGCAGCCGCTGCCACAGGTCGAGCAGCTCCGCGGAGGGCGGCGTCGTGGCGGCGTCGAGGGTGAGGCCGCGGCCGACCCGCATGGCGGTGCTCTCCAGGCCGAGCAGCACGTGCTCGCTCGCGATGGCGGCCGCCTTCTTCGTGACGGAGGCCGTGACGAAAGGGTTGCCGTCCCGGTCGCCGCCCACCCAGGTGCCCAGTCGCACGAACGGTCGCACGACCGGGGCGTCCTCGCCGGAGCGCTCGCCCTGCAGCACGTCGTCGATGCGCTGGTACACGGCCGGCACCGATGTGTACAGCGTCTCGTCGAACACGGCCATGATCGAGCGCACCTCGTCGACGGGCGAGGGCTTCTCCGCCCGCAGCGGCGCCGTGCGCCACAGCGTGTCCACCTCCTCGACCATGCCCCGCTCCACGCGCGCGCCCTCGGGGCCCTGCGCGGCGGCGTCGTGCTCGACGAGCAGCTCGGCGAGCCGGCGGATGCTGCCGGACACCGCCCGGCGGCGGGCCTCGGTGGGGTGCGCGGTGAACACCGGGTGGAAGCGCATCGCCTGCAGCCGCGCGGTCGCGGCATCCGCGCCGATCTCGCTCGCGAGCTGCGCGAACGCCGCCCCGACCGAGTCGGTGGGATCGCCCGAGGGCGGCCGCGAACCGCGCTCGGAGAGCACGCGCACGCGCTGGTGCTCCTCGGCGAGGTTGACGAGGTGGAAGTAGGCGGTGAAGGCGCGGGCCACCTCGTCGGCGCGGTCGATCGTGAACGAGTCCGCGATCGCCATGGCCCGGGCGAAGGCCTCCGGCGTCTCGTCCGTGTAGGCCTGGATGGTGGCGGTGCGCAGCCGCTCGACGTCCTCGTACAGGCCCGGCGAACCGCTCTCGCGCAGCACCTGGCCGAGCAGTCCGCCGAGCAGCCGCACGTCGGCGCGCATCCGCTCGGGGATGCTCTGCTCCGCCTCGTAGCGGCCGACCAGGTCGATGGCTTCCGTGGGAGTCAGTTCGCGCACGGCTCCACGCTACCGGGGCGGTGTTACCGGTGCGTGGCGTCCGCGACGAAGCGCAGGATGAGCGCCGCGGCCTGCTCCGGGTCGCGGATCATCGCCTCGTGACCGTGCCCCTCGACCTGCTCGAGCCGCGCCTCGGGGATCGCCGCCGCGACCTCGAGGCACCAGGGCAGCGGCGACACCGGGTCGCGGCTGCCGCGCAGCACGAGCGTCGGCGCCTGGATGCGCGGGTACAGCAGCTCGGGCCGGTGCTCGAGCATGGCGCCGAGCTTGCGGCGCAGGTGCGGACCGGCGCGCAGGTACTCGCGTCCGCCGACGACGAGCACCCGCGGGCTCTCGCCGACGAGGTCCCGGGCGAGCCGGTGCAGCTGGACGCCGAGGCGCCGGGCGTGCCGGTCGACGGTCGGGGCGACCAGCACCAGGCGCGACACGGCCTCGGGATGGCGCACGGCGAGCTCGGCGACCACCTGGCTGCCCATCGAGTGGCCGACGGCCACCACCGGCCCCCGGCCGTGCGAGCGCAACCAGGCCGCGATCACGTCCGCTGTCCACGCCATCGACGCCGTCGGCTCCGGCTCGGGCGAGGCGCCGTAGCCGGGCTGGTCGAGCGTGAGCACGGTCCCGTGCCGGCGCAGGATGTCGGCGAGCGCGCCGAACACCGTCCGACCCATGCCGATGCCGTGCACCAGCAGGAACACCGGTGCCGGGCCGCGGCGCTCGCCGGGGAGCTCCTCGGTCTCGACGACGAGGCCCTCGTGGGCGAACCGCTCGACGCGACCGGGACCACCGGGGCGCACGGGGGTCGTCCTCGGCCGTCGCGGGCGCGGCGCGCCCTCGTCGTCGCTGCTCGGCGGCAGGTATCCGACCATGGTTCTATCTTCCCTCGGCTGCGTCGAGCGGGGCAGCGCCCGGACCGCGTTCGGCAGCGGGTCGCGTCCCGGCGGTGTGCGGCGTAGCGTTGCGGACACTCTGGGCTGCATCCGGAAGCGGTGTGTGTGGATTGAGGTGGGCGCCGTGGAGGACAGGCCGAACTATCCGACCTGGATCAAACCGTCGAGGATCAGGCTCTTCTGGCTCCTCGCCGCTGCGGTCGTCATCGCAGCCGTCGTCGTCGCGATCTTCTGGCTCCCAGGACTCGCCATCGCCGTGCTCGCCCTGCCCTTCGTCTACATCGCCGTCGTCATCACCCTGTCCTCGTGGCGGCTGAGCCCTCGAGGCGACGACCTCCAGGCGAAGATCCACAGTGACTTCGGGGCGGTTTTCGCACTGTATCTATGGTGGCGGGATGCTTCTGACCAGGCATTTTCCTGGATCGTCGCAGTTGCTCGCAGTTGCTCGCAGTTGCTCGCAGTTGCTCGCAGTTGGTTCAGTGGGCGGAAATGGCCCGGATATGGCCCAGGATCGGCGGGTCCGCCGCCCGACTTTGTGTTCGATTTTTTCGTTTTGTCCGAGTAGGATGGAGCCATGAGCACCTCGACCGACACGCCACGCGGTGCCCGCAAGGCACAGACCTACCTCCCCGAGGCCGACGCCCGCGAGGAGATTCTCGACTTCGCCGAGTTGATGCGCGAGCTTGAGATCTTCCTCGCGCAGAGCTCGTCTAAGGCTGCGCTTGTCGACCCCCAGGGCAACGCCCGTCCCATCCCGGATGAGATCTTCCGCATTCTCGATCAGGTGACGAACGCGCTCGCCGCGGGTGAGGGCATCACGATCGTGCCGC
>JASGFF010000059.1:0-17761 GCA_047605685.1 Microbacteriaceae bacterium
GCGCGCGCTCGGGCAGGCCCTCGGCGGCGGCGTGCTGCTCGGCGCCGCGAACGGCCTGCTCGTGCTGGCCCTGGCCGGCGGGCAGCTCGCGATCGTCGCCGTGCTCGTCGGCCTCTACCCGGCGGTCACCGTGCTGCTCGCCACGCTCCTCGGCCGCGAGCGGATGGCGTCGGCGCAGCTGGCCGGCGTGCTGCTCGCGCTCGCGGCGTCCCTCGCCCTCGCCCTGGTCTGAGCGCGGCCGCGTCCACCAGCGGCCGGGCTCACCGGCGACCGGCTCACCATCGGCCTGGCCGGTAGTCCTTGAGGAACACGCCGTACAGGTCCTCGCCGGCCTCGCCGCGGACGATCGGGTCGTAGACCCGCGCGGCGCCGTCGACGAGGTCGAGCGGCGCGTGGAAGCCCTCCTCGGCGAGCCGCAGCTTCGTGTGGTGCGGACGCTCGTCGGTGATCCAGCCGGTGTCGACGGCCGTCATCAGGATCCGGTCGGTCTCGAACATCTCGCGGGCGGCGGTGCGGGTGAGCATGTTGAGCGCCGCCTTCGACATGTTCGTGTGCGGATGCCCCGGCCCCTTGTAGCCGCGGTCGAACACGCCCTCCATCGCCGAGACGTTGACGATGTGGCATCGGCGGGCGCCGGCGGCGATCGCGGCCCGCATCGCCGGACGCAGCCGCGAGATCAGGATGAACGGCGCCGTCTGGTTGGCCAGCTGCACCTCGAGCAGCTCGAGGGGGTCGACGTCGCCGAGCACCCGGGTCCAGGAGTTGACGTGCGTCTCGTCGGGGATGAGCCCGCCGGCGTCGATCGCGGTGCCGCTGCGGTGCCGCTCGAGACTCGCGCTGCCCGCGGCCATCGCCTGCTCGCTGAGCCGCTGCGCCGTCGCTGCCGCCGCGGCGAGCACCGGATGGGCCGTCACCGAGGCGGCGAGCGCGAGCGGGTGCGCGTCGTGGCTGTGCCCGAACGTCTCGATCTCCGGCAGCGGCCCCCCTGCCGGCGGCCCCTCCGGCAGCGGGGCGAGCTCCGCCTCGACGAGCCGGGAGTAGGCGCCGGGGGAGCGTCGCACGGTCTGGGCGGCGTTGTTGACGATGATGTCGAGCGGGCCGGCGGCGGCGACCGAGTCGGCCAGCGCGATCACCTGGGCCGGATCGCGCAGGTCGATGCCGACGATCCGCAGCCGGTGCAGCCAGTCGGCCGCGTCCGGGACGCTCGTGAACCGGCGCACGGCGTCTCGCGGGAACCGGGTGGTGATCGTGGTGTGCGCGCCGTCGCGCAGCAGCCGCAGCGCGATGTGCATCCCGATCTTGGCCCGGCCGCCGGTGAGCAGCGCGCGCCGGCCGCTGAGGTCGGTGCGCGCCTCGCGGCGGGCGTGGTTCAGCAGGGCGCACTCCGGGCAGAGCTGGTGGTAGAAGGCGTCGACGACCGTGTAGGGCCGCTTGCAGATGTAGCAGCCGCGGGCCTTGAGCAGCGTGCCGGCGCTCGGCGCCGCGGTGCGGGCCGCGAGCGGCAGGCCGCGGGTCTCGTCGTCGATGCGGTCGGGGGCGCCGGTGGCGGTGGCGGCCACCACGGCGCGGTCGGCGGCGGCCACGGCATCCCGGATCGCCCGCCGCCGCACCCGCTTGACGGCCTTGACCATCCGGGCCGTCGCCCGGCGCACCGCGACGAAGTCGGGATGCCGCTCGTCGAGAGCGTCCATGCTCGCGAGCACCCGCAGGGTGGTGGCGAGGTCGTCGGGGTCGATGCCCGGCCCGGGCGCCGGCCCGGCGGGCGCGGTGTCGTCGGAGAGCGCGGTGTCGTCGGAGAGCACAGGGAATCCTACCCGCCGGGCGCGCCGGTGCGCCGGCGCGCCGGTGCGAGGATCGGTGCATGCCGCTGCTCGACGCCCTGCCCGCGCCCTGGGACCCGGACGCCGCCTTCGACGCCTTTGGCGCCCACTGGGCGGCGCGGGGGCTGAGCCTCTACCCGGCCCAGGAGGAGGCGCTCATCGAGATCGTCTCCGGCAACAACCTGGTGCTGTCCACGCCCACCGGCACCGGCAAGTCGCTCGTGGCGATCGGCGCACACTTCGCCGCGATGGGCCAGGGCCGGCGCTCCTGCTACACGGCGCCGATCAAGGCGCTCGTGAGCGAGAAGTTCTTCGCCCTCGTCGAGGTGTTCGGCGCCGCCAACGTCGGCATGGTCACGGGCGACAGCGCCGTGAACCCGGATGCCCCGATCATCTGCTGCACCGCGGAGATCCTCGCCAACCGGGCGCTGCGCGGCGGGGCGCACACCCCCGTCGACGTGGTCGTCATGGACGAGTTCCACTTCTACGCCGATCCGGAGCGCGGCTGGGCCTGGCAGGTGCCTCTGCTGACGCTGCCGCAGGCGCAGTTCGTGCTCATGAGCGCCACCCTCGGCGACGTGAGCCGCATCGCCGACGACCTCAGCGTCCGCACCGGTCGCGAGACGGCGACGGTGACCGGTGTCGAGCGGCCGGTGCCGCTCGACTACCGCTACGCGCTCACGCCCGTGCACGAGACGGTCGAGGGCATCCTCGAGGAGGGCGGGGCGCCGGTCTACGTGGTGCACTTCTCGCAGCGGGAGGCGCTCGAGCGCGCCCAGGCGCTCTCCGGGGCGCGGATCGCGAGCCGCGAGCAGCGCGATGCTATCCAGGCGGCGATCGGCGACTTCCGCTTCAGCACCCGGTTCGGGCAGACACTGTCGCGGCTGGTGCGCTCCGGCATCGGCGTGCACCACGCCGGCATGCTGCCGAAGTACCGTCGGCTCGTCGAGCAGCTCGCCCAGGCCGGGCTGCTGCGGGTGATCTGCGGCACCGACACGCTCGGGGTCGGCATCAACGTGCCGATCCGCACCGTGCTGCTCACGGCGCTGACGAAGTTCGACGGCAGCCGGATGCGCCAGCTCAGCGCCCGCGAGTTCCATCAGATCGCCGGCCGGGCCGGCCGGGCCGGCTACGACACCGCCGGCAGCGTCGTCTGTCAGGCGCCCGAGCACGAGGCGGAGAACGCGAGGGCGCTCGCGAAGGCCGGCGACGATCCGAAGCGGCTCAAGAGGGTGGTGCGCAAGAGGCCGCCCGAGGGCTTCGTCTCCTGGGGGGAGCCGAGCCTCCGGCGGCTCATCGAGGCGCAGCCGGAGACGCTGCAGTCGCGGATGCGGGTCTCGAGCGCCATGCTGCTGAACGTCATCGCGCGCGGAGCGCAGCATCCGGACGCCGACGCCTTCGATGACCTGCGTGCGCTCGTCTTCGAGTGCCACGAGCCCTGGCGGCGGCAGCTCGCCCTCGCCCGCCAGGCGCTCGGCATCGCGAAGACGCTGCGCGCCGCCGGCGTGATCGAGCGCGTCGAGGGCGCCGGCTACCGGGTGACGGTCGAGCTGCAGCAGGATTTCGCGCTCAACCAGCCGCTGTCGCCGTTCGCGCTTGCCGTCATCGAGCTGCTCGACCCGGCGAGCCCGGGCTACGCCCTCGATGTCGTGAGCGTCATCGAGGCGACCCTCGACGACCCGCGTCCGGTGCTCGTGCAGCAGCAGTTCCGGGCCCGCGGCGAGGCGGTCGCGGCGATGAAGGCGGAGGGCATCGAGTACGAGGAGCGCATGGAGCTGCTCGAGGACGTCGGCTGGCCGCAGCCGCTTCGGGAGCTGCTGACCGCGACGTTCGAGCAGTACACGGCCACCCAGCCCTGGGTCGCCGAGTTCGCGCTCAGCCCGAAGAGCGTCGTGCGCGACCTGTACGAGCGGGCGATGACCTTCGCCGACTTCGTCGGCTTCTACGACCTCGCCCGCAGCGAGGGCCTGATCCTGCGCTACCTCTCCGACGCCTATCGCGCGATCCGCCAGACGGTGCCGGACGAGGCGAAGAACGAGCAGCTGCTCGACATCGTCGAGTGGCTCGGCGAGCTGGTGCGGCAGGTCGACTCGAGCCTGCTCGACGAGTGGGAGCAGCTCGCCCACCCGCTCGACCCGCAAGGACGCCCGGTGGCGCCGCCGGTGCCGCCCAGCGTCGTCGCCAACCCGCGGGCGTTCCGGGTGCTCGTGCGCAACGCGCTCTGGCACCGGGTGCGGCTGTTCGCGCTCCAGGACGACGAGGCCCTCGCCGCGCTCGGCGACACCGTGGACTGGAGCGCCGCCCTCGACGGCTACTTCGATGAGTACGACGCGGTGGGCACGGATGCCGATGCCCGCTCCGCCGCCTTCGTGACGATCGAGGAGGGCGCCCTCGAATGGCGGGTGACCCAGGTGCTCGCCGATCCGGCCGGCGACCATGACTGGCGCATCGAGGCGAGCGTGCGGCTCGCCGACTCCGCCGAGGCCGGCGAGCCGGTGCTCGCGGTCACCCGGGTGGGGCCGGTGGTGCTGTGACCGATGGCCCGATGCCCGGCGGCCCGATGCGGGACGGGGGCGTGCGCCGGCTGCTGGCGAACTGGCGCACCGTGCTGGCCGACGTGGTGCTCGCCGGCCGGCTACGGCTGACCGGTGGTCACTGCCGGCCGCAGGTCGAGGCGCTCCGGCGCGGAGCGCTGGCCCCGGTGGTGATGATCCCCGGCGTCTACGAGAGCTGGCGGTTCATGCTGCCGTTGGCCGAGCGGGTGCACGCCGCGGGGCATCCGGTGCACCTGCTGCCGGAGCTGGGCTGGAACCGGCGGCCGATCCCGCGGCAGGCCGCGCTCGTGGCCGCCGGTCTCGCCGAGCGGCAGCTGCGCGGGGTGGTGCTGCTCGGCCACAGCAAGGGCGGGCTCATCGGCAAGCGGCTCATGCTCGCCGAGGACCCGGAGCGGCGGGTGGACCGCCTCGTCACCCTCGCGACGCCGTTCCACGGCTCGAGCTACGCGCGGCTGATGCTGCAGCCGGCGCTGCGCGAGTTCCGCCCGCGGGCGGCGATGCTCGCCGCGCTCGCCGGCGAGCCCTCGGTGGACGCCCGGATCACCTCGATCTACCCGGAGTGGGACGAGCACCTGCCCGGCGGCAGCCTGCTTCCGGGGGCGCACAACGTCGAGGTGCCGGTGCGCGGGCACTTCCGGGTGCTCGTCGACCCGCGGGCCGCCGCCGCCGTGCTCGCCGCCATCGACGCGGGACGCCGAGGACCGGCGCATCACGGACGCTCGGCGAACTGATAGGGATGGTTCCTAGCATTCCTCCGGTGACCCGAGACGGAGACGATTCGGCGCGCCTGCTCGCCGGCAACTGGCGTGTCGCGGCGAGCTCGTTCCTGCCGCACTCCGTCGCCGCGTCGCCGGTGCTCGTCGAGTTCGAGCCGCTCTCGGCCGGCGGCCGGCTGCGGGAGACCTGGCGTTTTCGCGACGAGCGCGGCCGCGAGCGCACGGTCCGGGATGTCAACCGGCTGCGCGGGCAGGAATTCGTGCGACGCAGCTCCCGCCGCCTCGGCGCGCTGCGCTGGCGGTTCGAGGGCCTGAGCGAGGACGGTCTCGTCGCGGTGCTCGGCCAGCGGTGCGCACGCGCGGCCGCGGACGACGCGCACGTGCTCGTCCGCGTCGGGGCGAGCGTCGACGCGCGCACGATCGTCGCGACCCAGGCGGCCCGGTTCGGCCTGGGTCCCGAGCGCTTCGCCTCGCTCAGCTGGTACATCGCCTGAGCCGCCGGGCCCCGGCCGCCCCCGGCTTCAGCCCTCGTCGACGCCGATGATCTCATCGCGCACCCGACGCAGGTCCTCCAGCAGCGAGCCGACGAGCACCCAGTCGCCCCGGTCGGGCGCACCGACGACGAGCGGCGCGGTGAGCGCGGGCGGCTCCCGGCCCTCCGCGGAGCCCTGCTCGCGGAGCACCAGCAGCCGCAGGTCGTGCGCGGCCCGGCGGAGGTCCTCGGCGATCGCCTGCACCACCGGGTCGTGGACGACGCCCGGATGCCAGCGGTCGTGCACCGTCCGGGTCATGCCGACCACCCGGGTGACGGCGTTGGAGAGCCGGGCGTAGAGCGCGGCGTCCGTCTCGAGCGCCGCCCGCCGACGGCCGGCGCGCGGGGTGTAGGCGAGGCTCTCCCGGGCCCGGTCGAGCTCGAGGCGGGTGCGGTCGCGGGCCGCCCGGGTGGCCCGGGCCGTGTCGAGCAGCAGGTTCAGCGCGGCGGGGGACTGGGGGCTGCTGAGGGTGAGCGCGAGCGCGTCGATGCGATCGGCGAGCTCGGCGCCGAGCCTCAGCACGGCGGCGTGTGCGGGCCCGATGTGCACCGGAGGCACGATCGCGACGTTCACGATCAGGCCGATCGCGGCACCGATCACCGTCTCCACGACGCGCTCGAGCGCGTAGGCCGGGGTGAGCGCGCCGATGGCGAGCACGAGCATGGCGCTGATCGGGATCTGGGCGGACGATCCGGCGGAGAGTCGCAGCAGCCAGGCGAGCGCGATCGAGGCGAGGACCACAGCGAGCACCGCGGCGCTGCCGGTGCCGACGAGCAGCCCGATCGCGAAGGCGACGGCGACGCCGAGCACGACGCCGACGCTGCGCTCGAGCCCCTTCGCGAGCGTCTGGTTGACGCTCGGCTGCACCACGAGCAGGCTCGCGATCGCCGCGAACACCGGCGGCTGCTCGAAGGCGAGCTCGCAGACGATCCAGGAGATCACGACGGCGACGGCCGTCTTCAGCACCTGCAACACCGGGGTGCGCGCGCTCGTGCGCAGCGTGCCGAGAACAGTCACGCCTCGACGATACGGCGCCCGGATGCCGGGACGGGCTCAACCGCGGGCTTGGGCGATCGCCCGAGCGGCCTGCACGAGAGCGAGGTGCGAGAGCGCCTGCGGCGTGTTGCCGGCCTGCCGGCCGGCGGCCACGTCGTACTGCTCGCTGAGCATGCCGACGTCGTTCGCGAGCGCGCACAGCCGGTCCATGAGCGCCTCGGCGTCCGCGACCCGGCCGCTCGCGGCGTACTGCCGCACCAGCCAGAAGCTGCAGGCGAGGAACACGCCCTCCTCCGAGGACAGGCCGTCCACCCCGGTGCGCGTGCGGTAGCGGCGCACGAGCCCACCCTCGAGCAGCTGCTCTTCGATGGCGTGCACGGTGCCGAGCATCCGCGGGTCGTCCGGCTCCAGGTAGCCGACGGTCGGCAACAGCAGCAGGGCGGCGTCGAGCTCGGTGGACCCGTACGCCTGCCGATAGCAGCCCCGCTCGCGATCGAAGCCGTGCTCCTCGATCTCCTCGTGCAGCTCCTCGCGCAGCCGCTCCCACTCCGCCACCGGGCCGTCGAGCCCGTGCTCGCGCACTGCCCGCACCGCGGAGTCGACGGCGGCCCAGAGCATCACCCGCGAGTGGGTGAAGGCGTGCGGCTCGCCGCGGACCTCCCAGATGCCGTTGTCGGGGCGCCGCCAGTTCTGCGCCACGAACGACATGAGCGCCCGCTGCAGTGCCCAGGAGAAGGCGCTCTCCGCCGAGCCGGCCTCCCGGGCGTGCCGCAGCGCCACCATGACCTCGCCGAACACGTCGCCCTGGTACTGCCGGTAGGCGTCGTTCCCGATCCGCACCGGCCGCGAGCCGCGGTAGCCGGGGAGGTCGTCCAGCTCCCGCTCGACGAGCCGCCGCTCGCCCGCGACGCCGTACACGATCTGCAGGTCCGCGGGGTCGCCGGCGATCGCGCGCAGCAGCCAGTCGCGCCAGGCGACGGCCTCCGCGCGGAAGCCGTGGGCGATGAGCGCGTCGAGGGTGAGCGAGGCGTCCCGCAGCCAGACGTAACGGTAGTCCCAGTTGCGGTCGCCGCCGGGGCTCTCGGGCAGGCTTGTGGTGGCGGCCGCGACGATGCCGCCGGTGTCGGCGTCGGTGAGCGCGCGCAGGAACAGCAGCGAGCGACGCACCTCGCGCTCGTAGCGGGAGCCGGATGCCGCGCCGCCGCCCGCGATCCAGCGCCGCCACCAGCCGAGGGTGACCTCGAGGCGTGCGCCAGTGTCGACGGGTGGCGGTGTGGGGCGGTGCGAGGGGAACCAGGTGAGCACCACGTCGACGCTCTGCCCGGCGTCGACGGTGAACTCGCCGACGTGGGCGTGGTCGCGCGCCTCGAGGCGCGGCCCGCGCACCACGATGCCGTCGGGACCGGCGATCGCCACGATGCCGGTGCCGGCCGGCAGCTGGCGCACCCAGGGCAGGGCGTTGGCGTAGTCGGGCCGGACGCGCAGCTCCTGCCGCATCCGCACGCTGCCGCTGATGCCGCGCACCCGCCTAATCACGTCGGCGCGCCGGTCGACGGGCATGGCGTCGACGGGCATGGCATCGATGACCTCGACCTCCCCGGTGGCGCAGCGGTAGCGGGTGCGCAGCACGAGGGTGTCCTGCTCGTAGTCCCGCGAGGTTGCGGCGGACGCCTCGGCGGGGGCGAGCAGCCAGCGGCCGTGGTCCGGCGTGCCGAGCAGCGCGCCGAACAGGCTCGGCGAGTCGAAGCGCGGCAGGCACAGCCAGTCGATGCTGCCGTCCAGGCCGACGAGCGCGGCGCTGCGGCAGTCGCCGATGACGGCGTAGTCCTCGATGGGCAGGGGCATGTCTACCGGCCGTGAGGCTCGGGGCGGCCGTGAGGCTCGGGGTGGCCGTGAGGCTCGGGGCGGGAGAGCAGGCCCAGCTCGGCCAGCTGGGTGGCGAGCCCGGCACCGCCCGGGGCGTACACCCACGGCGCGACGCCGGCGGCGCCCTCGTGGCTGCGGCCACCGGCGAACACCGCCTCGCCGACGGTGAGCTGGCGGATGGCGACGGCCGAGACGTTGTCCGGGTGCTCGCGCACGAAGGCGCCGTAGAGCTCCTCGTCGTGCTGGCCGTCGTCGCCGACGAGGAGCCAGGACATCCCCGGGAACTCGCGGGCGAGCCGGCTCAGGCTGGCGCGCTTGTGCTCGGATCCGCTGCGGAACCAGCGGTCCGGCGAGGGCCCCCAGTCGGTCAGCAGCAGCGCTCCGGCCGGGTAGAGGTTGCGGTCGAGGAAGCGGATGAGCGTGGGCGCGACGTTCCAGGCGCCCGTGGACAGGTACACCACGGGCGCGCCGGGGTTGTCGCGCAGGAAGCGGTCGTAGAGCACGGCCATCCCGGGCACCGGGGTGCGGGCGTGCTCGTCGAGCACGAACGTGTTCCAGGCGGCGAGCAGCGGGCGCGGCAGTGCGGTGACCATGACGGTGTCGTCGATGTCCGAGAGCAGTCCGCGTCGCACCGCGGGGTCGACGACGAACACGCGGGATGTCACCGGATCGACGCCCTCGGCCCAGTAGCGCACCTCGTGCCAGCCGGGCTCGAGGTCGACGTCGACGTGCGCGTCGACGACACCGCCACGGGCGGCGGGCAGCATCCGCTCCACGTCGCCGATGCGCACCCGCACGTCGACGTCGTCCACCGGGATGCTCAGGAAGCTGCGGAAGCCGCGCACGTTCTCCGGCCGGGGTCGCGGGTCGCGGCGGCGCGGCCGGGTGAGCACGACCCGGCACAGCACGCGCGCCCAGCCGGGGCCGCCGTAGCCGGGCACGGGCAGTATGGCGGGACGCAGGCCGCGGGCGCGGCCGAGGCGGGCGCGGGTGCGGTGCACCGCGTCCTCGAGCCGGGCCGGGCCGCGCAGCGCGAGCGGGTCACGGCTCTCGGGCTGTGGCATTCGGCCAGTGTGCCACCGTAGTGTGGGCACGACGGCAGGAATCGGCGATTCGCTCAGCCCTTGCTTAGATTTGCTCGCGATAATGGAGATCCGGGCGTGAGATCCACGACGCACCGGAGAGCGTTCCCGTTCGGCGCACGACGGCGGGCCATATTCGCGGGCGACCGCGAAACACGATGAAATAAGGAGACAGACGTGAGTGGAGCAGCACTCGTGGACGAGACCGGACTGACCGGTCTCGCCCTGCGCAACGAACCGGTGCAGGCGCGCAGCACCGCGCGACTGGCGGCGCTTCTCGACGCCGCGGCCGCGGTCATCGACGAGCTCGGCTATGAGCGGCTGACCACCGCCATGGTCGCCGAGCGGGCGGGTGCCTCGATCGGCACCGTCTACCGCTACTTCCCCGACCGCATCGCGGTGCTGCAGGCACTCGGCCAGCGCAACCTCGACCGGGTGCTCAGCCGGGTGACGGCGGCGCTCACCGCGCCCGAGCACACCGACTGGCGCACGGCGCTGTTCGCGGCCTTCGACGTGCTCGTGGCCGCCTTCCGCTCCGAGCCCGGTTTCCGCTCGCTGCGCGTCGGCGACGTGATCGACCTGCGTCCGCCGCTCACCGAGCGCACCTACAACTCGGTCGTCGCCCAGACGATGCGCAGCGCCCTCGAGGAGCGTTTCGGCTTCGGCTCCGACGAGGCGACCGTCGTCGCCTTCGACGCGGCCGTCGAGATCTCCGATGCTCTCGCCGCGCGGGCCTTCGCCCGCTCGAAGGACGGCGAGCAGGTCTACCTCGACGCCGCCAAGCAGGCCGTCGAGGCGCTGCTGGCGCCGCGCATCGACGGCTGAGCCCCGCCCCGCGACGGCATCGACGGGAACAGGGGCGGGCCCGGTCACGGTCCCGGGCCCGCCCCTGTCGGGTCCTCGTCCCGGCACGCGCGCTGTCCGTAGTCTTGTCCCCGTGAGTCTTGTCCCCGTGCGACGCCGGACCCCGACCCACCGCGGTCCCGTCCGTCGCCGGGCCGTTCCGGCCGTGCTGGCGGCGATCCTGCTGATCGCCGCCCCGGTGCTGCTTAGCGGCTGCGACCGGGTCACCAGCCTGCCGGGCACCGGCGTCGAGCTGACGATCGGCGCGCAGAGCGCGGACGACAACCGGGTGGTCGCCGCGATCTACGGCATCGCCCTCGAGGAGCAGGGCTACACGGTCGATTACAACTGGGGCGTCGGCAGCCGCACCCGCATCATCAGCGCGCTGCGCGAGGGCATCATCGACATCAGCCCGGACTACACTGGCCTGCTGCTCGAGGCGATCGACTCGGCCCACGCGTCCGGCTCCCCGGACGTCGCCCTCGGCTTCCTCCAGTCGGCCGCGGACGAGCTCGGCCTGAGCGTGCTCGACCCCGCCACCGCGGCGAAGACGCCCGCCTACGTCGTCACCCGCGAGTTCGCCAAGGCGCACGACCTCACCGAGATCGGCGACCTGGCCGGCATCGGCTCGGCCATCACGATCGCCTCGACGAGCGACCTCGGCTCCCTCGACTACGGCAGCAGCGCGCTCGCCTACTCCTACGGCGTCGAGGGCTTCGGCGAGCGCACCACCGACTCGGATGCCGAGTCGATCGCCGCGCTCGCGAGCGGCTCGGCACAGGTGGCCCTCGTCTCGCCGCTGTCGCTCGGCGACGACGAGCTGCGGGTGCTGAAGGACCCGCGGTACATCGTGCTCGACGAGCGGGTGGTCCCGGTCGTCAACAGCGGCCGGCTGGACGCCACGATCGAGAGCACCCTCGACGCGGTCTCCGCGTCGCTGAGCACGGCCGACCTGCGCGCCTTCGCGGCCGAGGACTCGGCGCTGCCGGAGACCGTCGCACGGGCCTGGCTCGTCGATGAGGGCCTCATCGAGAGCTGACCACCCGGTCCGCGGCCTGCTCCGCGGCTCAGGGAGGCCCGGCGATCACCGAGACCAGCCGACGCGGGCCGGCTCAGCCGGTAGTAGTGGTCTCGCTCGCCGCGGCGGTGCTGATCGCGTCGAGCACGGTGCTCGCGTCGCTCAGGCGCTCGCCGTTGACCACGATCGTCGGCGTGCCGAAGTAGCCGGTGTCCGGGTCGGCGAGGTCGGAGTCGGAGGTCACGGCATCCGTGGCGGCTGTGACCCAGTCCTTGAACGTCTCGTCCTCGATGCAGGACGTGACGCTGTCGTCGTCGACGCCGCCGGCGGAGACGAGGGCGATGATCGCGTCGTCGTCCAGGCCGTCGGTGCCCTCCTCCGGCTGGTTGTCGTAGAACTGCGTCTGCACGTCGAGGAACTGGTCCGGGTCGTAGTTCGCGACACAGGCGGCGGCGTTGGCGGCCCGGCTGGAGTAGCGGCTGCTGTTGAAGCTGCGGTCGAGGATCGCCACCGGGTGCACCTCGAGCGAGATCGTGCCCGCGGCGACGAGCGAGGTCAGCTCCTCGGAGTAGCTCGCCTCGAACTCCTGGCAGACCGGGCAGGCCCAGTCGATGTAGCTCACCACCTGCACCACGCCGTCGGTGGTGTCCAGCGGCGTGGGGGTGAGGGTGGCGGCATCCGTCGCGCCGTTGTTCCTGACCGCCTGCACCGTGGAGCCGTCGCCCGCGGCGATGAACTCGATGCCGCCGGAGGCCATGTTCTTCGGGCCCGGCCCGGCCGATGCCGTCGAGTTGACGATGACGACGACCACGACAGCGACGATCGCGAGGATGACGACCCCGACGCTGCTCTGCAGGATGATCCGCCCGCGCAGCCGGCGCCGACGCTCCGCCTCCCGCATCTGGCGGGCGATCTCGCGCGCGTGCTCTCGGCGGTCGTGTTTGTTCTCGGCCATCGTCACCTTCCGTCGTCGGTCGCAGCTACGACCGTATCGGTTGTCCGCCGCCTGTCTTTATGAACAGCCGCAGCCGGTCTCAGAACAGGTAGCGCAGCACGTCGAGCGCCAGCTGGGCCTCGATCGCGAGGGCCAGGTAGCTCAGCAGCGTGATCACGACGACCCACTGGCCGCCGACCCGTCCGATCGCCCTCAGCGCGCGCGCCGGGCCGAACACGCCCGCGCGCAGGTTGCGGAACGTCACGGCCCAGAACGTCGGGACGGTCACGGCCCAGGTGAGCATGCACCAGATGCACAGCGTGCCGATCGACCAGAAGCTCGCCGAGCTGAGGAACAGGATGAAGGCGAGCGCGCCGGCGACGCCGAGGTTGAACACCGCCCAGTACCACCGCGGGAAGCGCGCCCCCGCGAGCAGGCTGACGCCCACGATGATCGTCGCCGGCCAGCAGAGCAGGCCGATGATCGGGTTGGGGAAGCCGAAGAGCTCGCCCTGCCAGGATTCCAGGTTCGGCCCGCAGGTGACGAGCAGGCTGAAGTCGCAGCTGAGGCTCGCGTCCGGGTCGGTGGCCACCAGGATCTTGTCGATGGTGAGCTCGAAGGCGGCCCAGATGCCGAGGATGCCGGCGAGGACGAGCCAGCTGGCCAGGATCACGGGGCGGCGCTGAGCGGGGGCCTCGGACACCCGGACGATTATGCCACGGGCGCGATCACGGGGATCCGGGCGGCCGTGCGATACTTTGATGCAGTCGCGCGAGCCCGGGCTCGCGCCGACGCCCCTACCAGGCTTACCGGGCGAACCGGGCGATGGCGGATGGCCAGTTCCGCCGCGTGATCGGGTGACAGACGATCGCAGCATCCACGGACGATGCACCCGTGCCCAGCGCGGGACGAGAAGGATTAGCCGCGGCTCGCGGGTCGCGGCGGACGAGAGTACCCGGGGCCGGCCGCGGCCGGCCCCGGGCGAGGAGTGCACCAGCGATGGTGGAAGACAAGCAGAACACCGATTCCCCCGAGCCCCGTCGTCGTCGCCTGTTCGGCGCGCGCCGCGGCCAGGTCCCGGCGACGACCGAGCCGACGACGACCGAGCCGACGACGTTCGAGCCGGCAGCCGAGGCCCCCACCGCGAATGGTGCTGGCGCGGACGTCGCCGGAGCGGATGTCGCGGTCGTGCGTGCGACGACCGAGGAAGCCGCCGCTGGGGACGCGACTGCCGGGCCCGTGGCGTCGAAGGCTCCCGCCGCGCGCCGCCGCCGGCCGGCGGCAAGGCCGGCCACCGCGCACATCAACGCGGCGGCGGCGGCCGAGCCCGATCATGCCGAGCACGATGCCGCCGAGCCCGATCCAGCCGAGCCCGATCCAGCCGGGACCGCCGCCGGCTTCGAGCCGCCGGCCGCGGGCCGGCCGAGCACGACGCTGCTGTTCCAGGCGCCCCCGGCGCCCCCGGCGCGCGGCCCGCACCTCGAGCCGGAGGCCGGCGAGGCGTCCGAGGGCCAGGTGCGCCGTCGCAACCGCCGCCGCTCCGGCGAGGCGGGGCGCGAGGGGGAGGACACACCCGGCGCCGCGAGGGTGCGCGAGCCGGAGCGGGCGCCCGTGGTCACCGAGCCGCAGAAGGTCAAGGGCTCGACGCGGCTCGAGGCCAAGAAGCAGCGCCGCCGCGACGGCCGCGACGCCGGTCGGCGCCGGCAGGTGATCACCGAGAGCGAGTTCCTCGCCCGCCGGGAGGCGGTTGACCGGGTGATGGTGGTGCGCTCGAGGTACGACCGCATCCAGATCGGCGTGCTCGAGGACGGCGTGCTCGTCGAGCACTACGTCGCCAAGAACCAGGACATGTCGCTCATCGGCAACGTCTACCTCGGCCGGGTGCAGAACGTGCTGCCGAGCATGGAGGCGGCGTTCGTCGACATCGGCCGCGGCCGCAACGCGGTGTTGTACTCCGGCGAGGTGGACTGGGACAGCGTCGAGACCGGCAACCAGCCGCGCCGCATCGAGCTGGCCCTCAAGGCCGGCGACCGGGTGCTCGTGCAGGTCACCAAGGACCCGGTTGGGCACAAGGGCGCCCGGTTGACCAGCCAGCTGAGCCTGCCCGGCCGCTACCTGGTCTACGTGCCCGGCGGCTCGATGAACGGCATCAGCCGCAAGCTGCCGGACACCGAGCGGGCCCGGCTGAAGAAGATCCTCAAGGAGACGCTGCCCGAGCACGCCGGGGTGATCGTGCGCACCGCCGCCGAGGGGGCCACCGAGGAGCAGCTCACCCTCGACGTGCAGCGCCTGGCCAACCAGTGGGAGGAGATCTCCCGACTGGTCGAGACGGCACAGCCGCCGACGCTGCTGCACTCCGAGCCCGACCTGCTCATCAAGATCATCCGGGATGTGTTCAACGAGGACTTCCACCGGATCGTGATCGACGGCGACGACGCCCGGGCGACGATCGAGCGCTACCTCGGTGCCGTGGCACCGGACCTGCTCGGGCGGGTGCAGCGGCACGAGGGCGATCGCGACCCCTTCGACGAGTATCGGATCACCGAGCAGATCGAGAAGGCGCTCGACCGCAAGGTCTGGCTGCCCTCGGGCGGCTCGCTCGTCATCGACCGCACCGAGGCGATGACGGTCGTCGACGTCAACACCGGCAAGTTCGTCGGCTCGGGCGGCAACCTCGAGGAGACGGTCACGAAGAACAACCTCGAGGCGGCCGAGGAGATCGTCCGGCAGCTGCGGCTGCGCGACATCGGCGGCATCATCGTCGTCGACTTCATCGACATGGTGCTCGAGTCCAACAGGGACCTCGTCCTGCGCCGGCTCGTCGAGTGCCTGTCCCGAGACCGCACCAAGCACCAGGTGGCGGAGGTCACGAGCCTCGGCCTCGTGCAGATGACCCGCAAGAAGCTCGGCCTCGGCCTGCTCGAGACGTTCAGCGAGCCCTGCGAGACCTGCGCCGGCCGCGGCATCATCGTGCACCACGACCCGGTTATGAAGCACCGGCCCGCGGCCGAGCCCGGCACCGGTCGCCGCTCCCGCGGCAAGGCCTCGGGCGGCCAGGGATCGCGCGGCCAGGGCGCCGGTGGCCAAGGATCCGGTGGCCAGGGATCCGGTGGCCAGTCCTCGGGCGGCTCCTCCGGCTCGGCGCCCCGGGCGGCCGGCAACGGCACCCACGCCATCACCGACGACGTGCGCAACGCCCTGGCCCAGATCGCCGCCTCGACAGTCGCCCATCCGCCGACGGAGTCGCCCGCACAGCCGACCGAGCCGGCCCCGGCCGACACCGAGCAGCTCCTCGAGAGCGTGCTCGACGCGATCCCCGACACCACGGCCGCCGTATCCCGGCCGGCCGCCGCGTCGCAGCCGGCCGGCTCGCCGAACGCCGGGCCCGCTACCGCCGGACCCGACACCACCGGACCCAAGGCCGGCGGCCAGGGCCGCGGCCGGCGCCGGGCCGGCAGCTCCGGCGCGATCGTGAACGCGAAGCCGACGGAGGACTGACCACCGGCGGGGCGCGGCCCGCGCACAGCCGCGAGCGGCGAGGATAGCGGGGTGAGTCTCGAGGGGGACGGCGGCCTGAGCCGCGGGCGCGGTGGCGTCCTCGTGCTCATCGCCGTGCTCGCTCTCGCGGGCATCCGGGTCGCGACCGCCGGGCTCGCGAGCCCGCTGCCGGCCCTGCTGCAGGACCTCGTCACGCTCGCGATCAGCGTCATCATCGAGAGCCTGCCCTTCGTCGTCCTCGGGGTGCTGCTGTCCGTCGTCGTGCAGCTCTGGCTGCCCGAGGGACTGCTGCTGCGACTGCTGCCCCGACGCGGCATCCTGCGCCGCGCAGCGGTCAGCCTGCTCGGTGTGCTTATGCCGGTGTGCGAGTGCGGCAACGTGCCGCTCGCGCGCGGGCTGCTCGTCTCCGGGCTCTCGGTGGGCGAGGCGACGACGTTCCTGCTCGCGGCCCCCATCGTCAACCCGATCACCATCGTCACCACCTGGCAGGCGTTCGGCCTCGGCGACGGCGTCCTCGTCGCCCGCATCGCCGGCGGCTTCCTGCTGGCCAACCTCGTCGGCGCCGTGATCTCGACGCGCCGCGACGGGCTCTCGCTGCTCACCGAGCGCTTCGCGGCGGCCTGCTCAGCCCACGGCCATGACCACGACCATGACCACGGGGGCAGGATGCGCCGATCCGGCGAGCTCCTCGTCGCCGAGCTCGGCACGATGGTGCCGGCGCTGTTCCTCGGGGCGCTCGTCGCGGCCGGCATCCAGGTGATCGTCCCGCGCAGCGTGCTCGTCGCCCTCGGCGCGAACCCGCTGCTGAGCGTGCTCGCGATGCTCGCGCTCGCCTTCGTCATCTCGGTGTGCTCCAACGTCGACGCCTTCTTCGTGCTGCCCTTCGCCTCGACGTTCCTGCCGGGCGGCATCGTCGCCTTCCTGGTGTTCGGCCCGCTCGTCGACGTCAAGATGATCTCGCTCATGCGCACCACATACCGCGGCCGGGCGCTCGCGGTCATGGCGGCGATCGTCGCGCTCGCGAGCCTCGCCCTCGGACTGGCGGTGAACCTTGGCGTCTGATCGGCGGAGCCCCTCCGGGTGGGCGGCCTTCGTGCGCTGGCGCGGCATCCTGCTCACCGTCGCGGCGCTCGGCAGCACCGGCTGGCTCGCCGTGACCGGCAGGCTCGACCTGTATGTGAACCCGCGCTACATCGCGTTCACGGTCGTGCTCGCGCTCGTCGCGCTCGTCGCGCTCGTGATCGGCACGGCCGTGCGACGTCCGGATGCCGAAGGGGCCGAGCCTCCCGGGCGGGCGGGGCGGCTCGCCGGCATCGTCGTGACCGTGCTGTGCGGCACCCTCGCCGCGGCGATGGTGCTGCTGCCGCCGGCGACGCTGTCGAGCGCGACCGCGACGGCGCGCCAGGTGGCGGCCCCCGCGGCGGCCTCCTCGGACGTGCAGGACGACGATCTGCAGACGGGATCCACCGCCTCGTTCAGCGTCAAGGACTGGGCGGCGCTGCTCGGGCAGACCTCCGACGCCAGCTTCTGGACCGGCCGCACCGCCGACGTGATCGGCTTCGTGACCCCCGACTCCGACGACCCGGACGACGTCTTCTACGTCACCCGGTTCGTGGTGACCTGCTGCGCCGTCGACGCCCAGCCCGTCGGGGTTCCCGTCTACTCGCCCGGCTGGGCCTCGGACGGCATCGCCGCCGACGACTGGGTCGAGGTCGAGGGCGCCTTCGGCGTCGACCCGGGCGCGAGCGCGGCCGCGATCGTGCTCGTTCCCACGGCCGTCACCCCCACGGAGCAGCCGGATGACCCCTACCTCTACTGAGTCCTGGGCCTCTGCTCGACCCCCGGTCGCCGGGCCGCCGGTCGCCGGCCGGCCCCGCGCCGCCGGGCAGCCGGGCCCCCG
>JASGFF010000060.1:0-17699 GCA_047605685.1 Microbacteriaceae bacterium
GGTCGACGACCTCGCCGCCGCGCGCCGCCGCGAGCGCGGTCGCGACCGCCTGGAAGGCGCCGACGCCGGGCACGACGAGGCCGTCCGCGACGAGGGCGCGGTCGCGGTCGGCGGTCAGCTGCACCCGGGCCCCGGCGAGCTCGAGCGCCTTCGCCGCCGAGTGCACGTTGCCGGAGCCGTAGTCGAGCAGCACGACGGAGGGCGCGCTCACGACTACAGCGCGCCCTTCGTCGAGGGGATGCCGCTCACCCGGGCGTCGGGGGCGACGGCCTGGCGCAGCGCGCGGGCCACCGCCTTGAACTCCGCCTCGGCGATGTGGTGCGGGTCGCGCCCACCGAGCACGCGGACGTGCAGGGTGAGCGCGGCGTTGACCGCGACGGCCTCGAGGACGTGCCGCACCAGCGAGCCGGTGAAGTGCCCGCCGATGAGGTGGTGCTCGAAGCCAGCGGGCTCGCCGGAGTGCACGAGGTAGGGCCGGCCCGAGAGGTCGACGACGGCGAGCGCGAGCGCCTCGTCGAGCGGCACCGTGGCATCCCCGTATCGGGAGATGCCGGCCTTGTCACCCAGCGCCTGCCGCAGCGCCTGGCCGAGCGCGATGCCGGTGTCCTCGACGGTGTGGTGCACGTCGATGTGGGTGTCGCCGGTGGCCCGCACCCTGAGGTCGATGAGCGAGTGCTTGGCGAGGGCGGTGAGCAGGTGGTCGTAGAACGGCACCGAGGTGGAGATCTCGGACGCACCGCCGCCGTCGAGGTCGAGCTCGAGCTCGATGCTCGACTCGCTCGTGGCGCGCTCGATGCGGGCGATGCGGGGGCTCACCCCAGAGATTCTAGCGATCCGGGATCGCGGCCATCGCCGCCAGGAACGCCGTCGTCTCGGCCTCGGTGCCGGCGGTCACGCGCAGGTGGTGCGGGATGCCGACGTCGCGGACGATGATGCCGGTCTCGAGCAGCGCCGCGAAGACGGCGGCGGGGTCGTCGACGCCGCCGAAGAGCACGAAGTTGGCCCAGCTCTCGTGCGGCGTGTAGCCGAGCGCGGCGAGCTCGCGCGCCATCCGGTCGCGCTGGACGCGGATGTCGCCGACGACCGCGAGCAGCTCGGGGGCGTGCCTGAGCGCGGCGACGGCCGCCGCCTGGGTGAGCGCGGAGAGGTGATAGGGCAGCCGGACCAGGCGCAGCGCGTCGGCGACCGCCGGGTCGGCGACGAGGTAGCCGAGGCGGGTGCCGGCGAAGGCGAATGCCTTGCTCATCGTCCGGCTGACGATGAGCCGCTCCCGGCCCGGCAGCAGCGTCGTCGCCCGCGGCGCCTCAGCGGGCATGAACTCGTGGTACGCCTCGTCGACGACGACGACGCCGCGGCTGGCGGCGTAGGCGGCCTCGATCACGTCGATGCCCAGCGGGGTGCCGGTGGGGTTGTTCGGGGCACACAGGAACACCAGATCGGGGTCGGTGCGCTCGATCCACCCGGTGACGAGCTCGGGGCTCAGCCGGTAGTCCTCCGCGCGCGCGCCGCCGATCCAGCGGGTGCCGGTGCCGGCGGCGATGATCGAGTGCATCGAATAGGTGGGCGGGAAGCCGAGCACGCTGCGACCGGGCCCGCCGAAAGCCTGCAGGATCTGCTGCAGGATCTCGTTCGATCCGTTCGCCGCCCAGATCTGCTCCGGCGTCGTCGCCCCGCCGACGTAGCCGGCGAGGCCCTCGCGCAGCTCGGTGAACTCGCGATCCGGATACCGGTTGAGACCGACGACGGCCCGGGCGAGGGATTCGACGACGTCCCGGGCGATGTCCTCGGGGATGCCGTGGGTGTTCTCGTTGACGTTGAGCTGGATCGGCACGTCGATCTGGGGAGCGCCGTAGGGGCTCCGCCCCCGGAGGTCGTCGCGCAGGGGCAGCTCGGAGAACGTCGTCACGCTGCCATGGTAGGGGCCGGCCTATGGGCCGGCGCCTTGCGGGCCGGCGCCTTGGGGGCTGGGGGACGCTCAGTCGCCGGCGGGCACCGCGAGCCGCTGTCCGGCGAGCACGGTGGTGCTGTCGAGGCCGTTGAGCGCGACGATCTGCTCGATGACGTCGCGCGGGTCGCTCTGCGGCTGCAGCTGCTCGGCGATCGACCAGAGCGACTGGCCCGCGGCGACGGTGACGTAGTCGAGCGTGCCCGCCTCGCCCGTCGCGGTCGCGTCGCCACCGCTCAGCGCGAGCAGCGCGATGCCCAGCACGATCGGGGCGGTCGCGAGGACCAGCAGCACGCGCCGGCCGCGTCGGGTCAGCCGCAGCCGGGGCCGGGCGGGCGACATCGGGTTCGGATGGACGGCGGCCGGGTAGGCCGCGTTCAGCGCGATCGTGCTCATGGCCCTCTCCTGTGGCTCGGGATGGAGGTGTGGCTCGGGATGGAAGCCGCGCATCCGGCGCTCGGGCCGGTGAGACGCCGGATGCGAAGCTGTGTTCAGAACATACATTCGACTGACCTCCGAGTCAAGAGCGGATCGGCAGCGACATCCGCCCGCCCTTCCGCACGGAGCCCGGCGACACGCTCGAAGAGATGTTTGTCCGTCAGGGCCAGATCGGATACGGTTTCGAATGTCCGAGGACAGCCAAGCAGCGACCACCGACATCGCGGTGGCGCGGCGAGACGCACGGGAGGGCGCTGTGGCCGAGAAGAGCACGGCCGAGAAGAGCACGGCGGTCAAGAGTGCGGCGAGCACCCGTCGGCGCCGCACGCTGAGCGAGAAGCAGCTCGCGATCCTCGAGGTCATCCAGCGCTCGGTGCAGACGCGGGGCTATCCGCCGAGCATGCGCGAGATCGGGGACGCCGTGGGGCTCGCCTCGCTCTCGAGCGTCACCCACCAGCTGAACCAGCTGGAGCTCTCCGGCTACCTGCGCCGCGACCCGAACCGGCCGCGCGCCCTCGAGGTGCTCATCGAGACGCCGGGCACGACGGAGGCGGCCGCCGGCACGCCGAGCTTCGGCGACGCGGTCATGGTGCCGCTCGTCGGGCGCATCGCCGCGGGCATCCCGATCACCGCCGAGCAGCAGGTGGAGGAGGTCGTGCCGCTGCCGCGCCAGCTCACCGGCCGGGGCGAGCTGTTCATGCTCCAGGTGGTCGGCGAGTCGATGGTCGACGCCGCGATCTGCGACGGCGACTGGGTCGTCGTCCGTCAGCAGAACACGGCGGACAACGGCGACATCGTGGCCGCCATGCTCGACGGCGAGGCGACCGTGAAGGTGTTCCGCCAGCGCGACGGCCACACCTGGCTGCTGCCGCGCAACTCCGCCTTCGAGCCGATCCTCGGCGACGAGGCCACCGTGCTCGGCAAGGTCGTCACCGTGCTGCGCAGGATCGACTGAACCGCACAGGATCGACTGACCCGCGGTGCCGTCTGGCGGCGCCGCGAGCGCTGCCGTCCGGCCGCGCTCAGACCGTCGCGGCGAGCGACTGGCGCGCGGCGCGGGTCGCCTCGAGGATGTTCCTCAGCGAGGCGACCGTCTCCTCGTAGCCGCGGGTCTTCAGGCCGCAGTCCGGGTTCACCCAGATCTGGCGGTGCGGGATCGAGGCGAGCGCGATGTCGAGCAGCTCGCCGACCTCCTCGACGGAGGGCACGCGCGGCGAGTGGATGTCGTACACGCCCGGGCCGATGCCCCGGCCGAAGCGGGAGCGCTCGATGTCGGGCACGACCTCCATCCGGCTGCGGGCGGCCTCGATCGAGGTGACGTCCGCGTCGAGGGCGTTGATCGCGTCGATCACGACGCCGAACTCCGAGTAGCACAGGTGGGTGTGGACCTGGGTGCCGTCGGCCGCGCCCGCGGTGGCGAGCTTGAACGAGCCCACCGACCAGTCGAGGTAGTCGGGCTGGTCCGCGAGCTTGAGCGGCAGCAGCTCGCGTAGCGCCGGCTCGTCCACCTGGATGATGCCGATGCCGGCCGCCTCGATGTCGGCGATCTCGTCGCGGAGCGCGAGGGCCACCTGGTTCGCGGTATCGCGCAGCGGCTGGTCGTCGCGCACGAACGACCAGGCCAGGATCGTCACCGGCCCGGTGAGCATGCCCTTGACCGGCTTGGCGGTGAGCGACTGCGCGTAGGCGGACCACTCCACGGTGATCGGCGCCGGGCGTGAGACGTCGCCCCAGAGGATGCTCGGCCGGGTGCACCGGGAGCCGTAGGACTGCACCCAGCCGTTCTGGGTGACCGCGAAGCCGTCGAGGTGCTCGGCGAAGTACTGCACCATGTCGTTGCGCTCCGGCTCGCCGTGCACGATGACGTCGAGGCCGATGGACTCCTGCAGCGCCACGACCCGCGCGATCTCCGCCCGGATGGCCTCGACGTACTCCCGCTCGTCGATCTCGCCCGCGCTCAGGCGCGCGCGCAGCCGGCGGATGTCCGCCGTCTGCGGGAAGGAGCCGATCGTCGTCGTCGGCAACGGCGGCAGCTCGAGGGCCGCCTCCTGGGCGGCAAGACGGATGTCGTAGGCGCTGCGCTCGAAGTCGGCGGCGCCGAGGGCCGCCGTGCGCTCGCGCACGGCGGCGTCGCGCACCCCGGGCGCGCTGCGGCGGTCGTCGAGGGCGGCGGCGGCCGCGTCGAGCTCCGCCCGGATCGCTGCGGCGCCCCGCTCCAGCCCGGTGGCGAGCAGCGCGACCTGGCCGACCTTCTGGTCGGCGAAGGCGAGCCAGCCCGTCAGCCGCCGGTCGAGCAGCGGCTCGTCCTCGACGTCGTGGGGCACGTGCAGCAGGCTCGTCGAGGTCGAGACCGCCACGTTCGCCGACAGCGCGCGCACGGCCTCGGCGCGCTCGAGGGCGGCGGCGAGGTCGCCGCGCCAGACGTTGTGGCCGTCGATGACGCCGGCGACGAGCACCTTGTCGGTCGTGACGTCCCCCGGCAGCTCGCCGCGGACCAGGTCGAGGCCGACGGCCTCGACGGGCGTGTCGAGCAGCACCGGCAGCGCGTCGCCGAGCGAGGCGTAGGGCGCCGCGACGAAGATCGACGGCCGGTCCCCGGCCGCGCCGAGCGCGGCGTAGGCGCGGCGGGCCGCCTCGAGCACCTCGGCGCGCGGCACCTCGATGTTCTCGCTCACGAGCGCCGGCTCGTCGAGCTGCACCCACTCGGCGCCGGCCCGCCGCAGCTCGGCGAGCAGTTCGGCGTACACCGGCAGGAGCTCGGCGAGCCGGTCGATCGGTCGGAAGCCCTCCGGGGCACCGTCCGCGGCCTTGCTCAGCAACAGCAGCGTCACCGGGCCCACGACGACGGGGCGGGTGCGGAAGCCGGCGTCCGCCGCCTCGCGCACCTCGCGCACCAGCCGGTCGGAGGCCAGCCGGAACGCGGTATCGGGGGCGATCTCCGGCACCAGGTAGTGGTAGTTCGAGTCGAACCACTTCGTCATCTCGAGCGGGCCGTCGGCGCCCTCGCCGCGGGCGATCGTGAAGTAGCCGGCGAGGTCGATCGAGCCGTCCGCCGCGACGAGGCGCGCGAACCGCGCCGGCACCGCGCCGACGGTGACGGCCGCGTCGAGCACCTGGTCGTAGAAGGAGAACGACTCCGGGATCGAGGAGTCGTCGCGGCCGAGGCCGAGCTCGGCGAGCCGCTGCCGGGTCGCCGCCCGGAGCCCCGCCGCCGTCGCCTCCAGCTCGGCCTGGTCGATGCGGCCGGCCCAGAACGCCTCGACGGCGCGCTTGAGCTCCCGGCGACGCCCGATGCGGGGGTAGCCGAGGATCGTGCCCGTGGGGAACGGGGCTGCGGGGGATGCGGTGCCGCTCATGCGTGCTCCTTCGTCTCGTGCAGCACGCCGACGCCGGCGAGGACGTCGAGCACTGCCTCGTGCTGGTTGAACGTGTAGAGGTGCAGGCCGGAGGCGCCGCCGGCGACGAGCTCGCGGCCGAGGGCCGTGGCGTGCTCGATGCCGACGGCCCGCTGGGCCTCGGGATCGACGGCGGTCTCGAGAGCGCGGCGCAGCGCCCGCGGCTCGGCCTCGCCGGTGAGCTCGAGGATGCGGGCGAGCCGCTGCGGGCTCAGCACCGGCATGATGCCGGGCAGGATGCGCATCGTCACGCCGGCGGCGCGCGCGCGGTCGACGAAGCCGAGGAAGTCGTCGGCGTGGAAGAACAGCTGCGAGATCGCGAGGTTGGCGCCCGCGGCCTCCTTGGCCAGCAGTGTGTCCAGATCCTGCTCGACGGAGCGCGAGCGCGGGTGGCCGTTCGGGAAGGCGGCGACGGCGATCGTGACCCGCTCGCCGCGCGCGAGCTTGCGCGCGGCCGGGAAGCCCGGGACATCCGCGAGCGAGAACGGCGAGCGCTCCGCCTGCACGCGGTGGATGAGCTGCACGAGCTCGCTCGCGCTGCCGAGGTCGCCGAGGAACGCCTCGCCCTCGGCGACGCCCCGCGGCGGGTCACCGCGCAGCGCCAGGAAGCTCGTGACGCCGGCATCGAGGAACTCGCGGATGAGCCGGCTCGCCTCGGCGTAGGAGGAGCCGACGCAGGTGAGGTGCGCCATCGGCTCCACCCCGGTCCGCAGCAGCCGGCGCAGCACGTCGAGGGACATGCCGCGGGTGGAGCCGTTCGCGCCGTAGGTGACGGAGATGAACTCCGGGCCGCTGGCGACGAGGTGAGTGAGCGAGTCCTGCAGCGCGAGCTCGGCTGCCACGCTGCGCGGCGGATACAGCTCGAACGAGAACGTGGTCGTCACGCAGCACCTCTCGCTCGACGTTGGTCCGGGGGCCGGCGCCGGGCTCGGCAGTCTCGTGGGCCGGTCGGACAACCGGCCAGGAGAGCCTACTGCCCGCCGCAGCGGGCGGGTGACCGATTGCGCCGTGTTACGCACCGGCCGGGGTCGCTCGGGGCGCCGCCGGTCAGACGCCGCCGCTCACGCGGAACGGCTCGAGCTCGGCCAGGCGCGAGGGATGCACGAGCGCGCTCACCCGGGTGCCCTCCTCCAGGTAGGCGGTGTCGAGCACGCGTCCGGCCACGTGCAGCCGGGAGACGACCTCGCCGCGGTCGTAGGGCACGAGCAGCTCCACCGGCACCCCGGGCGAGGGCAGCGCCCCGGCGATCCGCTCGAGCAGCTCGTCGACGCCCTCGCCGGTGCGCGCCGAGACGAACACGGCATCCGGCTCGAGCCCGCGCAGCACGAGCCGGTCGTCGGCGGAGAGCAGGTCGGCCTTGTTCACGGCGACGATCTCCGGCAGCTCGCGGGCACCCACCTCGCCGATGACGTCCCGCACGGTCGCGAGCTGCGCGGCGGGGTCCGGGTGCGCGCCGTCGACGACGTGCACGATCACGTCCGCCTCGGCGACCTCCTCGAGCGTCGAGCGGAACGCCTCGACGAGCTGGTGCGGCAGGTTGCGCACGAAGCCGACGGTGTCGCTCACGGTGAACTCGCGGCCGTCCGCCGTGCGGCTGCGCCGGGTGGTGGCGTCGAGGGTCGCGAACAGGGCGTTCTCGACGAGCAGGCCGGCCCGGGTGATCCGGTTGACCAGGCTCGACTTGCCGGCGTTCGTGTAGCCGGCGATCGCGACGCTCGGCACCTCGGTCCGTCGCCGGTTCGCGCGCTTGGCCTCGCGGGCCGGGGCGAAGCCGCGGATCTGCCGACGCAGCCTGGCCATCCGGGAGTGGATGCGGCGCCGATCGAGCTCGATCTTCGTCTCGCCGGGGCCGCGCGAGCCCATGCCCGCCCCGCCGGAGACCTGGCCGCCGGCCTGCCGCGACATCGACTCGCCCCAGCCGCGCAGCCGGGGCAGCAGGTACTCCAGCTGCGCGAGCTCCACCTGGGCCTTGCCCTCCCGGGTCTTCGCGTGCTGGCTGAAGATGTCCAGGATCACGGCCGTGCGGTCGATGACCTTGACCTTCACGATGTCCTCGAGGGCGCGCCGCTGGCTCGGCGCGAGCTCGGTGTCGGCGATGACGGTGTCGGCGCCGACCGCGGCCACGATCCCGGCGAGCTCGTGCGCCTTGCCCTTGCCGAGGTAGGTCGCGGCATCCGGATGCGGGCGACGCTGCAGCAGGGCGTCGAGCACGACCGCTCCCGCCGTCTCGGCGAGCGCGGCGAGCTCGCGCAGCGAGTTCTCGGCGTCGACCGCGTCGCCGGGATGCACGCCGATGAGCACGACCTGCTCGAGGCGCAGCTGCCGGTATTCGACCTCGGTGACGTCCTCGAGCTCCGTCGACAGCCCGGCCACCCGGCGGAGCGCCTCGCGCTCCTCGCGCTCGAGCTGCTCGCCGTCCCGGGCGTCGTCGTAGGCGGCGTCCGCCCGCAGCGCCTGCGCCTGGCCGAACACCCGGACGGATGCCGCGGCGCCGCTCTGCCGCGCGAGCAGGCGCCCCACGACGTCGTCGGAGCCCTCCGACGGCGAATCCTCGATCATGATCGTTCCTTTACCGGTGTTAACCCTACTCGGCCGCTCTGCACTAGCGTGTCCGCATGGTGGACGACCACTACTTCTCGGCCAGTCCGGGGAGTGAGCTCCGCACGCGCAGCATCACGGTCCGGCTCGCCGGCGCCAGCCGCGAGCTCACCACCGCGAGCGGGGTGTTCAGCCCGGACCGCATCGACACCGGCACCGGTGTGCTGCTCGCCGCGGTTCCCGCCCCGCCGCCCGGCGGCGACCTCCTCGACCTCGGCTGCGGCTGGGGGCCGATCGCCCTCAGCCTCGCGCTCGAGTCGCCGCACGCGACGGTGTGGGCCGTCGACGTGAACGAGCGGGCCCTCGAGCTCGTGCGCCAGAACGCCCGACGCCTCGGGCTCGAGAACGTCAACGCCGTGCCCCCCGACGATGTCCCCGAGGCGGTGCGCTTCCTGACGATCTGGTCGAACCCGCCGATCCGCGTGGGCAAGAACGAGCTGCACGCCCTGCTGGAGCGCTGGCTGCCGCGCCTGGAGCCGGGCAGCGACGCCTGGCTCGTCGTCGCACGCAACCTGGGCTCGGACTCGCTGCACCGCTGGCTGCAGGCGACCCTGCCGCCGGACTTCAGCGTCGTGCGCGCGGGCACCAACAAGGGCTACCGGGTGCTGCGCACCCGGCGCCGCTCAGGGATGACCCAGCCGATCGACGTCGTCGCGGAGGGCTGAACCCCCGGCTGACCCGGGCCCGCCGACCCGAGCCGGCCGACCCCGGCGGGTCACAGCTCGAGAGCGCCGGTGAACACCAGCTCGGCCGGGCCGGAGAGAGCGACGTGCTCACCGTCCTCCGCCGCGAACATCCGCACCCCCACAGTGCCGCCGGGCACGCGCACCCGCCAGTCGTCCGGCGCCCCGGTACCGGCCCAGTGCCGGGTGGCCAGCGCCGCCGCCACCGCACCGGTGCCACAGGAGAGCGTCTCGCCGCTGCCGCGCTCGTGCACGCGCATCCGGATGCGGCCGACGCCCCCGGCCACGAGCGGCTCCGCCGGCACGACGAACTCGATGTTGGCGCCCGCCGGCACCGCCGGCTCGAGGATCGGCGGCACGGCGAGGTCGAGGCCCTCGAGCTCGTCCTCGCTCGCGAGCGCGACCACGACGTGCGGGTTGCCCACGTCGATGCCGAGTCCGGGCCGGGCCACCGGCAGCTCGCGGGCCCGCACGAGCGGGTCGTGTCCGGAGAGCCGCCAGCGGCCGAGGTCGGCCCGGAACCCGGAGCCGCTGCGCTCGACGGCCGCGACGCCGGCGCGCGTGCCGATCGACAGCGTCTCCCCCTCGCCGAGCGTCGCGAGCCCCTCCTCGAGCAGGAACCGGGTGAACACCCTCACGCCGTTGCCGCACATCTCGGCGACGCTGCCGTCGGCGTTGCGGTAGTCCATGAACCACTCCGCTGCCGGCTGCTGTGCGAGCGCGACCTCGCCCTCGGGCAGCCGAGCGGAGCGCACGGCGCGCAGGATGCCGTCCGCACCGACGCCGAGGTGACGGTCGGCGATCGCGGCGACCTGGGCAGGGTCGAACTCGAGCGCGCCATCCGGGTCGGCGATGAGCACGAAGTCGTTGCCGGTGCCGTGGCCCTTGGTGAAGCGGATGGCGGTGGTCACCGCTCGATCGTAGCGAGCGCCCGCTCGCGGTGCCCCGGATCGTCGGCGTCGAGCCAGCCTGCGACCGGGTAGCGGCGGAACCAGCCGACCTGGCGGCGCGCGTAGCGGCGGGTGAGCGCGGCCGTCTCGGCGGCCGCCTCTCCGACGGTCCGCTCGCCGCGGAGCACGGCGAGGGCCTGGGCGTAGCCGATCGCCCGCCGCGCCGTCGTGCCCATCCGCTCGGCGCCGATGGCCTCGACCTCCGCGACCAGCCCGTCCGCGAACATCCGCGCGGCGCGGGCGTCGAGCCGCTCGACGAGCGCCGGCCGCGGCGTCGTCATGCCGAGGATCACCGTGCCGGGCAGCCAGAGCGCCTCCACGGTGGGCAGGCCGGCTCCGAACGGCCCCCCGGTCAGCTCGACAACCTCGAGGGCCCGCACGATCCGGCGGGCGTTGCGCGGGCCGATCGACCGGGCCGCCTCCGGGTCGGCCGAGCGCAGCCGCTCGTGCAGCGCGTCGAGGCCGTGCTCGGCGAGCTCGGCCTCGAGCCGCGAGCGGATGCCCGCGTCCGTGCCGGGGAAGCGGAAGTCGAAGAGCACGCTCGAGACGTAGAGCCCGGAGCCGCCGACGAGGATCGGCATCGCTCCGCGGGCGCGGATGCCGTCGACGGCGGAGCGCGCGGAGCGCTGGTAGCGGGCGACGCTGGCCTCCTCGGCCGGGTCGAGCACGTCGAGGAGGTGGTGCGGGATGTCGCGGCGCTGCGCGGGCGGGAGCTTCGCCGTGCCGATGTCCATGCCGCGGTAGAGCTGCATCGCGTCGGCGTTGACGATCTCGGCCGGGATACCACGGCCGGCGAGCGCCTCGGCGAGGTCGAGGGACAGGCCGGACTTCCCCGTGCCGGTGGCGCCGATCACGGCGACGAGCGCCGGGCGCCCCTCGGCCGGGCGAGCCGTCAGCGTCCGCCGCCCGGGCCGAGCCGCAGGGCCGGCAGGCCCAGGCTGACGGCGCCGGGCTTCGCCGCCGTGCCGTGGGCCGGCACCGCGCAGGACTCCGCCTGGGCCCGGTCCCAGGCGTCGCCGGCGCGCGTGCGCCGCACGGCGACCGGGTGGGGGCCGTCGGCGATGAGCTGGAAGGCGCCCGCCGCGGTGATGGTGACGGTCGCCATGTCGCCGGGGCGCGGCACGGGCGAGCCCTCGGGCAGCGCGAAGTGCACGAGACGGGAGTCCGGTGCCCGGCCCGTCATCCGACCGGCGTCGGTCTTGCTCTCCGTGCGGGTGACGAGCAGCTCGACGGTGTCGCCGACGAGCCGCTCGTTCTCCTCGCGGGAGATGCGGTCCTGCAGCTCGACGAGCCGATCGTAGCGCTCCTGGACGACGGCCTTGGGCAGCTGACCGGCCATCGTCGCGGCGGGGGTTCCGGGGCGGATCGAGTACTGGAACGTGAAGGCAGAGGCGAAGCGCGCGGCCTCGACGACGCGCAGGGTCTCCCGGAAGTCGTCCTCGGTCTCGCCGGGGAAACCGACGATGATGTCCGTGGAGATTGCGGCCTCGGGGATCCTGGCGCGCACCCGATCGAGCAGCCGCAGGAACCGGTCGCTGCGGTAGCTGCGTCGCATCGCCCTGAGGATGCGGTCGGAGCCCGACTGCAGCGGCATGTGCAGCTGTGGCATGACGCTGGGGGTCTCGGCCATCGCCTCGATGACGTCCTCGGTGAACGCGGCCGGATGCGGGCTGGTGAACCGGATGCGCTCGAGGCCCTCGATGCCGCCCGCGGCCCGCAGCAGCTTCGAGAACGCCTGCCGGTCTCCGAACTCGCTGCCGTAGGAGTTGACGTTCTGGCCGAGCAGGGTGACCTCGATCGCGCCGTCGTCGACGACGGCGCGGATCTCGGCGAGGATGTCGCCCGGCCGGCGGTCCTTCTCCCTGCCGCGCAGGCTCGGCACGATGCAGAAGGTGCAGGTGTTGTTGCAGCCGACGGAGATCGACACCCAGGCGGAGTGGCTGGACTCCCGCTTCGTCGGCAGTGTGGAGGGGAACACCTCGAGCGACTCGAGGATCTCCAGCTGCGCCTCGTGGTTGTGCCGGGCGCGCTCGAGCAGTGTCGGCAGCGAGCCCATGTTGTGGGTGCCGAAGACGACGTCGACCCAGGGCGCCCGCTGCAGGATGACGTTCTTGTCCTTCTGGGCCAGGCAGCCGCCGACGGCGATCTGCATGCCGGCGTGCTCCCGCTTCGTCGCGGCGAGGTGGCCGAGGGTGCCGTAGAGCTTGTTGTCGGCGTTCTCGCGCACGGCGCAGGTGTTGATCACGACGATGTCCGCCTCGGCGCCGGCCGCCGGCACGTAGCCGGCCGCCTCGAGCGATCCGGCCAGCCGCTCCGAGTCGTGCGCGTTCATCTGGCAGCCGAAGGTGCGCACCTCGTAGGTGCGCGGCCGCCCGGCGGCGAGCGGGTCCGGGGCGAGCAGGGTCATGGTGCCATCAGTGTAGATCGCGCGGCCGGCGCGGATCGCGCCCGGCGACGGCGGCCGCTCGGCCCGCCGCGGCGGTCATTCGACGCGCGGCCGGCGGGACGGCAGGGCGGGGCCCCGCCCCGACAGGTCGGCGAGCGTCAGCCGGATGGCCGCACCCGCCGTTCCGGCGCTGTACCCGCGGCGCTGGAGGTAGCCCGAGAGCCGGCGCCGGAGCGTGTCCTCGTCGCAGCCGCGCAGCTGGACGGCCCGCCGGCGGGCCAGCTCGGTCGCGAGCTCGAGCTCGTCGTCGCCGTGCAGCGTCTCGAGGGCCGCCTCGACGGCCGCGGGCTCGATCTCGCGACGCTCGAGCTCGGCGACGATCGCGGCGCGGCCGAGCCGCTTGCGCTCGTGCAGGGTGCGCACCAGGGTCTCGGCGAGGGCGCCGTCGTCGAGCAGCCGGCGCGCGCTGAGCCGCTCGACCTCGGACTCCACGGTCTGCGGGTCGAGGCCCCGGCGCCCGAGCAGCGCCCGCATCTCGGCGACCGACATCCCGCGCCGGGCGAGCGCCTCGATCGCGACCCGCTGCGCCCGCTGCGCGGCGGGCGGCGGCACAGGCTCCGACCCGGACGCCGAGCCGGGCACCGGCACTGCCGCAGTCGGCACGACCGACGCCGGCGCCGCCGCCCGGGCAAGGGCATCAGTGCCGACCCCCGCCGTGCGGCGGCTCGGGTGGGCGAACAGATACGTCACCCGAGCCAGCGGCTCCTCGGGACGATCGGCGGACATGCGGGAAGGATCCGGATCAGTCGTTCACGGCGGTGAGCAGCTTCGGCTCGGCGGGGGCCTTCCTGGCGGCAGGCGCCTTGACGGGGGCGAGCCGCTCGCGCTGGGCCGGGTCGACCGCGGCCGACCCGCGCACCGCCGACCCGCGCACCGCCGACCCGTGCTCGGCCAGCTCGTTCTGTGCCGACTCGATCTGTGCCGACTCGATCTGGGCCTTGGCCTCGGCGCCGATGCCGAGCTTGAGGAAGATCCTCCGCTCGATCTCGTCGGCCACATCGGCGTTCTCCACGAGGAAACGACGCGCGTTCTCCTTGCCCTGGCCGAGCTGATCCCCGTCGTAGGTGTACCAGGCGCCGGACTTCTTCACGATGCCCTGCTCGACGCCGTAGTCGATGAGACTGCCCTCGCGGGAGATGCCGACGCCGTAGAGGATGTCGAACTCCGCCTGCTTGAACGGCGGGGCCATCTTGTTCTTGACGACCTTGACCCTGGTGCGGTTGCCGACGGCCTCCGCCCCCTCCTTGAGGGTCTCGATGCGGCGGATGTCCAGACGCACCGAGGCGTAGAACTTGAGCGCCTTGCCGCCCGAGGTGGTCTCCGGGCTGCCGAAGAACACGCCGACCTTCTCGCGCAGCTGGTTGATGAAGATCATCGTCGTGTTGGTGGCGCTCAGCGCGCCGGTGAGCTTGCGCAGCGCCTGCGACATGAGCCGCGCCTGCAGGCCGACGTGCGAGTCGCCCATGTCGCCGTCGATCTCGGCACGGGGCACGAGCGCCGCGACCGAGTCGATGACGATGAGGTCGATCGAGCCGGAGCGCACGAGCATGTCGGCGATCTCGAGCGCCTGCTCGCCGGTGTCGGGCTGCGAGACCAGCAGCGCGTCGATGTCGACGCCGAGGCTCTTGGCGTACTCGGGGTCGAGGGCATGCTCCGCGTCGATGAAGGCCGCGATGCCGCCGTTCTTCTGGGCGTTGGCGATCGCGTGCAGCGTGAGCGTGGTCTTGCCGGAGGACTCCGGGCCGTAGATCTCGACGATGCGGCCGCGCGGGATGCCGCCGATGCCGAGAGCGACATCGAGGGCGATGGAGCCGGTCGGGATGACGGCGACGGGCGCCCGCTCGTCGCTGCCCAGGCGCATCACCGAGCCCTTGCCGAACTGTCGGTCGATCTGCGCGAGCGCGGTCTCGAGGGCCTTCTCGCGATCGGTTGTTGCCATGTGCTGTTCTCCTCAGCGTCGATGGTGGCCGCCTGTAGGCTGCCGCTCCTCCCGGGACCGATGGAGCAGGGTCCCGAGCCTCCCGGCAAGGCTGTTCAGTTGTCGGTCACGCTACGCGCGACCGCCGACATCGCCGGGACGACGTGCCCGGATGCCGACAACTCGTCTTCGAGAGACGCTGTGGAGGACACTACCCTGCCTAGAACAGATGTTCTAGAAGGCGATGGGTGTGTCGTCAGCGCCGCTGTGCCAGCGCCGTGTCGTCAGCGCCGCGTCGTCAGCGCCGCGGCTCCGGGCGGCCGCGGCCGTGGCGGCGCGCCGTCGGCACCCCCTGGGCCTCGCAGACCGCGAGCCACACCCGGAGAGCGGACGTGCCGGCGGCGAGCGCCTCGACCGGGGTGCGGTCGCCGAGCGCGCCGATGACGAGGTCGTGCTCAATGACGCGCGCGTGCGCCGCCCCGAACTCCTCGTCCATCGCGAACCGGAACTCGCTCATCCGCACTCGACGAGCCTAGGCTCCCCGAGCGGGCGCGAAGGCACGACGCGGCCGCCGGCGCACGGCATCCGGGCCAGCGAGCTCAGCGCCCGACGAGCTCTCCGTCCCGCTCGCCGTCGAACTCGGCGACGAGCTCGTCGGGCAGCGTGTCCGGGATGATGGCGAGGCCCTCGACGACGGCGAGCCGGTCGCTCACCTCGCGCATGATGACCGAGATGGGGGTGTCGAGCGCCTCGGCGACCGAGGCGAGGATCTCGCTCGAGGCCTCCTTCTGGCCACGCTCCACCTCGCTCAGGTAGCCGAGCGCGACGCTGGCCTTGCTCGCGACCTGGCGGAGGGTGCGTCCCTTCTGCAGGCGGAAATCGCGCAGAACGTCACCGATCTCCTGACGTACCAGAACCATTCGATTCCCTCCCTTCATCTCCGCTGCCGCGGACCGATGAGCCTACACCCCGGTGACGACGACTCTAACGAGCGCTGCCTGCATCCTTGGTGTGAGCACACCAGCTGTAACCAGATGGAAACCGCCGCTATTCCGCCGCGAGGGCGGCGCGTGCGAGCGCGAGCGCGGCGGCCACGACGCCCGAGCGGATGTCGGAGCGCGAGCCGCCCAGGCGCAGCCGAACGGCCTCGCGGCGCCCGCCGAGGGCGAGGCCGACATAGGCGAGCCCGACGGGCCTGCCGTCCTGCGGGTCGGGCCCGGCGACGCCCGTCGTGCCGAGGCCGAGCTGGGCCGGGCGCCCGTCGACGGCGACGAGGGCGCGCACCCGGTCGGCGAGCTGCCTGGCCACCTCCGGGTCGACGGCGCCCCGCTCGGCGAGCAGCGCCGCGTCGACGCCGAGGAGCGAGCGCTTGACGCCCGTCGCATAGGCGACGACACCGCCGGCGAGCACGCGTGAGGCCCCCGGCACCGCGACGATGCTCGCCGTGAGCAGGCCGCCGGTGAGCGACTCGGCCACGCCGATCGTGATCGATCGGCGGCTGCACTCGGCGACGATCCAGGCCGCGTCGCGGGCGGCGGCCTCGACGGCATCCCCCGCGCCCTCGGCGGCATCCCGGGCGGCGTCCGCCATGCTCGTCAGTGCCCGGTGCGGTTGCCACGCCAGGCCTGCCACAGGTAGTCCAGGCCGGTGACGACGGTGAGCACGAGCGCCACGACGAGCGCGACCGCGGCCAGCCACGACCACCAGGGCAGCACGGCGGCGAGCGGCACGAGCGCGACGGTGATCGCCACCGACTGCGCCCAGGTCTTGATCTTGCCGCCCCGGGACGCCGGGATGACCCGCGAGCGCAGCACGGCGAAACGGAACGCCGTGATGCCGAACTCGCGCACCAGGATCACGATCGTCAGCCACCAGGGCACCTCGCCGAGGATGGAGAGCGCGACGAGGGCGCCGCCGGTGAGCACCTTGTCGGCGATCGGGTCGAGGATCTTGCCGAGGTCGGTGACGAGGTTGCGGCCGCGGGCGAGCCGCCCGTCGAGCGTGTCGGTGGCGATCACGACGACGAACACCACGGCCGAGACCCAGCGCAGCGGGCCCAGCCGGCCGTCGTCGACGAGCACGAGGGCGATGAACGCCGGCGTGAGCAGGATGCGCACGACGGTGATGATGTTGGCGATGTTCGCCGGGCTCGCCGGCGTCTGCCCCGCGGCGATCACGCGCCCGGACAGCCAGGGTGCAGGTGTCACGTCAGTCCCGATCGGTCAGCTGCCAGGCGTCCTCGGAGGCGGCATCCGAGTCGACCACATCGTACCCGTCGAACCGGGCCTCGACCGGGTCGCCGACGGCGGCCGGGGCGTCCTCCCCGCGAAGGCGGGCAAGCACGGCCGGGAGCTGGTCGGGGGTCACGAGCACGTCGCGCGCCTTCGAGCCCTCGGAGGGGCCGACGATCTCCCGCGACTCGAGCAGGTCCATGAGCCGGCCGGCCTTGGCGAAGCCGACGCGGAGCTTGCGCTGCAGCATCGACGTGGACCCGAACTGGGTCGTGATGATCTGCTCGGCGGCGGCGAGCAGCAGCTCGAGGTCGTCGCCGATGTCGGCGTCGACCTCGCGCCGCTCGACCGGGGCCGCGACATCCGCCCGGTACTCCGGCTTGGCCTGGGCGATGACGTGCCGCACCACCTGCTGCACCTCGTCCTCTCTCACCCAGGCGCCCTGCACCCGGATCGGCTTGGCGGAGCCCATCGGCAGGAACAGCGCGTCCCCCTGGCCGATGAGCTTGTCGGCGCCCGGCTGGTCGAGGATGACCCGGCTGTCGGTCATCGAGCTCACCGCGAAGGCGAGCCGGCTGGGCACGTTCGCCTTGATCAGTCCGGTGACGACGTCGACGCTCGGCCGCTGGGTGGCGAGCACCAGGTGGATGCCGGAGGCGCGCGCGAGCTGGGTGATCCGCACGATCGAGTCCTCGACGTCCCGGGGCGCGACCATCATCAGATCGGCGAGCTCGTCGACGACCACGAGCAGGTACGGGTATGGCGAGAGCCGACGCTCCGATCCCTCCGGCAGCGTGATCTCGCCGGCGACGACGGCCCGGTTGAAGTCGTCGATGTGACGGAAGCCGAACGACGCGAGGTCGTCGTAGCGCATATCCATCTCCTTCACGACCCAGGCGAGCGCCTCCGCCGCCTTCTTCGGGTTCGTGATGATGGGCGTGATGAGGTGCGGGACGCCCGCGTAGACCGAGAGCTCGACGCGCTTCGGGTCGATGAGCACGAGGCGCACCTCGGCGGGCGTGGCGCGCATCAGCAGGCTCGTGATCATCGAGTTCACGAAGCTCGACTTGCCGGAGCCGGTGGAGCCGGCGACGA
>JASGFF010000061.1:0-16451 GCA_047605685.1 Microbacteriaceae bacterium
CCGCCGGGCGGGCCGGGTCGGCTGGGCGGGCCGGGTCGGCTGGACGGCGGGCCGGGCCCGGGCCTCGCCGACGGCCGGTGGCACCGGCTGCATCCGGCGACCCCGCTGCTGCGCGGCGGCGTCGCCCTCGTCGCCCTCGCCGGCGTCATCGTGGTGCAGCTGCGCGACAGCCTCATCGACGCGGTGCTCGGCGGCCGCCGACGGCGCCCGGCCGCCGACGGCGAGGAGCCGGTGCGCTGGCTGCTCGACCACGGGGCGCTGCCGCTCGTGCTGCTCGGCGCGCTCGGGCTCGTGCTGCTGCTCGTCGCGGGCTACTGGCTGTCCTGGCGCACCCGCGCCTTCCGGGTGACCGAGCAGGTGGTCGAGCTGCGCAGCGGGGTGCTCTCCCGCCGGAGCCGGCGCGGCCGGCTCGACCGGGTGCAGGGCATCGGCGTCGAGCGGCCGCTGCTCGCGCGGCTGCTCGGCACCGCTCGCCTCGAGATCGACGTGGCCGGGCAGAACGCGGACGTGCGGCTGGACTACCTCTCGGCGCGGGCGGCCGAGCAGCTGCGGCGCGACATCCTGCTGCTCGCCTCGGGCGCGCGCGCCGCGGGCGCCTCGGGCGCGCTCGCCGCCGGGGGAGCGGGCGCGGATGCGGGCCTCCCGGATGCCGCGCCGGAGTCGCTCGTGGCGATGCACCCGGTGCGCCTCGCCGGCTCGATCGTGCTGAGCCTGCCGATGCTCGGGATCCTGCTCGCCACCGTCGGCCCGGCGCTGCTGTTCCGGGACGCGCCGCTCGTGGCCGCGGCAGCCGTGCTGCCCGGGACGCTCGCGGTCGCGAGCTTCGCGGTGCGGCGGTTCATCCGCTCGATGCGCTACACGATCGCGGCGACCGGGGACGGCATCCGCATCGGCTACGGACTGCTGGCGACGAGCAGCGAGACGCTGCCGCCGGGGCGCATCCACGCCGTGGAGGTCTCGCAGCCGCTGGCCTGGCGACCCTTCGGCTGGTGGCGGCTGCGCATCGACCGCGCCTCCTCGTCGCGCGGGGGCGGCGAGGTGCAGGCGAGCACGACGCTGCTGCCGGTCGGCGACCGGGACGACGTGCGGCGCGTGCTCGGCCTGGTGTTCCCCGGAGCCGCCGTCGAGGCCATCGACGCCGGCCTCGTCGGCTCGGGCGCCACCCCGGTGCGCGCCGGCCTCGCCTTCACGGTGTCACCGCCGCGGGCGCGGGCGCTGCGCTGGCTCTCGGTGCGCCGCAACGGCCTGGCCCGCGCCGGCGACCTGGTGCTGCTGCGCACCGGGGCAGTGCTGCGCTCGCTCGTCGTGGTGCCGCTCGCCCGGGTGCAGGGGGTCTCGGCCGCGCAGGGCCCCCTCGAGCGTGCCCTGCGGCTCGGCGGGCTGCGGCTGCACACGGTGCCCGGCCCGGTCGTCGCGCGGCTCGGCGCGCTCGACGTGCGCGACGCGGAGCGGCTCCTGGCGGAGCTCGCCGCGGCGACGGTGCGGGCGGCGGCATCCGACGGCGCGCACCGCTGGCGCTCGGCCGGGCAGGATGACGGCGATGGCTGAGCGCACCGGACGGCTCGGGGTCGGCGTGGTTGGCGCGGGCCGCGTCGGCACCGTGCTCGGCGCCGCGCTGCGGGCGGCCGGGCACGTCGTCGTCGGTGTCTCCGCGGTCTCGGACGCGAGCCGGGACCGTGCCGAGGCGCTGCTACCCGGCGTGCCGGTGCTCGACGTCCCCGAGGTCGTCGAGCGCAGCGAGCTCGTGCTGCTCTGCGTCCCCGCGCAGCAGCTGCCCGGCCTCGTCGAGGGGCTCGCCGCCGCCGGTGCCTGGCAGGCCGGCCAGCTCGTGGTGCACACCTGCGCGGAGCACGGAACCGGCGTGCTCGGGCCCGCGCGCCTCGCGGGCGCGATCCCGCTCGCGATCCATCCGGCGATCGCCTTCACCGGCACGAGCATCGACGTCGAGAGGCTGCGCGGCGCCTGGTGCGCGGTCACCGCGCCGGCGCCCGTGCTGCCGATCGCGCAGGCCCTCGTGGTCGAGATGGGCGCCGAGCCGGTGGTCGTCACCGAGCCCGATCGCGCCGCCTACGCCGAGGCGATCGCGACGGCGACGGGCTTCTCGGCCTCGATCGTCGGCCAGGCGGTCGAGCTGCTGGCCGGCATCGGGGTGGAGCGGCCCGGCGGCATCCTCGGGCCGCTCGTGCGCTCGAGCGTCGAGAACGCGCTGCGCGGCGGCGATACCATCCAAGGGGCGTCGGCGATCCGCGACACCCCCGACCCCGAGGACCTCTAGTTGCACCACCCCCGCATCGTCACGACCGTCGCCGAGGCTCGCGAGGTCGGGGCATCCGCCGCCTCGATCGCGCTCGTGCCCACGATGGGCGCGCTGCACGACGGGCACCTGGCGCACGTCGCGCGGGCGCGCGAGCTCGCCGAGCTCGTCGTCGTGTCGATCTTCGTCAATCCGCTGCAGTTCAGCCCGGACGAGGACTACCTGCGCTACCCGCGCGATCTCGAGGCGGATGCCGCGAGGCTCGCCGGGGCCGACGCGATATTCACCCCGAGCGTCGAGGAGATGTACCCGCACGGGCAGATCGAGACGCGCGTCACCGCGGGTGGCGTCGGGGCGACGCTCGAGGGCCGGGCCCGTCCCGGCCACTTCGACGGCGTGCTCACCGTCGTGGACAAGCTGCTGAACATCGTGCGGCCGAGCGTGGTCACCTTCGGCGAGAAGGACGCCCAGCAGGCGTTCCTGGTGGCGCGGATGGTGCGTGACCTCGACATCCCGGTGCGCATCGAGTCGATCCCGATCGTGCGGGAGGGCGACGGCCTGGCGATGTCGAGCCGCAACCGCTACCTCTCCGCGCGAGAGCGGCACGCCGCCCGCAGCCTCTCCGCGGCGCTCGCCGCGGCCGAGTCGGCGGCCGACCGCGGCATCGACGCCGTCGTTGCGGCCGCGCAGGCCGTCGTCATGGGCGAGCCGCTCGTGGAGCTGGACTACTTCGCGGTCGTCGATCCGGCGACGTTCCTGCCGGTCGACGACCGCTTCCACGGGGTCGCGCGCGCCCTCATCGCTGCCCGCGTCGGTGCCACCCGCCTCATCGACAACGCCCTGCTGCGCCTGCGCTGATCCCATCGGTTGTGCAGGAGATTCCGCGCGATCGGACGGGTCGCGGCGGGATTTGGCCGGGATGTCCTGCACAACCGATGACGGAGGTGCGGATGCCGCGGCCGATACGATGGGACATCGTGACCCCCGCGCCTGCCTGCCTGCCGACGACATCGTCGTCATCGTCGCGAAGAGTGCCGAGCCGGTGAACGTCCCCGCGGACCGTGCGCCGGCGGGCGCCGAGCAGCCGGCCCCGCAGCTGCCGGAGCCGAGAGCCGAGCAGCCGCCGGAGCCGACAGTCCAGCCTGCGGAGCCGACGGCAGCGGAGGTCGGTGAGCAGAAGGCGGTGCGGCTCGGCAAGCGGGAGCGGCTCATCGCCGAGCGACGGGATGCGGCCGGCGGCGCCTACCCGGTCGCGGTGCCGGTGACGACCACGATCGCCGCCGTCCGGGAGCGGCATGCCGAGCTCGCCGCGGGCGGGATCGCCGACCGGCGCACCGGCGAGGTCGTCGGGGTGGCCGGCCGGGTCGTGAACGCGCGCAACACCGGCAAGCTGTGCTTCGCGAGCCTGCAGGGTGGTGACGGCAGTCGGATTCAGGTGATGCTGAGTCTGGCGGATGTCGGTCCGGAGAGTCTGGGGCGGTGGAAGGAGCTCGTCGATCTCGGCGACCACGTCTTCGTGTCGGGCGAGGTGATCACGAGCCGGCGCGGCGAGCTGAGCATCCTCGTGACCGACTGGGCGATGGCGGCCAAGGCGATCCTGCCGTTGCCGAACCTGTACCGGGAGCTCTCGGAGGAGAACCGGGTGCGTTCGCGCTATCTCGACCTCATCCAGCGCGAGCAGGCGCGCCGGACGGTGATCGCGCGCGCGCGCACCAACGCGAGCCTGCGCGCCACCTTCGCGCGGCACGGCTTCATCGAGGTGGAGACGCCCATGCTGCAGACACAGCACGGCGGCGCCTCCGCGCGCCCCTTCGTGACGCGCTCGAACGCCTTCGACACCGAGCTCTACCTGCGCATCGCGCCCGAGCTGTTCCTCAAGCGCGCCGTCGTCGGCGGCATCGAGCGGGTCTTCGAGATCAACCGCAACTTCCGCAACGAGGGGGCCGACTCCACGCACAGCCCCGAGTTCGCGATGCTCGAGGCCTACCAGGCCTACGGCGACTACCACTCCATCGCCGACCTGACCCGGGAGCTGATCCAGGATGCCGCGCTCGCCGTCGCCGGCTCCACGACGGTCACCTGGGCCGACGGCACCGAGTACGAGCTCGGCGGCGACTGGGAGCGGATCTCGATGTACGGCTCGCTGAGCGCCGTGGCCGGGGTCGAGATCACCCCGGAGACGCCGCTGGCCGAGCTCGCCGAGCTCGCCGCGCGCGAGGGCGTCGAGGTGCGCCTGGCCACCCACGGCAAGTACGTCGAGGAGCTCTGGGAGCACTTCGTGAAGGGCACGCTCGAACGGCCGACGTTCGTGATGGACTTCCCCGTCGACACCAGCCCGCTCGTGCGCGAGCACCGCAGCATCCCGGGCGTCGTCGAGAAATGGGACCTGTACGTGCGCGGCTTCGAGCTGGCCACCGGTTACTCCGAGCTCGTCGACCCGGTGATCCAACGCGAGCGCTTCGTCGAGCAGGCCACCCTCGCGGCCCGTGGCGACGACGAGGCGATGCGCCTCGACGAGGAGTTCCTGCGCGCCCTCGAGCACGGGATGCCACCCACCGGCGGCATGGGCATGGGCATCGATCGGCTGATGATGGCCATCACCGGACTCGGCATCCGCGAGACGATCCTGTTCCCGCTCGTCAAGTAGCCCGCCTGTGGACAGCGCATGGCGTGCGTCAGGGGGCCGAAACGAGGATTGGTGTAATGAGTATCTGGGGAGCGCCGACGGTGCCTCCGTCGTTCGTCGTGCGACCACGGCTGACCGCGGAGCTCGACGGCGACTCCCCCCTCGTGGTGCTGTACGCCCCGGCCGGCTACGGCAAGACGGTGGCGCTCGCGCACTGGGCGGCCCGGACGACGCGCGACGGTGTCTGGCTGCGGATACGCGAGCCCGGCACATCCGCCAGCGAGCTGGTGACCCTGCTGACAGAGGCGCTCATCGACGCCGGCGAGTTCACGTCGGATGACCCGATCGTGCTCGCGCGCGACGGCGGGGGCACGGACGATGCCTGGTACTCGGCAGCGCGGCTGCTGCGGCGCCGTGGCCGGCCGATCGTGCTCGTGGTGGATCAGGTCGACCTCCTGGCCGACAGCGCGCTGCCGGGATTGATCGAGCTCGTCGCCGAGGTGCCCGACCTCGCTCTTCGGCTGAGCTCGCGGCGCAGCACGCTGCTGAACGAGCCGGCGTTGATCGCGCGACTCGATGCCTGTGTCGTTGGATCGACGACCCTCGCGCTCACCCGCGAGGAGGTGTCCGAGGTGCTCGACGTCCCACCCGGATCGCCCCTCGTGGACGACACCCTGCGGGCCGGCGGTGTCCCGCTCGTCGCCCGGGCGCTGCGCTCCGCGCCGCCCGGAGACCGCTCGCGCGGCGACGGCGTCACGCTCGATCAGGTGGTCGACTCGCTCATCCTCGCGCGCATGACGCAGAGCGCCTGGGACCGCGTCTTCATCGACTTCCTCCTCGCGATCTCCGTCGCCGACGTGGTGACGGTCGAGCTGGCCGAGCGGTTGAGCGGCCGCGGGGACGCGGGGTCGCTGCTCGAACGGGCGAGCGATGAGGGACTGGGGATGTGGGGGGGCGCGGACGAGCGCCTGTTCGGGCTCTCCCCGCACTGGCGGGCACGACTCGAGGCCGCGCTGACACGCGAGCGACCGGATGACGTGCCCGCGCTGCGGGCGCGGGTGGCCGCATGGGCGCGCGAACACCGTCAGCCGTACACGGCTCTGCGGCTCGCGAAGACGGACGGCAACTGGGATCTCGCCTCCGAGGTGGTGCGCGAGAGCTGGTACACGCTCGTCCAGGGCCACGGTGAGCAGGTGCGCCTGCTGTTCGCGGACGTGTCGCCCTTCGCGCTGCGCCGATACCCGCTCATCGCCATGCTGCTCGCGATCATCTACAACGCCATCGACGCGTCGCGTCTCGTGGCCGTCGAGTACTTCACCGTGAGCGCCGTCGGCTCGCGCGCGCGCCAGGGGCGCCTCAGCGCCGGCGACCGGGTGCTGCTGCGCACGGTCGAGTCGGTGTCGATGCGCCTGGTCGGCAACATCGTGGCGGCCAGGCGGGCGGCCGATGCGGCCTACGAGCAGCTCGCGACGATGACCCGACCCGACACGATCGAGCCCGGGTCGAACCTCGCGACGGTGCTGAACCACCTGGGCATCACGTTCTTCTACAGCGGGCGCACGAGCCGTGCCCTCGACTGCTTCCGGCGATCGGCGGCGCTCCTGTCGACGGGCGTGATCGACGGTGTGATCGGCCAGGGACTGCTCGCCGCGGCCCTCGCGATCGCCGGCGACCTGCCCGAGGCCCGGGCCGCCGTCGCGATCGCCCGTGCGACGGTCTGGCCCGAGGGATGGATGACGGGCTACGAGGGTGCGATGTACCAGCTCGCGGAAGCGCTCATCGCGCTCGAGGAGGACGACATCGAGCGCGCCGAACGGCATCTGAGCCTGCTCGACCGACACCGGAACACGATCGAGCACTGGTCGTTGCTCTCGTGGGCGGAGTCGATCGTCCTCCTCGCGCGTCGCACCCCCGAGCGTGCGCTTCGACAGCTCGAGAAGGTGGAGCGCGAGCAGCGCGATCGACGTGCGGCGTCCTCTTTCCAGGTGTCCCGGATGGCGCTGAGCCGTTCGGTCGCGGCGCTCGCGGCGGGCGACCTCGGTGCGGCGAATCGGGCGCTCACGGCCGTCCGCGGCGAGCCCGTGCGCCTCGCGGTCGCACGGGCCCGGATCGCGCTCGCCGCCGGCGAGCCGGTGCGCGCGCTCACTGTTCTCGGGGCGGTGTCCCCCGCTGCCGCGCAGTCCGCGCGCTCCGACGCCGAGTACCAGAGCCTGCGCGCCGCGGCGGTCGCGCTGACGGGAGGCACCGACATCGCCCCCCTCGAGCGGCTCGTCGCCCTGCTCGACGATCGCGGCCAGAGCCTCGCGCTCGCCCTCGTGCCCGAGGTGGGGCTGCGCGCCCTCGCCGAACTGGCCGGCCGTCACGGGGACGCCCGGCTCCAGGATCGCGTGTCTCGCGCCCTCGATCGGGGGCTCGTGACCGCCCGGCTGCATCGCCCGCAGCTCACGCCGCGCGAGCGGGTGGTCGCGGCGGAGCTCGCCCGCAGCGGCACGACCGCGGCCATAGCCGCCGCCCTGTCCGTGTCGGAGAACACGGTCAAGAGCCAGTTGCGCACGCTGTATCGCAAGCTCGGCGTCAGCACACGCGTCGATGCGCTGCGCGCCATCGCGGAGGGCGATCTGCTCAACGAGGCGGGTCGACTGCCGCCCCGAGAGTGAGCCGCCGAGGGACGGTGCCGCGGTCGGGCTCGTGCCGCCGACTGTCTGGCGCCGGGGTCGCGGGTGAAGTTGCGGGTGAAATCGGCGCCCCCGATCTAAGCGATCGGCACTCGATTTCTAACGTAGGTGGGTTCCTTTGCTTGCGCGTCGCGGCAGCTGCTCACACTGCATGAGCTGCTACGACGTGTCCCACCACGAAGAAAGGCACGCGCTGTGTACCACTCTGCCCGGACTCGAGCGAATCGCGCCGCACGGCGACCGCGGGGACGGCGTCTCTCCCGCCTCTTCGCCGCGATTCTCCCGCTCGTGCTGGTGTTCACGGCTCTCTCGTGGGGGGATGCCGCCGTCGCCGACCTCGGCGAGGCCGCCTACCTGAGCGTGGCGAAGACGGTGAACGGGGTGGAGGAGCTCGACCGGGCGCCGGGGGACGACTTCACCTACAGCATCGAGGTCGGCTGCGACGACAACGAGTGCATCGACGCGACGCTGCACGACGCCCTTCCCGAGGAGTTCGCCGACCTGAGCCTCACGGCCGTGCGGGTCAGCCCCTCGTCCGCGGGAAGCTACACCGTGAGCGGCTGCACGATCGGCTCCGGCACGATCGGCACGTCGTGCACGGTCGACGTCGTCTTCTCCCAGGCGCTCGGCTCGCTCGACGGTGTCGCCCAGGTCGGCATCAGCGCCGGCACCACCGTGACGGTGGAGATCGACCTCTCGGTTCCCACGACGCTGACCCCCTCGTGGTCCGCCAACGGGGTCGCGGTGACCAACACGGCGACGGCGACCTCCAGCACGTCCAACTCCGCCTCGGACTCCGCGGTCGTGACGGTGACCGTGCCGGTCGTGGTGGCGGCGACGGCCGGCAAGACCTGGTCGGACTCGCCCCAGGCGTACGAGCCGGGGGCGACGTCGACCATCGAGGTGAGCACGGCGAACGCGTCGAACCTCGACGCGAGCGCTCTCGTCGCGCAAGACCCCAGCGTCGCCGACGACGGCGCGAGCGCTCTCGACAGCGACAACCCGTTCCGCCGGGTCGATTTCGTGAGCCTCGGCGCGACGACGTTCCCCGAGGGCGCCGACCTCGTTCAGGTGGACGCCTACTACTTCGACGGCACCGAGTGGTCGTGGATCGAGGGGAGCCCCGCGGCGACCGCGGCGCTCCCCTCGGGCGCGAGCGACACCTCGCTGATCGGCGGCATCCGCGTCACGTTCTCGAGCTCGACCGGCGCGACGCTCGTCGCCGGCGGCTCGGCCGGAACCCAGGCGTTCACGGTCGCCCAGCGCGAGTCGGAACGCGAGACGGGTGAGGCCCTGCTCAGCGGCGGCACCATCTCGAACACGGTGCTCGCCTCGGTCGAGGTGCCGGACCAGGAGCAGGCGACCGACACCGCCAGTGCCGATCTCGTCGTCGCCCCCCTCGACGCCGACGTGACGGCGGCGAAGACGATCACGCCGTCGAGCGTCGCCGCTGGCGCCTCGGCAGAGGTCACGATCACCGCGACGAACACCTCCTCGCCGGGGGTGCTGACCTCCCTCGAGATCGCCGAGCCCGGCTCGGGCGCCGACTTCTTCGTCGACGGCGTCGACTTCGACGCGTTCACCTCGTGGTCGTGGCCGTCGGGGGCCACGAGCGCCGACCTGACCTGGCTGCTCGAGGACGGCTCGACGCTCGCGGTGACGGGCCTCGTCGAGGCGGACGGCGCTCCCGCCACACCGACGAGCACCGAGCGCGGCGGCGAGCGCATCGTCGGGTTCACGATCGACTACTCGGGCTCCATTGCCGAGGACGCTGCGGCGGCGGTCACGTTCCAGGTCGACACCGACCCGACCCTCGTGACGAGCTCCGATCCCGTGACGGTGTCCAACGAGGTGGAGGTCACGGGCGCCAACGAGAGCGGAACCGCCGAGGACCAGGCCGACGCGACGCTCACGGTCTACGAGCCGACCATCGACATCAGCCTCGACAAGACCATCGCGCCGAGCACGGCGACTCCCGGCGGCACCGTGCTCGTCCAGCTCAGCGCCACCACGGCCTCGGGCTCGGTGACCGTCGACCCGACCACGATCGTGGTGCGCGACGTGTGGGACGACGACGACTTCTGGAACGCCTTCGACGCCACGGCGATCGCCTACACTGACGTGCCCTCGGGGGCGACCCTGACCGTGCGGTACGCGACCGGGACGCCCGACGCGCTCGTGTGGTACACCCTCGAGACCGACCACAGCGGCGCCTACCAGGCGGATCTGTCGAGTCTCTCCTCCGAGATCGTCGGCCTGGAGTTCACCTTCACCGACTCGTCCGGATTCGGGCAGGGCACGACCGTCCAGCCCAACGTGACCTTCACCGCGCGGGACACGCTACGCACGACCGGTGACGCGACGTCGGTCGCCGACGCCGACGCGACCGAGTACGACAACCTCGCATCGGCGGTCGCCAGCGGGGTCTCGGGCACGCTCGAGCTCAGCAGCTCCACCGTGACGGATGAGGCCACGGCGGGCATCGTGAGCTACAGCAGCGAGACGGGCACCCTCATCGCGGACAAGAGCTGGGTGTCGCCCTCGTCGACGAGCGATCTGTCCACCATCCCCTCGCTCTCCGGCGACCAGGCGAGCACTCTGCTGTCGTGGGGTGTGACCACGCCGGGCTACGACTCGGTCGTGATCTCCGATCCGGCGAGCGGGGAGAGCAGCCCCGGCGACACCGTCTTCCAGGCCTTCGACCTCGACGCGGTGCAGGCGGTCAGCTACGAGACGGACCCGCTGCTGAGCTGGGACACCGTGAGCGAGGTCGCCCTCTACTACGACGGAGCGTGGAACGTGGTCAGCGCGCCGAGCGACGGCTGGATGTCGACGACCGGCTTCGTCGGCTACGAGCTGACCGACACCGAGTCGGCCTCGACGACCGGGGTGCGCATCACCGTCGTCCCCGACGACACGGCACGCGCGGCGAGCGTGGACCCGTCCGCGCCGGCGGCGGGAACCGGTGTCGCGAGCTCGACCGTCAGCCGCACGATCCCCCTTCTGTGGACCCTGCGGAACACCCCGCGCGACGTGGACGCCGCGGGCTCCGACTGGGTGACCGCGACGACCGAGTACAACGTCGCCGAGAGCGCCGGAGTCGTCGAGAACACCGTGGGGGTGACGGCCACGCCCAGTGGGGGCACCGCGATAACGCGCACCGCCGAGGACACCATCGTGCTCATCGACAGCGACCCCTCGGTGAAGGTCTCGAAGACCTCCTCGGAGACGTCGCTCGTCGTCCCGTTCTCCGGCGACGTCGATCCCGCCGACTATCCGACCGCGAGCTGGACCATCGACGCCTGGAACACGTCCTCGGCCCGGGCGTCGTACATCACGGTGAGCGATCCCGTGACCTGCTCCGACACGACCGAGTGCCTCACCACGGTCGATGGCACGCCCTTCTCCGGCCAGAGCTACGACCCGACGAGCAACCCGTTCGAGAGCTTCGTGCTCACCTCGATCGCGTTCAGCATCCCGAGCGCGTCGAACGTCGACACCGCGGAATCGCGCGTGGCGCTGTGGGAGCTCTCCGCGAGCGGGACGCTCACGGTGAGCTACACGACGGTCGATGCGGCGAGCACGCTCACCGAGGACGATCTCGCCGATGTGGTCGGCGTCCAGGTGCAGTACCAGAGCAGCGACCCGGAGTCGACCGGCGGGCTCATCCCGCAGGACGAGACGCTGCAGATGACGCTCGGCGTCCGGCTGCTCGCGACCACCCGCAGCGATGCCGATGAGCTGGTCGAGGGCCCCGCCGTGGTCGACAACATCGCCCTCGCGCAGAGCTTCGACCCGATCCTCGCCCCGTCGGTCACGCCGTACGCCACGGACGACGCCGAGGTTTCTCTCGAGCCGGCCGCCCTCGACGTCACCGCATCGAAGTCGATCTCGCCGGACACGCTCGACGAGCCGGAGCGCTCGACACCCGTCACGGTGACGCTCGGAGCGACGGACGGCGACTCGACGATCGCGCCGGAGAGCGTCACTCTCGTGGACGACGACGCCGATTTCTGGAGCGCGTTCGAGTTCACGGGCCTCGGCTCGGTCGAGCTGCCGGACGGTGCCGCGCTCGTGCGGGTCGACCTGCACCTCGACGGCGCGTGGGTCCTCGGCAGCCCGGCTGCCGACGCCGCACTGCCGGCGAGCGTGGCGAGCTCCGACCTCGAGGGGGTCGACGGTGTGCGCGTGGTCTACCTCAACGACCCCTCCGCGCCGTTCTCCGCCACCGCGCCGAGCGCCGACTGGTCGGCGACGGCGGCGTTCACGGCCGTCGTGCGCGACGACGTGGACTTCCCGACCACGGTGGACGACACCATGACGGCGACCGCATCGCACGAGGATGTCACCGATGTCGCCGCGAGCAGCGCCAGTGTCGTGGCGCTCGAGCTCGGCACCGCCGAGCTCTCCGTGCTCAAGACCGCGAGCAGCCACACCGTCGAGCCCGGCGTCTCGATCCCCTGGACCCTCGAGCTCGAGAACACCGGGAGCGGCTACCTCGACCTCGAGCAGATCGTCGACACCCTGCCGGACGCGCTCGAGTGGGACGGTGTGGACCCCACGGTGACCTCGACGGCGGCCGACGCGCCCGCGAGCGGCGTGAGCGTCGAGCAGAGCACATCCGGCGAGCTCGTCTTCACCTGGGCCGACGGCGCCCGGCTGAGCCCGGGGGACACGATCACGATCGAGCTCGGCCTCATCCTGCTGCCCGGCCTGACCCCGGATGAGACGGCGGTCAACGAGTTCTACGTGCAGACCACGCAGACGCTCGACGCGTGCACGACGACCTCGTCGAGCGGCACGCTCACCGGCCTCACCGACCAGCAGTGCGGCACGTCCGACTACGTCAGCCCCAAGAGCGGCGCCCTGCTCTACACGCAGAAGTGGGTGAAGGGTGACGTCGACGGCACGCTCGCCGACGGCGCCGTCAACGTGAGCAGCTCCTCCTCAGCGGCGTGCGTGCCGACGTCCGAGGGCTTCTATCGCACGGTGTGCGCGGCCGAGACCGTCGTGGGCGGCACCGACGTGTGGCGGCTGGAGGCCACGAACTCGGGCACCGTGGCGTACTCCTCGCTCACGTTCGTCGACCCGCTGCCCGTGCCCGACGATCGGCTGCTGGCCACCGGTGCGAGCCGTGGCTCGACCTACCGGCCGGTGTTCGACCCCACCGGGTTCGCCGACTCGCTGCTCGCGGCGGTGCCCTCCGGTGCGACCGTCGGCTGGGAGGTGACCACGGCGGCGTCCCCGTGCGTCGGTGACGGGGACACGACGTGGAACACCGACCCGACCTGTTCGAGCCAGCCGGTCGCGGCCGAGTGGAGCGACGGCGACGCCTACACCGGCGACTGGGCCGCGGTCACGGCGTTCCGCGTGACGATCGACTTCACGGGGACCGCATCCGGGTCCCTGGAACCGGGCGGCACGGTGACGATCGAGTACAGCACGATCAACACGCCGGGGGCGAGTGCGGATGCCGTGGAGACCTCTCCCTCCGCGGACGACCAGTTCGCGTGGAACCAGGCGGGCATCACGGCCTCGCTCGTCGGCGGGGGGACCCTCAGCAGGGCGCCGTCGCGCACGGGCGTGACGGTGCAGACCGGATCCCTGCAATTGGCGAAGACCGTGAGCGGCGATGCCGCCGGGTCGGCTCCCGATCACGTGCTCTTCGATCTCGACTGCTCGGTCGCGGGAACCCCGATCGATCTCGGGGCGGACGCCCAGGTGTCGGTGGCACCGGGATCGCCCGTGACGATCGCCGGCCTTCCGCTCGGGACGGTGTGCACGGTGGCGGAGCACGGCGATGTCGGTGAGTTCGGTGAGAGCGCGCGCGTCCCGAGCGCGGCGGTGACGGTTCAGATCACCTCGTCGGAGCTGACGGACGCGCAGACCGTGTCGATCGAGAACGTGTACGACCCGGCGTCGCAGGCCTCCGCCACGGATCCCGCCGCGGGGGGCGACGCGGTGTCAACGAGCCCATCGACGACCGACCCCGCCACGGAGAGCTCGGCGGCGGCGAGCGCCTCCTCGTCGGGGCTCGCCTTCACCGGTGCGCGTCTCGTGCCGCTCGCGGCGCTCGTCGCGGCGCTCGCCCTGGCCGGTGTGCTGCTGCTCGTCATCGGCCGCAGGAGCCGCCGCACGAGGGCCTGAGGGATGAGCACCTGGCCCAACACGCGCTCCGCCGCGCTGAGGCGCGAACGCGAGCGCATAACTGACCTGCGTCGTCGTCGCCGATCGCGCCTCGGCACGATCAGCGGCGTGGCCGGCGAGCTGCTGTGCACGGCCGCCGCGATCGTGGCGCTGTACCTGCTCTGGTCCATCGTCCTGTACCCGGTCGTGGCCACGAACGCGCAGCGGGCGGTCGCCCTCGAACGCTCCCGGGAGTGGGCATCCGTCGCGACGGATGCGGTCACGGCGGCGAGCGTCGAGATCCCGGTCACGGCGACACCCCAGCCGGGGGAGGTGTTCGCGAATCTCCTCGTGCCCCGGTTCGGCGCCGACTTCATCCGCCCCATCGCCGAGGGGACGGGCGCGGACGTGCTCGACGACGTCGATCGCGGCATGGGGCACTACACGGACTCGCAGCTGCCCGGCGAGCTCGGCAACGTGGCCATAGCCTCGCACCGCACGGCGTACGGCGGAGCGCTGCACCTGGCCCACCTGCTCCGCGTCGGCGACCCGATCGTCCTGGAGACGGCGGACGGCTGGTACGTCTATCGCTATCGGGACACGCAGTACGTGACCGCGGACCGGGTCGAGGTGCTCGCGGCTGTGCCGGATCGTCCCGATGCGAACCCGCGCGGCCGGATCCTGACGATGACGACGTGCAATCCGTTCTACTCCTCGGCCGAGCGACTGGTCGCCTACGCGGTGTTCGACTCGTTCACGCCACGGGCGGCAGGACCACCGGCGATCGTCGCGACCGTCTACGAGGACGCGGGGTTGAGCTGATGTATCGAGCGCTCTGGTCGCGCCTGCCGGGTCCCCGCTGGCTGCGCGCGACGATCGTGGTGCTCGCCGCCGTGCTCGTGGCCGCGGTGCTCATGGTGTGGGTCTTCCCCCTCGTCGACCGTGCGCTCGACGACGCGACGGTGTCGCCGTGAGCCCGGCCGCACGGTTCGCCGTCGCCGGGGCTCTCGTCGGACTGCTCGCGGGATGCGCGAGCGACGGCCCCGTCGTCGAGGCCGCCATCCCGACGGACACGGCGGCGACGGACGCGGCGTCCGCCGCCGCGTTCGCCACGTTCACGGCGACCGTCCGACAGGTGGTCGACGAGGCGGACGGCGCGCCCGCCCCCGTGGCGAGCGTCACGGACGCGCTCGTGCGCGCCGGATTCGACCCGCAGTCGATCGAGTACACCGCCGACGCCACCGCCGTCGGGCTCGTGCCCTCCTCGATCGTGGTGAGCGTGCAGCAGGACGAGGACTGCCTCGTGGCCCAGTACGGCGCCGAGGTGACCTTCCGGTCGGTGCGCCTGCCGCTGCTCCCCGGCGGCGGATGCCTCGTCGGAGCGTCCGTCGCCGACGGGTGACCCGCGCGCCGTCCGGCCGACGGGCGGAATAGGGTGGAACGGTGTCCGACCCGCGCGCTCCCGAGGGACGCAGGCCCATCTCGGCGGCTCCCGCCGTCCCCTGGGCCGTCGTTCCCTGGGCTATCGTCCCCTGGGCCGTCGCGGGCGCAATCGCCGCGTGGCGCGTCGCGTCCGGACCGATCGGGATGCTGTCCGGCTGATGGACCGTCGTTCGTCGCGCCTCGTCATGACGGCCGCGCTCCTCGGCATCCTCGTGCTCATCGGGATCGTGACGTTCTGGCCGCGCTGAGCGGGACGCGGCCGGCGTCAGCGCGTACCCTGGACGCCGTGATCGAGAACTACGGCTGGGCCGTCGCCTACTCGCTCGCGCCCACGATCCTGCTCGGCCTGCTGTTCTGGTTCGTCATGCGCTCCGTGCTGCGCGCCGACCGCACCGAGCGTGAGGTCTACGCCTCGATCGAGGCCGAGGAGCGGGCGGCGCTCGACGCGGACGGACCCGCCGGCTCGTCGCGGGCTGCGTCTCCGGCCGAGCCGGACGCGCGCGTCACGCCGAGGGCGAACACGCCCCCGGGGCATCCGCCCGCGACGTAGCCTCGATGCATCGGCGCCGCATCCGATGGCGTCGACACCCGTCGCCATGGGGGAGTCAGCAGATGTTCGAACGCTTCACCGACCGTGCCCGCCGCGTCGTCGTCCTCGCCCAGGAAGAGGCGAAGATGCTCAACCACAACTACATCGGCACGGAGCACATCCTGCTCGGCCTCATCCACGAGGGCGAGGGCGTCGCCGCGAAGGCGCTCGAGTCGCTCGGAATCTCGCTCGATGCGGTGCGCGAGCAGGTGCAGGACATCATCGGCCAGGGCCAGACCCAGCCGACCGGCCACATCCCGTTCACGCCGCGTGCCAAGAAGGTGCTCGAGCTGAGCCTGCGCGAGGCGCTGCAGCTCGGCCACAACTACATCGGCACCGAGCACATCCTGCTCGGCCTCATCCGCGAGGGCGAGGGCGTCGCCGCCCAGGTGCTCGTCAAGCTCGGCGCCGACCTCAACAAGGTGCGCCAGCAGGTCATCCAGCTGCTCTCCGGCTACCAGGGCAAGGAGGCCGTCGCCGTGGGCGGCAACACCGAGCAGCAGGCCGACAAGGGCTCGCAGGTGCTCGACCAGTTCGGCCGCAACCTCACCCAGGCGGCGCGCGACGGCAAGCTCGACCCGGTGATCGGGCGCGAGAAGGAGATGGAGCGGGTCATGCAGATCCTCTCCCGCCGCTCGAAGAACAACCCCGTGCTCATCGGCGAGCCCGGTGTGGGCAAGACGGCCGTCGTCGAGGGCCTGGCCCAGGCGATCGTCAAGGGCGACGTGCCCGAGACGC
>JASGFF010000062.1:0-16171 GCA_047605685.1 Microbacteriaceae bacterium
ACCGCGTGCTTGACCGCGGCGCGGGCCCGGCGGGCGGCGACGGCGGCGCGGCTCGCGGCGAGCCTGTCCACCTCGGGCGGCCCGATCCGCTCGGGCGGCCCGGTGCGCTCGGACGGCCCGGTCCGCTCGGGGGTCCCGGTGCGCTCGGTCACGACGCCGCGGCCTCGCGGACGGCCGCGGCGCTGGCCCGCACGGCCTCGGCGATGCCCTCCGGACCGGCCTCGAGCACGCTCCGGGATGCGCTAAGCAGCACCTGGCCAGCGGCCGGGCCGAAGATCGGGCGCAGCTGCTCGAAGCGGGCGCCCTGGGCGCCGAACCCGGGCGAGAGCACCGGGACGCCGGCGAGGTCCGCACCGGTGAAGCCGTAGCCGGCCAGCTCGAGGGTGGCGCCGACGACGACGCCCACCGAGCCGAGCGGCCCACCGCCGGCGGCCGCGTTCCAGTCCCTCACCTCGGCGACGATACCCGCGGCCACCGTGCGGGCGTCGGCCCGACGGGCGCGCTGGGTCGCCGCGGCCTCCGGGTTCGACGTGGCCGCGAGCACGAACAGGCCCTTGCCGCTGGCGAGGGCGAGGTCGCGCGGCGCCGTGATCGAACCGGTGCCCTGGTAGGCGACGATCGTCATGGCATCCGCCTCCAGGGGCGAGCCGGGGCTCAGCCAGGCCTGCCCGTATGCCTCGACCGTCGAGCCGATGTCCCCGCGCTTCACGTCCGCGATCACAAGCAGGCCGGCGGCACGCGCCGCCGCGAGCACCTGCTCGAGCGCCGCGTAGCCGGCGGCGCCGTGCCGCTCGAAGAACGCCACCTGGGGCTTGACGACGCCGACCCGGCCGGCGCAGGCCTCGACGACCCGCAGGCCCAGCTCGGCGAGACCGGCCGCGTCGTCGCCGAGCCCCCAGGCGCGCAGCAGGAACGGGTGCGGGTCGATGCCGACGCACAGCTGCCCGCGGGCGTCGAGGGCCGTGCGCAGGCGGTCGCCGAACGCGCTCATGCCCGGGCGAGCCTCTGCGCACGGTGCGCGGCGTGGTCCTGCAGCGAGGTCACGGTGATCGGCGCCGCCTGCGCCTCGAGGGAGGCCACCGCCACGCCCACCTGGGCGATCGTGGTGAACAGCGGCTTGTCGGCGGCGACGGTCGCGGTGCGGATCTCGAAGCCGTCGGCGCGGGCGCTCTGCCCGGAGGGCGTGTTGATGACGATGTCGACCTCGCCGGCGTTGATCATGTCGACGATGTCCGCCTCGCCCGGGCTGAGCTTCTGGCCGAGGAAGTGCTTCTGCACCACCCGCGCCTCGATGCCGTTGCGGGCGAGGACCTCCGCGGTGCCCTCGGTCGCCACGATCCGGTAGCCGAGCTGGGTGAGCCGCAGCGCCGGCAGCACGATCGAGCGCTTGTCCCGGTCGGCGACCGAGATGAACACGGTGCCGGTGGCCGGCAGGCCGCCGTAGGCGGCATCCTGGCTCTTCGCGAAGGCCCGCGGGAACGTGGTGTCGATGCCCATGACCTCGCCCGTCGAGCGCATCTCCGGGCCGAGGATGGCGTCGACGACGAGGCCCTCCCGGGTGCGGAAGCGCTTGAACGGCAGCACCGCCTCCTTGACGGCGACGGGGGCGTCGAGCGGGATCCGGAAGCCGTCGGCCGCCGGCAGCAGGCCCTCGGCGACGAGCTCGCGGATGCCGCGCCCGGTCATGATGAGCGCGGCGGCCTTGGCGAGCGGGATGCCGAGCGCCTTGGAGACGAACGGCACGGTGCGGGACGCCCGCGGGTTCGCCTCGAGCACGTAGAGGATGCCGGCGCCGACGGCGAACTGCACGTTCAGCAGCCCGCGCACGCCCACGCCGCGCGCGATGGCCTCCGTGGCCTCCCGCACCCGTTCGAGCACCTCGCGGCCGAGCGTCACCGGCGGCAGCGTGCAGGCGGAGTCGCCGGAGTGCACGCCGGCCTCCTCGATGTGCTCCATGACGCCGCCGATGTAGAGCTCGGTGCCGTCGTAGAGCGCGTCGACGTCGATCTCGGTGGCGTCGTCGAGGAAGCGGTCGACGAGCAGCGGGCTGGCGGGGCCGATGATCGCCTGGCCCGCCATCCGCTGGAAGTAGTCGACGATCGAGGGCGAGTCGTAGACGATCTCCATGCCGCGGCCGCCGAGCACGTAGCTGGGCCGCACGAGCACCGGGTAGCCGATGCGCTCGGCGACGGCGATCGCGTCGTGCACGTCGACGGCGGTGCCGTTCGTCGGCGCGGTCAGGCCGCCCTCGCGCAGGATCGCGGCGAACTGGCCGCGCTCCTCGGCGAGGTCGATCGCCGCGGGGCTGGTGCCGAGGATCGGCACGCCGGCGGCCTCGAGCCCGGTGGCGAGGCCGAGCGCCGTCTGGCCGCCGAGCTGCACGATGACGCCGACGAGCTCGCCGGATGCGGCCTCGGCGTGGATCACCTCGAGCACGTCCTCGAGCGTGAGCGGCTCGAAGTAGAGCCGGTCGCTCGTGTCATAGTCGGTCGAGACGGTCTCCGGGTTGCAGTTGACCATGATCGTCTCGAAGCCGGCGTCCCGCAGCGCGAAGGAGGCGTGCACGCAGGAGTAGTCGAACTCGATGCCCTGGCCGATGCGGTTGGGACCGGAGCCGAGGATGACCACCTTGCGGCGCGGGCTCGGCGCGACCTCGGTCTCGAGGTCGTAGCTGGAGTAGTGGTACGGGGTGAGGGCGGGGAACTCGCCCGCGCAGGTGTCGACGGTCTTGAACACCGGGCGCAGGCCGAGCTGGTGGCGCAGCGCGCGCACCTCGTGCTCGCCGATGTCGCGCAGCTGGGCGATCTGGGCGTCGGAGAAGCCGTGGTCCTTGGCGAGGCCGAGCAGCTCGGCGTCGAGGGCCCGCGGGGAGCCGACCTCGTCGGCGACCTCGTTGACGAGGTCGATCTGGTCGAGGAACCACGGGTCGATGCCGGTCGCCTCGTGCAGCTGCTCGACGGTGGCGCCGGCGCGCATGGCCTGCTGCACGGTCACGATGCGGCCGTCGGTGGGCACGCGCGCGAGCTCGACGAGCTCGCGCGCGCTGCCCGGGTCGCCGGCCCAGTGGAACGAGCTGCCGCGCTTCTCGAGGCTGCGCAGAGCCTTCTGCAGCGCCGTGGTGAAGTTGCGGCCGATGGCCATCGCCTCCCCCACCGACTTCATGGTCGTGGTGAGGGTGGCATCCGCGCTCGGGAACTTCTCGAAGGCGAAGCGCGGCACCTTGACGACGACGTAGTCGAGGGTGGGCTCGAACGAGGCCGGGGTGACCCGGGTGATGTCGTTGGGGATCTCGTCGAGGGTGTAGCCGATCGCGAGCTTCGCGGCGATCTTGGCGATGGGGAAGCCGGTGGCCTTCGAGGCGAGCGCGCTCGAGCGCGACACCCGCGGGTTCATCTCGATGACGATGACCCGTCCGGTCGCCGGGTGGAGCGCGAACTGGATGTTGCAGCCGCCGGTGTCCACGCCGACATCGCGGATGATCCGGATGCCGATGTCGCGCAGGTTCTGGTACTCGCGGTCGGTGAGGGTGAGCGCCGGCGCGACCGTGATCGAGTCGCCGGTGTGCACTCCCACCGGGTCGACGTTCTCGATGGAGCAGACCACGACGGCGTTGTCGGCCCGGTCGCGCATGATCTCGAGCTCGTACTCTTTCCAGCCGAGGATGGACTCCTCGAGCAGCACCTCGTGGGTGGGGCTGGAGTGCAGGCCGTCGCCGACCATCCGGCGCAGCTCCTCCTCGCTGTAGGCGAAGCCGGAGCCGAGGCCGCCCATCGTGAACGAGGGCCGGATCACGAGCGGGTAGCCGAGGTCACGCGCGTGCTCGAGAGCCTCCTCGACGGTGTGCGCGATGTGCGAGCGCGCCACGTCGGCGCCCGCGGCGACCACGAGGTCCTTGAACAGCTGGCGGTCCTCGCCCTTCTGGATCGCCTCGAGCCTCGCGCCGATGAGCTCGACGCCGTACCGCTCGAGGACACCGTGCTCGTCGAGCTGCACCGCGGCGTTGAGCGCCGTCTGGCCGCCGAGGGTCGGCAGGATCGCGTCCGGCCGCTCCTTGGCGATGATCGCCTCGATCGTCTGCCAGGTGATCGGCTCCACGTAGGTCGCGTCGGCGAAGTCCGGGTCGGTCATGATCGTCGCCGGGTTGGAGTTGACCAGGATGACGCGCACGCCCTCCTCGCGCAGCACCCGGCAGGCCTGGGTGCCGGAGTAGTCGAACTCCGCGGCCTGGCCGATGACGATCGGGCCGGAGCCGATGACGAGGACGGAGCGGATGTCGTCGCGTTTAGGCATTCGCCGTATTCCCCCCGCCCAGGACGAGCTCCCGGAATCTGTCGAACAGGTAGTCGGAGTCGTGGGGGCCGGCGGCCGCCTCGGGGTGGTACTGCACGCTGAACGCCGGGATGTCGAGGGCGCGAAGCCCCTCGACGACGCGGTCGTTGAGGTTGACGTGGCTGACCTCAACCCGGCCGAAGCCGGCCGGCGACTCGAAGGGCCCCTCGAGGGGCGCCTCGACGGCGAAGCCGTGGTTGTGCGCCGTCACCTCCACCCGGCCGGTGCCGCGGTCCAGCACCGGCTGGTTGATGCCGCGGTGCCCGAAGGGCAGCTTGTAGGTGCCGAGGCCGAGGGCCCGGCCGAGCAGCTGGTTGCCGAAGCAGATGCCGAAGAACGGCAGCCGCTCGCGCAGGATGCCCTGCAGCAGCTCGACGTGGCCGTCGGAGGCGCCCGGGTCGCCCGGGCCGTTGGAGTAGAAGGCGCCGACCGGATCGATCGCGAGCACGTCCTCGAGGCTCGCCGTATGCGGCAGCACGTGCACCTCGAAGCCGCGATCGGCGAGCCGGTTGAGCGTCGAGGTCTTCACGCCGAGGTCGAGCACGGCCACGTTCCCGATCCGCTCGCCGCGGGCGGGGACCACGTAGCCGGCATCCGTCGACACCGCCGCCGAGAAGCTGGCCCCGGACATGGCGGCGGCGGCGCGCACCGTGCCCAGCTGCCGCCCGGGGTCGATCGCGGCGTCGGCGCCGCTGAAGATGCCGGCGCGCATGGCGCCGGCGTCGCGCAGCCGGCGGGTGACGGCGCGGGTGTCGACGCCGCTGATGCCGACGATGCCGTTGGCGAGCAGCTCCTCGTCGAGGCTGCCGGTGGCGCGGTGGTTCGAGACCACCCGGCTCGGGTCGCGCACCACGAAGCCCTCGACCCAGATGCGGCCGGACTCCGGGTCCTCGGTGTTCACCCCGGTGTTGCCGATGTGCGGGGCGGTCATCATGACGATCTGGCCGGCGTAGCTGGGGTCGGTGAGGGTCTCCTGGTAGCCGGTCATGCCGGTGGCGAAGACGGCCTCGCCGAGGGCGGTGCCGAGCGATCCGTAGGAGTGTCCCGGGTAGCGGGTGCCGTCCTCGAGCACGAGCACGGCGGGGGCGGTGGGGCGTACGGTCACTGCGGATCACCTCCGTTCTGGGTCTCCGGGTCGCCCGTGGCGACCGGTGCTAGGGCTGGGGCTGGGGCTGGGGTTTGAGCGGCCGCTGGGGCGAGGCCGCGGATGGCGGCGACGAGCGGGCCGGGCTCGTCGAGCCGCAGGAACGACTCGACCGGGGTGCCGCCGAGCCGCCAGCCGATGACGGTGATGCCGCCCGGCTCGATGCCGCGGTCGATGGCCCAGCTGGCGGTGTCGACCCGCTCGATGTCGGCGGCGGGGATGAACACCGGCCGCTCGGGCAGGGCCAGCAGCAGGCCGTCGGCGCGCGCCTCGAAGCGGCCGCGGGCCCGGAAGCCGAGGCCGGCGACGGCGATGCGCTCGAGGCGCTGCCCGGCCGGGGTGGTGGCCAGGTAGAGGCCGGTGCCGCTCGCGATGGGCCGCGGCGTCTCGGCCGGCACCGGCGCGAGCGCGTCGAAGCCGGCCTGGCGGTGGCGGCGGCGGCGCCAGGAGGCGAGCATGAGCGGCACCGCGAGGCCGAGGAGCACGAGCACGGCGATGCCGTCGATGAGCTTGTTCACGCGCGCACCTCCTCGGGCTCCAGCAGCGCGCCGTCGAGCACGGTGGGCCGGCCGCCGTGGACGGTCGCGACGACGCGGCCGGGCAGCGTGCGCCCGAGGTAGGGGGTGTTGACGCTGCGGCCGTGCAGCCAGCCGGGGCCGAAGGGCCGGGAGACGCTCGGGTCGTAGAGCGTCACGTGCGCCGGGGCGCCGGGCGTGAGCGGGTCCCGGTAGCCGTCGAGCCGGCCGATCGCGGCGGGTGCGCTCGACATCAGCCGGGCGACGTCGGCGAAGTCGGCCAGGCCGGTGTCGACGAGCGAGGCCTGCACCACCGAGAGGGCCGACTCGAGGCCGACCATGCCGTTCGCGGCCTCGTCCCAGGCGCACTCCTTGGCCTCGACCGGGTGCGGGGCGTGGTCGGTCGCGATGATGTCGATCGTGCCGTCGGCGACGGCGGCGCGCAGCGCCTCGACGTCATCCGTGCCGCGCAGCGGCGGGTTCACCTTGAACCGGGAGTCGTAGGCGGGGTGCCCGTCGACGCCGGCGATGAGGCTCTCGTCGAGCAGCAGGTGGTGCGGGGTCGCCTCGGCGGTCACCCGGATGCCGCGGGCCTTCGCCCAGCGGATCACGTCGACGCTGCCCGCCGTGGAGACGTGGCACACGTGCAGCCGGGCGCCGACGTGCTCCGCGAGCAGCACGTCACGGGCGATGATCGACTCCTCGGCGACGGCGGGCCAGCCGGCGAGCCCGAGCACGCTGGAGAGCTCGCCCTCGTTCATCTGCGCTCCGGCGGTGAGCCGCGGGTCCTGGGCGTGCTGGGCGATGACGCCGTCGAACGTCGTGACGTACTCGAGGGCGCGGCGCATGAGCAGCGGGTCGGCGACGCACAGCCCGTCGTCGCTGAACACGGTGACCCGGGCGCGCGAGCCGGCCATGGCGCCGATCTCGGCGAGGCGCTCGCCGCCGAGGCCCACGGTGACGGCGCCGATCGGCCGCACGGTGACGTAGCCGTGCTGCCGGCCGAGCGCCTGCACCTGCTCGACGACGCCGGCGGTGTCGGCGACCGGGCTGGTGTTCGCCATCGCGAACACGGCCGTGTAGCCGCCGGCCGCCGCGGCACGGGAGCCGGTGAGCACGGTCTCGCTCTGCTCGAAGCCGGGCTCGCGCAGGTGGGTGTGCAGGTCGACGAGTCCGGGCAGCGCGACGAGGCCGTCGGCGTCGACGCGTCGCGCGCCGGCGGCGCTCAGGCCGGTGCCGACCTCGGCGATCACGCCTCCGTCGATGACCAGGTCGGCACGGCCGCCGCCCGGCAGCGTCGCGGCGGTGACGAGGATGCGGCTCATGACTGCTCTCCGGAGAGCGAGAGATACAGCACGGCCATCCTTGTCGACACCCCGTTCGCGACCTGGTCGAGCACTGTCGACCGGGGCGAGTCGGCGGCGGTCGCCGAGATCTCGAGGCCGCGGTTCATCGGCCCCGGGTGCATCACCAGCGTACCCTCCGGCAGCCGGGCGAGCCGGTCGTCGGTCAGGCCCCACTCGCGGGCGTACTCGCGTGTGGTCGGGAAGAACGCCTCCCCCATCCGCTCGCTCTGGATCCGCAGCATCATCACGACATCGGGCCGTTCGGCGAGGGCGGCGTCGAGGTCGTGCCCGACGGTCACCGGCCAGCCGTCGACGCCGTGCGGCAGCAGGGTGCCGGGTGCGACGAACGTCACGCGCGCGCCGAGGGTGGTCAGCAGCCAGGCGTTCGAACGGGCGACCCGGGAGTGCAGGATGTCGCCGACGACGCTCACGCTCACCCCGTCGAGGCCGCGGCCGCGGCTGCCGGCGCCGTGCAGCCGCTTGCGGATCGTGAAGGCGTCGAGCAGCGCCTGGCTCGGGTGCTCGTGGGTGCCGTCGCCGGCGTTGACGACGGCCGCGTCGATCCAGCCGCTCGTGGCGAGCACGGCCGCCGCCCCCGAGCTCGGGTGCCGGATGACCACGCCGTCGGCGCCGATGGCCGCGAGCGTCTGCGCCGTGTCCTTCAGGCCCTCCCCCTTGGAGACGCTCGACCCCTTGGCCCCGAACGTGATGACGTCGGCGGAGAGTCGCTTGGCGGCGGCCTCGAAGGAGATGCGGGTGCGGGTGGAGTCCTCGAAGAACAGGTTGACGACGGTCAGGCCGCGCAGCGTCGGCAGCTTCTTGACCTCGCGGCGCTGGGTGTCGGCCATGTCCTCGGCGACGTCGAGGATGCGCACGGCCTCGTCGCGACCGAGCTCGCGGGTGGAGAGCAGGTGCCTCACGATGAGATCGTCACCTCGTCCGCGCCGTCGAGCTCGGCGAGCCGCACGTTGATGCGCTCGCTCTGCGCGCTCGGCAGGTTCTTGCCGACGAAGTCGGCCCGGATCGGCAGCTCCCGGTGGCCGCGGTCGACGAGCACGGCGAGGCGCACGGCGCGCGGGCGGCCGAGGGCGCTGAGCGCGTCGAGGGCGGCGCGGATCGTGCGTCCGGAGTACAGCACGTCGTCGACGAGCACGACGGTGCGCTCGTCGACACCGCCGGCGGGGATCGCCGTGCGGCCGGGCGTGCGGATCGGGTTGCGGGCCAGGTCGTCGCGGTACATGGTCACGTCGAGCGTGCCGGCCGGGCAGTCGATCAGCCGGGCGAGGCGCTCGGCGAGGATGGCGCCGCGGGTGGGGATGCCGAGCAGGACGAGGTCGTCACCGCCCCGGTTCGACTCGATGATCTCGTGCGAGATCCGGGTCAGGGCCCGGGACACGTCGGGGTGCTGCAGCACGGTGCGTGCGCTCACGCCGACCTCCTTCCCCGCCTCTCGGGACGGCTTTAAAGGATGTCTGGATTGCCGGTCCGACTATACCGGCTCGTCGGGCATCGGAGTCGGGCATCGGAGTGGGGCGTCGGAGTGGGGCGTCGGAGTGGGGCATCGGGGCTCGAGGCGGGGCGCGCCGGGGACAGCGGCACCGCATGCAGCGTGAGCGCCGGGTCCGTGCCCTGCCCGCGAGCCCCGCCCGCGAGCGACAACCGCACGCCGGCTCAGTGCGCCGTCTCGACCGTGGCCGCGACCGAGGACGTGTCGTCGATCGCGGCGACCTCGGCCGCGGCCCCGTCATCCGCTCTCGCCGGCACCCGCAGCAGCAGCAGCGCGGTCACGAAGCACAGCGCCTCGGTGATCGTCATCGCCCAGATCAGGCCGGTGAGCCCCCAGACGGCGTTCGCGAGCAGCACGACCGGCACGAACAGCACGCCCTGCGCGATCGACATGATCATCGCCGGGAGCGCCCGCGCGGTGCCCTGGTAATAGGTGATGATCAGGGCGGTGAAGCCGTTCACGATCGTCGCGGTCAGCTGCGCGGTCATCACGAGCACGCCGACGGATGCCACCTGCGCGTCGGTCGTGAAGATGCCGAACACCTGCTCGCGGAAGAGGAACACGAGTCCCGAGAAGACGACCACCATCGCGCCGATCGCGATCGCCGAGGAGCGCATGGCGGCGCGCAGCCGGTCGCGACGGCGCGCCCCGAAGCTGTAGGCGATGAGCGGCAGCACACCCAACGTGACGCCCATGCACAGGAACTCAGGCACCTGCGAGATGCGCATCGCGACGCCGAACGCCGCGATCGTGCCGTCGCCGTATCCGGTCGCGAGATGGTTGAGCACCAGGCTCGTGACGATGAGGAACGAGCTCTGCAGCAGCTCGCCGACGCCGATCGCGAAGACCGGTCGCACGATGTACGCGCGCAGCGAGAGGTGCCGGAGGCCGAGGCGGATCGTCGCGCTGCGGCGCTGCAGGAACAGGACGTAGTAGCCGGCCTGCACGATCGCGCCGATGCCCATCGCGGCCGCGGCGCCGGCGGCCCCCCGGTGCAGCACGAGGATGAGCAGCACGTCGAACACGAGGTTCGCGACGGTCGACCAGATGATTCCGAGCATGCTCGCCCTCGCCGCGCCCTCGGCGCGCACGAGCTGCTCGAGCGCGAACGCGGCGGTGAAGGCGGGGGTGAAGGCGACCATGACGCCCACATAGGCTCTCGTGGCCGAGGCGGCCTGGGCATCCGCTCCGAGTGCCGTGACGAGCTGCGGCAGCAGCGCGAGGAGCACGATCGCGACGATGGCGCCCGCCGCGAGCGCACCCCAGAAGGCGAACGAGGCGGTGCGACGGACGTTAGCGCGGGCGACCGACGCGCTCGCGTCATCCGGCGCGGCCTCGATCGCGCCGAGCAGGCGGGAGATCTGCGAGCCGCCGCCGACGCCGAACACTCCCCCGACGGCCATGACGAGGCCGAACAGCGGGAGGCCGTACGCGAGCGCGGCGAGCATGCCGGTGTCGTGCTGGCTTCCGACGAAGCCGGAGTTGATGACGTTGTAGACGCTGCCGACGCTCACCGCCGCCATCATGGGCAGGCAGAGGTGCAGCAGCGATCGCCAGACGGGTGCTCTCGCGAGGTAGTACTGGTCGCCGGTGGGGGTGGACTCGGACATGGCGGTGCTCCGTTCGGACGGCGTCCGGGCGCGACGACGAGACCGCGGAGGGACGGATGCTGCGGGGCGTGAGGCTCGACCGAACCGGATCAGCGACCCCGGCCGCACCCACTCGGTGCGGTAGTTAGAACTCTAATAGTTAGAACCCTAATGGTCAAGCCCGGGCTCGACGCGCGGCTCAGTCCCCCGCGCCCGAGGGCGACGCGGACGCCGCCTCGTCGATGTATGCCGCGCCGACCTTCTCCAGCAGTCGGAGGAACTCGCGCCGCTCCTGCGTCGTGAGCGGCCTCAGCAGGGCGGTGTCGTCATTCGCCCACAGCTGCTCCCAGTCGCGCAGCATCGCGCGGGCCTTCGCCGTGATCGTGATGACCTTGCGCCGGGCGTCGACCGGATCGGACTGCCGCACCACCCATCCATCGCGCTCCATGTTCTGCAGCAGCGAGGTGATCGAGGCGGGCGTCGTGCCCGAGATCTCGGCGAGATCGCGCTGCGACACCGAGCGCCCCTGCGCCTCGAGCCCCTCGATGAATCCGATCGTGCGTCCCGCCTGCACGCTCAGGCCGAACTGTCGCGTGACGGAGTCGCCGCGGTTGCGCATCGTGAGCGTGATGCGGCGCAGCAGATCGGATGCGGTGCTCGGCACACTGCGAGCCTAGCCACGGGCCCCGCTACGAGCCCGGGAACGACAGGATCGGCGACGAGCGTGACCTCGACGGGCCCGCGCGTCACCGGCGACGCGCCGAGACGCAGACGACCCGCGATCATGCGCAGTTCGAGGACGCTGTGATGCAGCATCCGGTGATCGGCGGAGCGCAGCAGGGCTCGATGAGCCGCATGATGCGCTTGCGGGGGCACCCCGCCACCCGCACCGCATCGGCGGTTCGAGACTCAGTCGGCCGTCCCGGCGTCATCGGCGGTCCCGTCACCGCTCGACCGGGCGATCGCCGCGAGCAGGCCGTTGACGAAGCCGCCGGACTCCTCGGTGGACAGCTCGGTGGCCAGCCCCACGGCCTCGGCGATCGCCACCGGGTCCGGCACCTCGGGGTTGTAGACGATCTCCCAGACCGCCATCCGCGCGATCGCACGGTCCACGGCCGGCATCCGCTCGATCGTCCAGCCGCGGGCGTGCGCGGCGATCAGCTCATCGATCTCGACGGCGTGCTCGGCGACGCCCTGCGCGATCTGCCGCGCGTAGGGCCAGCTGCCGGCGCGCTCCGGGCTGCGCCCGGCGCGGGCCGCCTCGGTCGCGATCGCCTCGTCGAGCTCGATACCGCGCAGCTCGGCGCTGTAGAGCAGGTCGAGGGCGCGCTTGCGGGCCTTGCTGCGGGCGCTCACTCGTTGACGCGGCCGAGGTAGGAGCCGTCGCGGGTGTCGACCTTGACCTTCGTGCCGGTCTCCAGGAACAGCGGCACCTGGATCTGGTAGCCGGTCTCGACCGTGGCCGGCTTGGTGCCGGCGCTGGAGCGGTCGCCCTGCAGCCCCGGCTCGGTGTAGGTGATCTCGAGCACGACGGACGCCGGCAGCTCGACGTAGAGAGCCTCGCCGTTGTGCAGCGCGATCGTGACGTTCTGGTTCTCGAGCATGAAGTTCTTGGCGTCGCCGACCTGGGCCTCGCTGAGCTGGATCTGGTCGTAGCTGCCGAGGTCCATGAACACGAAGCTCTCGCCGTCGCTGTACAGGTACTGGAAGTCGGCGCGGTCCACGGTCTCGATCTCCACCTTGGCGCCGGCGTTGAACGTGCGGTCGACGACCTTGCCGGTGAGCACGTTCTTGAGCTTGGTGCGCACGAAGGCGCCGCCCTTGCCGGGCTTGACGTGCTGGAACTCGATCACGGACCACAGCTGGCCGTCGATCGAGAGGACGACGCCGTTGCGGATGTCGGCGGTGGATGCCATGAGCGGGTTCCTTTGCGTTTCGGGTGCCGGGCCGACCGACGAGTCTAGCCTGCGCGGCGTGCCGGCCCGATGGCCGCCGATCAGCGCGGGGCGGCCGCGAGGCGCCGCTCGATGGCGGCGAGGGCGAGCAGGTAGGAGTCGAGGCCGAAGCCGGCGATCACGCCGGTCGCGACGCCCGAGATGACGCTCGTGTGCCGGAACGCCTCGCGCGCGTGCGGGTTGGAGATGTGCACCTCCACGAGCGGGATGCCGGCGGTGGCGAGCATCGCGGCCGCATCGCGCAGCGCGTAGGAGTAGTGGGTGAACGCCGCGGGGTTCAGGATCACGGGCGTGCCCGCGTCGACGGCGGCGTGGATCCAGCCGATGAGCTCGGCCTCGTCGTCGCTCTGGCGCAGCTCGATCTCGGTGCCGGCGTCCTTCCCGGCCTCCAGCAGCCGCGCGAGCGCCGGCAGGTCCTGATCGCCGTAGACCTCGGGCTCGCGGCTGCCGAGACGACCGAGGTTCGGGCCGTTGAGCACGAGGATGCGGGTCACGGCTTCGACCCTAGCCGGTGCCGACGGCGCCCGGCGGCGCTCAGCGGCCGAGAGCGCTCAGCGGCCGACGTCCTGGTAGGCGGCGAACAGCAGCGCGTCCTCGGGGCCGGTGAGCACGCTCGGCCGGCCGATGCCGTCGAGCACGATGAAGCGCAGCACGTCGCCGCGGGCCTTCTTGTCGCGCCGCATCGCCGCCAGCAGCGTCTGCCAGCGCGCGAGCGGATAGTCGGTGGGCAGCGAGAGCGCGGTGAGGATGCGGCGGTGCCGGTCGACGGCGTCGTCGGAGAGCCGGCCGGCGAGCCGGGACAGCTCGGCGGCGAACACCATGCCGACGCTGATCGCGGCGCCGTGCCGCCAGCGGTAGCGCTCGGCGTACTCGATGGCGTGCCCGAGGGTGTGGCCGTAGTTCAGGATCTCCCTCAGGCCCCCCTCCTTGAAGTCCTCCCCCACCACCCGGGCCTTGAGCCCGATGGCGAGCTCGACGACGCGGCGGAACTCCTCACTTGCCGGGTCGGTGGCGCGCTCGACGTCGGCCTCGACGATGTCGAGGATCTCGGTGGGTCCGATGAAGCCGCACTTGACGATCTCGGCGAAGCCGGCGAGCAGCTCGTTGCGCGGCAGCGTGTCGAGCAGCTCGAGGTCGACGAGCACGGCGGCCGGGGCGTAGAACGCGCCGACGAGGTTCTTGCCCTCCGCGGTGTTGATCCCGGTCTTGCCGCCCACGGCGGCGTCGACCATGCCGGCCACGGACGTCGGCACCTGCACGAGCCGCACGCCGCGCAGCCAGCTCGCCGCGACGAAGCCGGCGAGGTCGGTCGTGGCCCCGCCGCCGAGGCCCACGACGGCGTCGGAGCGGGTGAAGTCGGTCTGGCCGAGGATCTGCCAGCAGAACGCGGCGACCTCGACGCGCTTGGCGTCCTCGGCGTCGGGCACCTCGGCGAGGTAGACCTCGAAGCGCTCGCGCAGCCGTTCGCGCAGGGCGGCGGCGCGCGCGCCGAGCGTCGGCGGGTGCACGACGAGCACCTTGCGCACCCGCGGGCCGAGACGGTCGGCGAGCTGGTCGAGCACGCCGCGACCGACGACCACGTCATAGGGCTCGGCACCCGCCACGGGGATGACCGTCGTGCTCATCGGTGCTCCTCCGCCCGGTCCGCTGCCCGCTCCCAGTCCCGTGCCCAGCCGCCGAGCTCCCGGGCGATGGTCTCGATGGGACGGCGCGAGGTGTCCACGGTGTGCTCGGCGAGCGCCCGGTAGAGCGGCCGACGCTGCTCGGCGATCGCCCGCCAGGACGCCAGGCCGTCGGTGAGCAGCGGGCGCCCGCTCGAGGCGAGGCGGGACGCCACCGCCTCCTCGCTCACCGTGAGCAGCACCACCGGTAGCGCGGCGAGCTCGGCGCGGGTGTCCGCGTCGAGCACGGCGCCGCCGCCGAGCGAGACGACGGCACGCCGGCCGAGCGCCTCGTGCACGGCGGTGCGCTCCAGCGCGCGGAATCCCGGCTCGCCGAGACGGGAGAACAGCTCCGGGATGGGCCCGTGGGCGGCGGCGACCGCCCGGTCGGTGTCGAGGAACGGCACCGCGAGCAGCCGCGCCACTCGCTTGCCGATGCGCGACTTCCCGGCGCCCATCGGCCCGATGAGCACGAGCACCGGCCGCCCAGGCGCCGTCTCGGGGGCGGTCACGGGCCCGCGGGGCGCAGCGCCCCCGGGATCGCCGCGAGGTAGGCCTCGAGGTTGCGGCGGGTCTCGCCGATGCTGTCGCCGCCGAACTTCTCCAGCACGGCCTCGGCGAGCACGAGCGCGACCATCGCCTCGGCGACGACGCCGGCGGCCGGCACGGCGCAGACGTCGGAGCGCTGGTGGTGCGCGGGGGCGGCATCGCCGGTGGCGACGTCCACGGTGCGCAGCGCGTGCGGCACGGTCGCGATGGGCTTCATGCCCGCCCGCACCCGCAGCACGGTGCCGGTGGACATGCCGCCCTCGGTGCCGCCGGCCCGGTTGCTCAACCGGCGGATGCCCGCCTCGTCGACGACCATCTCGTCGTGCGCCCGCGAGCCGGGCCGGCGGGTGGTCTCGAAGCCGTCACCGATCTCGACGCCCTTGATGGCCTGGATCGACATGATCGCCTGGGCGAGGCGGGCGTCCAGGCGCCGGTCCCACTGCGCGTGCGAGCCGAGCCCGGGCGGCAGCCCGTAGCCGAGCACCTCGACGACGCCGCCGAGGGTGTCCCCCTCGTCGTGGGCGGTGTCGACGCGCGCGACCATCGCGGCGCTCGTGGCCGGGTGGAAGCAGCGCAGCGGGTCGGCGTCGAGCAGCGCCACGTCGTCGGGGCCCGGCAGCGGGGCGTCGTCCGGCACCCGCACCGTCTCGATGGCGAGGGTGTGCGAGACCAGCCGGATGCCGAGCTCGCCGAGGAAGCGGCGGGCGACGGCGCCGAGCGCGACCCGTGCCGCCGTCTCGCGCGCGCTCGCCCGCTCCAGGATCGGGCGCGCCTCCTCGACGTCGTACTTCTGCATGCCGACGAGGTCGGCGTGGCCCGGGCGCGGCCGGGTCAGCGGGGCGCCGCGGCCGGTGGGCAGCGTGGAGCGGTCGACGGGGGCGGCGCTCATCACGCCGGTCCAGCGCGGCCACTCGGTGTTTCCGATGCGCAGCGCGACCGGCGAGCCGATGGTCTCGCCGAAGCGGATGCCGCCGGAGATCGTGAGCGCGTCCTGCTCGAACGTCATTCGGGCGCCACGGCCGTGGCCGAGCTTGCGGCGCTGCAGATCGGCCTGGATGTCCTCGGCCAGGACGGGGACACCGGCGGGGATGCCATCGATGACGGCGATGAGCTCGGGGCCGTGCGACTCGCCCGCGGTCATCCAACGGAGCATGACGTCGATCCTCCCACAGGCCGGGCGACCGCGGCGCGCATCGCGGCGAGCACCTCGGCCTCGTCCGGCAGCACCGTGTCCGGGTCGCCGGCCACGAAGATGCGCACCTGCACGAGCGCCTGCTCGACGAGCATGTCGAGACCGTCGACCACCCGGCCGCCGGCCTCGAGCCAGTTCGCGGCGAGCAGCGACGGCCAGGGGTCGTAGGCGACCTCGAAGAACACGGATTCCCGCCGCAGCCGCTCCGGGAAGTGCAGCGCGTGCTCGGCGCCGCCGGGCAGCGTGCTCGCCACCAGCTCCGGCGCCCCGGCCGCCCCCGCCTCGGCCGCCCGTGGCCCGGTCGCCCCTGGCCCGCCGTCCTCCCCTGTGCCGAGCGGCGCGAGCGTCACCGGCAGGCCGAGGCGCTCGCCGAGCGGCGGCAGC
>JASGFF010000063.1:0-15488 GCA_047605685.1 Microbacteriaceae bacterium
CACCTCCAAGGTGTACAAGAAGACCAGCTCCAAGGTGAAACTCCACGTCAAGTGACCGGTCGTCCGATCCGGTTCGGATGACCGCCAACGGCGGCACGGCAAGGCCCCTCACCCTCGGGTGGGGGGCCTTCGCCGTTCAGCACCGCCAGTTCAGTACCAGCCGGTTGACTCGCTGTGGGCCCAGGCGACACAGGGGGTGCCGTAACGGCCGGTGATGTAGCCGAGACCCCAGGTGATCTGCGTCTTGGCGCTGGTCTTCCAGTCCGAGCCGGCGGAGGCCATCTTGGAGCCCGGCAGCGCCTGCGGGATGCCGTAGGCGCCGTTCGAGTTCGCGGCGTAGACGTTCCAGTGCGACTCGCGGTTCCACAGCGCCACCAGGCAGGCGTACTGCTTCTCACTCCAACCGCGGTCGGCGACCATGTCGTAGGCGATCGCCTTCGCACTGCCCGGATCCGGCGTCCCGACCGCGGGAACGGACTCCTCCGCCTCCTGCACCTCGGCCTCGGTCACCGTGTAGTCGCCGCGGTCGATCGCCGCCGAGTCCGCGGCATCGCCGACGAGCAGGGTCTGTGCGTCGCGCACACCGTAGGTCGCCTCGAAGTCGGCCTCGGCGCTCAGCGCGAACGCCTCCGAGGGGTCGACCACCGGCACGAGCACGAGGGCGGTCGCCGCGAGGAAGGCCAGAGCCGGCAGCCGCGGTGCCGCACTGATGAAATAACCGACGTCGAGCACGGAGACCGTGTTCTCCGCTCGACGCCTGCCCACAGACCCGGGAGTCTACCCGACCGCCGCCGGGACAGGGCCAACCCCGCCGGGACGGGGCCGACCGCGGCCGCCGGCCGCGTCAGCGCACGGCGAGCATCACCCGCACGACCGTCTCGAGCAGGTAGTCCACGGTGCGCTCGCTGTAGCCGCGCCGCGCCGACGTGAAGGCGACCGTGCGCACCTCCTCCACGCTCATCGGCGTGCCGCGCCGGAAGTAGTCCAGCAGCCGGTCGGCGAAGGCGTCCACCTCGCGGATGTCGTAGCCGCGCACGAGCGCGCCCTCGTGGCCGAACCGCTCGCCGGCCGGCCGGGACAGCCGCTCGACGATCTGGCGCGCGCTCTCGCGCGCCTGCGCGTACCAGGCCTCCTGACCGCCGGGCAACTGCAGCGCCCGTTCGCGCTCGCGCTGCGCGAAGGCGTCCTCGAGGCGCTCGAGCGCGGCATCCACGTGCGCGGGCGAGTAGCCGCCCTTCTTCATCGGGAACGCCGTGCGCCGGATGGTGTCGCTCGTCACGACACCCGGCTGGCCGGGGTTGGCGGCATAGGCACGCCGGGCATCCTCGAGGAACTCCTCCACGTGCTCGATCGCGTAGCCGAGGACCGAGGAGCGGGTGCGCGGGAATGTCGAGCTCACGGGGCCATCCTGTCAGGTGAAGATGAGAAGCAGCGCGTAGGCGACGGGGGCGCTCAGCAGGGTCGAGTCGAGCCGGTCCAGCAGGCCGCCGTGGCCCGGCAGCCAGTCGCTGATGTCCTTGACACCGAGGTCGCGCTTGAGCAGCGACTCGCTGAGGTCGCCGGCCGTGCCGCTGAGCGCGAGCGTGAGCCCGAACGGGATGCCGATCCACCACGGCTGCTCGAGCATGAGCCAGGCCACCAGCACACCGGCGACGACCGCGGCGAGCAGCGACCCGGCGAAGCCCTCCCAGGTCTTGCCGGGGCTGATCAGCGGCGCCATCTTGTGCCGGCCGAGAGCGAGCCCGGTCGCGTAGGCCCCGGTGTCGGTGGCGACGACGACGATGAGGAAGCCCAGCGTCCACCACTGGCCGCGCTCGTGGGCGGTCATGAGCACCGCGAAGGAGCCGAGGAATATGACGTAGACGAGCACGAAGACGCCGGCGAGGAGGTCCTTCGCGATGTCGCCGGCACGGACCCGGTGCTCCGGGGCGATGAGCTCGATGAGCCGCCACAGCGTCACGAGCACGACGCCGCCGAGCAGTCCGAGCCAGTGGCCGGTGTCCCGGGAGATGCCGAGGGCGGGAACGCCGAGGTACGCGAGCGGGACGATGGCGAGGCCGGTGAGCAGCAGCGGCGTGCGCGGCACGTCGCGGCCCGCGGAGCGCAGCGCGCCGGCCAGCTCGAACGAGGTGATCGTGACGAGCCCGATCCCGACGAGCGCGAACAGCCCCTTGACGATGATCAGGCTGGAGATCACCACGGCGCCGAACAGCAGGCCGACGAGCACGGCGCTGGCCAGGTTGCGCCCGCTGCGCCTGTTGATGCGCTCGTTCGTCGCGCGGGCGCGCGCCTCGAGCTCGTGCAGGTTCGCCTCGAACTCCTCCCGCGACTGCGGGCGGCGACGGCGCCCCGGGGGCGTGCCAGGGGCCTCGGCCATTCAGACCTCGAGCAGTTCGGCTTCTTTGCGCCCCAGCGCCTCGTCGATGTGCTCGACATGCGCCTTGGTCGCCGCATCCAGTGCCTTCTCGGCGCGCGCGATGTCGTCCTCGCCCACCTCGCTGAGCCCGTCGAGCTCGTCCTTGGCGCGGCGGCGGATGTTGCGGATCGCCACCTTGGCCTGCTCCGCCTTCTCGCGCACGATCTTGACGAACTCGCGCCGACGCTCCTCGGTGAGCTCCGGAAGGGTGACCCGGATGATCTCGCCGTCGTTGCCGACGTTCGCCGAGAGGTTCGGCATCGTCACGATCGCCTTCTCGATCTCCTTGAGGGCGCTCTTGTCGTAGGGCGTCACGAGCAGCACCCGCGCCTCGGGGTTCTGCAGGCCGGCGAGCTGGGCGAGCGGGGTCGGGCTGCCGTAGTAGTCGACGAGCACCTTCTGGAACAGCGCCGGGTTCGCCCGGCCGGCGCTCACGGTGCCGAAGTCGTCACGGGCCACCTCGACGGCCTTGTCCATCTTCTCGCTGGCCCCGGCCAGAACGTCGCTGATCACCGCAAACTCCTTAGCGTCCTGTCGAGTGTAGTGCTCGCCCCGGGCGCTCAGGCCGAGACCAGGGTGCCCAGGCTCTCGCCGCGCAGCGCCCTGGTCAGGTTGCCCGCCGGCTCCATGCCGAAGACGAGCATCGGCATCCGGTTGTCCATGCACAGGCTGAACGCCGTGGAGTCGACGACCTTGAGCCCCTGCACGAGAGCGTCCTGGTAGGTGAGCGCATCGAGCTTCTTCGCGGCCGGGTTCGCCCGCGGATCGGAGTCGTACACGCCGTCCACGCCGTTCTTCGCGACGAGCACGACATCGGCCTTGATCTCGAGCGCGCGCTGCGCCGCGACGGTGTCGGTCGAGAAGTACGGCAGGCCCGCGCCGGCGCCGAAGATGACCACGCGCCCCTTCTCGAGATGCCGCTCGGCACGGCGCGGCACGTAGGGCTCGGCGACCTGCTGCATCGAGATCGCCGACTGCACGCGGGTGGATGCACCGGCCTGCTCCAGGAAGTCCTGCAGGGCGAGCGAGTTCATCACGGTGCCGAGCATGCCCATGTAGTCGGCTCTGCCGCGATCCATGCCGCGCTGGCTGAGCTCCGCGCCGCGGAAGAAGTTGCCCCCGCCGACGACGACCGCGACCTGGACGCTGTCGAGGACGGCCACGATCTCGCGGGCGATGCCGCTGACGACATCCGGGTTGACGCCGAGCTGGCCGCCGCCGAACGCCTCCCCCGAGAGCTTGAGCAGAACACGTCTGGTGACGGCGTGCGACATCGGTCTCCTTGAGGTTGTCGGGGCCCGTGAACAGGCTAGGGCACGTTGCGCTCACGCACGACGGCCCCCGCACCACCGGTGCGGGGGCCGTCCGGGCTCGGTCGTCGTCAGGCGCCGACCTTGAACCGCACGAAGTCGGTGACGGTGATGCCGGCGGCGGAGGCCACCTTGCCGACGGAGAGCTTGTTGTCCTTGGCGTACTCCTGCTCGAGCAGGGCGACCTGCTTGAAATAGGCGCCCAGACGGCCCTCGACGATCTTCGGCAGCGCGGCCTCGGGCTTGCCCTCGCCGCGGCTGATCTCCTCGACGATGCGACGCTCGTTCGCGACGGACTCGGCGGGCACCTGCTCCTTGGCGATGTACTGCGGGTCGGCGAAGGAGATGTGCTGCGCGATCGAGCGGGCGGTCTCCGCGTCGTCGCCGGTGTAGGCGAGCACGACGCCGATCTGCGGCGGCAGGTCCTTGCTGGTGCGGTGCAGGTAGACGGCGAAGCGGTCGCCGGTGATCCGGGCGACGCGACGCAGCTCGATCTTCTCGCCGATCGTCGCCGCCTGGTCGTCGATCGTCTCCTTGACGCTCTTGCCGCCCTCGGCGACGGTGGCGAGCGCGGCGTCGAGGTCCTCGGCGCCGGAGTCGGCGAGGGCCTGCAGCACGGTCTCGCCGAGGGCGATGAACTTCTCGTTCTTCGCGACGAAGTCCGTCTCGCAGGCGAGCTCGATGAGGGTCACCGCGGTGGCCGACTCGACGACGGCCACGAGGCCCTCGCTCGTGGAGCGGTCCGCGCGCTTGGCGTTGCCCTTGACGCCCTTGAGGCGGAGGATCTCGACCGCCTTCTCGATGTCGCCCTCGGCCTCGACCAGGGCGTTCTTCGTGTCGACCATGCCGGTGCCGAGGCGCTCGCGCAGTGCCTTGATGTCGGCGAGACTGACGTCAGCCATCTCTGTACCTCTTACTACTCGCTGGGATTGCTACTGGCTGGGATGGGCGTGCCGAGGCGGCCCGGATCACTCGGCCGCGGCCGGGCCCGTCACCTCGTCGGCGGCCGCAGCCTCGGTCTCGGCAGCGGCCTCGGCCACCGCCTCGACGGCCTGCTCCGCCTCCGAGGTCTCGGCCTCCGGAGTCTCCGCCTCCGCGGCCTCCGGGACCTCCGGGGCGGCCTGCTCGGCGACGGGCTCCGCCTCGGCGACGGCCGGGGCGTCCTCGGTGCCTGCGACCGCAGCCGGGGCGCCATCGGCAGGGGTCTCGCTCGCGGCGAGCAGCTCGGCCTCCCACTCGGCGAGGGGCTCGACGTCGACGCCCTCCTCGGGCTTCTGGTGGCGCTGCACGAGGCCCTCGGCCGCGGCATCCGCGACGATGCGGGTGAGCAGCGCGACGGAGCGGATCGCGTCGTCGTTGCCCGGGATCGCGTAGGTGACCTCGTCGGGGTCGCAGTTCGTGTCGAGGATCGCGATCACCGGGATGCCGAGCTTGTGCGCCTCGTCGATCGCGAGGTGCTCCTTCTTGGTGTCGACGACATAGATCGCCGACGGGGTCTTGGCGAGGTTCCGGATGCCGCCCAGGGACTTCTGGAGCTTCGTGAGCTCCCGCTTCTGGATCAGCAGCTCCTTCTTGGTGTAGCCCTTGGTGGTGTCGTCGAAGTCGATCTCCTCGAGCTCCTTCATGCGCGCGAGGCGCTTGGAGACCGTGGTGAAGTTGGTGAGCAGGCCACCGAGCCAGCGCTGGTTCACGTAGGGCTGGCCGACGCGCAGCGCCTGCTCGGCGATCGCGCCCTGGGCCTGCTTCTTGGTGCCGACGAACAGGATCGTGCCGCCGTGGGCGACGGTCTCCTTGACGTAGTCGTAGGTCTTGTCGATGTACTCGAGCGACTTCTGCAGGTCGATGATGTGCGAGCCCGAGCGCTCGGTGAGGATGAAGCGCTTCATCTTCGGGTTCCAGCGGCGGGTCTGGTGTCCGAAGTGCACGCCGCTGTCGAGCAGCTGGCGGATGGTGACGACGGCCATGGTCGTTCTCTCGTTTCTGGCGCGCGCGGGCGCCACTCAGTTGTCATCCGGCACCGGTCGGTGCGGAACCTGGTGCCCCGCGGGCATCCGCACACGCCGTCGCCATGGGGCGCCGGAGTGCGACTGGAGGATGCGACGCCCACCCGGCCGAACAGTGTCGCCGGGCGGATCAGGGCACGCGTAGTCAGCCCCGCGAGAGGGCTGCGGGCTCCAGGGTAGCAGACCGGCGACGGGCGCCCGGTGCCGCCGGGATGCTCGCCGGAGCCACCTCGCGACTCCTCCACCCCGGTGTGCCGGCGCGCTCGTCCACGCCGGCGGCCGGCGGCGATCCGCGCGCGGACCCACTCACCGAGGCTGGGCCCATGCACAGGGCAACCATCGGCCTGCTGGCACTCCTGGTCATCGGGGTCTGCCCCGGTGCGACCGGTGCGACCGGTGCGACCGGCACCGCCGCGGCGAGCATCGGCACCGACAACGACACCGACACCGCGGGCGGCGCGCTCTGGCAGTGGCCTGTGGATGTCGCGCACGTGATCGTCCGGCCGTACATCGCCCCGGCGACGCCCTACGGCAGCGGACACCGCGGCCTGGACCTCGCCGCCGGCGAGCGGCTGCTCGCCCCCGCGGACGGCGTGGTCTCCTACGCCGGGGTCGTCGTCGACCGCGGCGTGCTCTCGATCGACCACGGCGGCGAGATCATCTCGAGCTACGAGCCGGTGACGACCCCGCTCAAGACCGGCGACGTCGTGCACGCCGGCGACGTCATCGCGACGATCGACACCGGCCACTGCTCGATCCCGTGCGTGCACCTCGGGGTGCGGCTGGACGGCGACTACGTGTCGCCACTGCTCTACCTCGGCGGGGTGCCGCGCGCGGTGCTGCTGCCGACCCGCTCGCTCGACTGACACATCCCGGCCGCACGCTCGGCGCACGCCCCCTGCGCCGGCCCGGCCCCGATGTCCGCTACTCCCCGCGGTCGGCCCGGTGGGCGATCGCGCGCTCGGCCTCGCGGCGGTCCTGGCGCTCGCGCAGCGTCTGGCGCTTGTCGTACTCGCGCTTGCCCTTCGCCACCGCGAGCTCCACCTTCGCCCGGCCGTCGCTGAAGTAGATCTGCAGCGGGATGAGCGTGTAGCCGCCCTGGGCGACCCTCTGGGCGATCTTGACGATCTGCTGTTTGTGCAGCAGCAGCTTGCGCTTGCGCCGGGTGGCGTGGTTCGTCCATGAGCCGCTGCCCCACTCCGGGATGTGCACCGCGTCGAGCCAGGCCTCGCCGCCATCGATGAAGGCGTAGCCGTCGACGAGCGAGGCGTGACCCTCCCGCAGGCTCTTCACCTCGGTGCCGCTCAGCACGAGGCCGGCCTCGTAGGTGTCCTCGATGGTGTAGTCGTGCCGCGCGCGACGGTTGGTCGCCACGACCTTCCGCCCCTGTTCCTTCGGCATGACAGCTCCCTCGCCCCTCGGATCGGACGGCCGTCGAGTCTATCGCGGCACCGGCACCGCGGGCGTCGGCGTCCCGGCGGGATCCCGCCGGCAGTATCCCGCCGGCTCAGACCCGCAGGTACCGTCGGATCGCGAAGCCCGCGGACGCCGCGGCGAGCAGCCCGCCCACGAGGATGAGCACCGGCACGACCACGACGGCGTCGTCGAGGCCCACCAGAGCCACCGTCGAGGTGGCGCCGAGCGCCTCGCGCAGGTAGCCGCGCACGAAGAAGTGCACGATGGCGAGGATCGCCCCGCTCGCGAGCACCGAGCCGATCACGGCGGCGAACACGCCCTCGAGGATGAACGGCGCCTGGATGTAGGCGTTCGAGGCGCCGACCAGTCGCATGATGCCGAGCTCGCGGCGCCGCGAGAACGCCGAGAGCCGGATGGTGGTGGCGATGAGCAGCGCCGCGGCGACGAGCATGAGCGCCGCGAGCCCCACGGCCGTGAAGCTCGCGGCGTTGAGGATCGCGAAGATCTGGTCGAGGTACTTGCGCTGATCGTCGACCGACTGCACGCCGGGCATCGAGCCGACCGCCTCGGTGATCACCTCGGCCTGCGAGGGGTCGACGAGCTGCACCCGGAAGCTCTCCGGCAGCAGCTCCGGCGTGATGAAGTCGCCGTAGGACGAGTCGCTGAACTGGTCCTTGAGGTTGTCGTACGCCTGCTGGTGGTCCTCGAACTCGACGTTCTCGACGTAGGGGGCGAGGGCATCCGACTCCAGCTGCGCCTGGATGGCGGCCTTCTGGTCGTCCGTCGCCTCGACGCCGCCGCAGGGGTCGCCGGTGTCGAGGGTGGTGCACAGGTAGACCGCCACCTGGGCCTTGTCGTACCAGTAGCCCTTCATCTGCACGATCTGCTGCTGCAGCATGATCGCCGCGCCCACGAACGTGAGCGAGATGAAGGTCACCAGCACCACCGAGATGACCATCGAGACGTTGCGGCGCAGGCCCGTCGCCGCCTCGCCGATGACGAGTCGGAGCCTCACCGCGGCGCACCGCCGGCGAGCCCGAAGCCCTGCACCACCGGGATCGCCTGCGTCTGGTAGCCGCCGTGGCGCTCGTCGCGCACCACCTGCCCGCTGATGAGCTCGACGACCCGGCGCTTGGCCGCGTCGACGATGCCGGCGTCGTGGGTGGCCATGATCACCGTCGTGCCGCCGATGTTGATCCGCTCGAGCAACGCCATGATGCCGGCGGACGTCGCCGGGTCGAGGTTGCCCGTCGGCTCGTCCGCGAGCAGCACGGCCGGCTTGTTCACCACGGCCCGGGCGATGGCGACGCGCTGCTGCTCCCCGCCGGAGAGCTCGTGCGGCAGCCGGGACGCCTTGCCGGCCAGGCCCACCATCTTGAGCACGTCGGGCACCGCCTCCTGGATGAAGCCCCGGCTGCGGCCGATGACCTGCAGCGTGAAGGCGACGTTGTCGAAGACGCTCTTCTGCGGCAGCAGCCGGAAATCCTGGAACACGACGCCGAGGTTGCGCCGGAAATAGGGCACCTTGCGGCTCGGCATCCGACCCAGGTCCTGGCCGAGCACATGGATCGTGCCGCGCGAGGGCCGTTCCTCCTTGAGGACGAGACGCAGGAAGCTCGACTTGCCGCTGCCGGAGGCGCCGACGAGGAAGACGAACTCGCCCTTCAGGATCTCGAGGCTCACATCGCCGAGCGCCGGCCGGGCGTTGCCGGCGTAGTACTTGCTCACGGAATCGAAGCGGATCATCGCCTGCCAGGCTAGGCGCGCCGGGGTCGCGGCCGTCGCAGCGACATGCGACCGGATGCCGGGAACTTGCCCGGGCCCGGCGGGGCCGGGCGAGGTGCGATGTGGGTGCGACGTGCCCTAGGGTCTCGACCGTGCGCCGTGTCCACCGCTCCCCCTCGCTGCGCGGCTGGCGCTCCAGCTCGTCGCACGGCTGGAGGACCCTGCCGGCGACGGCGGCGCTCGGCGCCGCGATCGCGCTCGTCGGCTCGGTCGGGCAGCACCGCCCGGCCGGTGCCCTCGCGGCGAGCGTCGTCGTCTCGGCGGCGCTGTTCGCCCTCGTCACCGCGATCGCGCTGCTGCTGGCGCGCACGTCGCGCCTCGTGGTGGACGGAGCGCATATCGAGCACCGTCAGCTCGGCCCGACGCGGCGTGTGACGGTCGGGCCCGGCTGGCGGCTCATCGAGTACCGGCGCGGCGTCGGCCGGCAGATGCGCTGGCTGTGGGCGCTGTTCGACCCGGACGACGTGCCGCGCCTCATCCTCAACGGCACGATGTGGCCCCGCGCGACGCTCGAGGCGGCCCTCGCCGGCACCGGGGTGGCGCTGTCCAGCGCCCGGGACCGCGCAATGCGGGACCTGCCCCTCGACGAGCTCGCCCGCGAGCAGCTCGAGGCCTTCGGCGAGGCGAGCGACGAGGTGCTCGGCGAGCGCCTGCTCGACGCGAGCGTGCCGCCGATGCCGACACGGGCGGTGGCGGAGGGGTAGAGGGTCACTCCCCCCGGCCGCGGCACAGCCGCAGCCGGCGCTGGGGTCGCGGCGACGGTCCACCGGACCGTCGCTCACAGCTCCACCGCGCTGGGGTCGCGGCGACGGTCCACCGGACCGTCGCTCACAGCTCCACCGCGCGCTTGCGCCAGCGGATACCGGCGTTGATGAAGCCGTCGAGCTCGCCGTCGAACACCGTCGCCGGGTTGCCCACCTCGTACCCGGTGCGGAGGTCCTTGACGAGCTGCTGGCCGTAGAGGAAGTAGGAGCGCATCTGGTCGCCCCAGCTCGCGGTGATCGTGCCGGCGAGCTCCTTCTTCTTCGCCGCCTCCTCCTCGCGCTTGAGCAGCAGCAGGCGCGTCTGCAGCACCCGCATCGCGGCGGCACGGTTCTGGATCTGGCTCTTCTCGTTCTGCATCGACACGACGATGCCGGTGGGCAGGTGGGTGATCCGCACGGCCGAGTCGGTGGTGTTCACGCTCTGCCCCCCCGGCCCGGAGGAGCGGAACACGTCGACACGGATGTCGCCCTCGGGCACCTCGACCCCCTGGGCCTCCTCCATCACCGGGATGACCTCGACGGCGGCGAAGCTGGTCTGCCGCTTGTCGGCGGCACCGAAGGGACTGATCCGGGCCAGCCTGTGGGTGCCGGCCTCGACGCTCAGCGTGCCGAAGGCGTACGGGGCATCCACCTCGAACGTCGCCGACTTGATGCCGGCGCCCTCGGCGTAGGAGGTGTCCATGACCTTCACCGGGTACCCGTGCTTCTCGGCCCAGCGCAGGTACATCCGCATGAGCATCTCCGCGAAGTCGGTGGCGTCGTCACCGCCGGCCCCCGAACGGATCGTGACGACCGCGCCGCGGTCGTCGTACTCGCCGTTGAGCAGCGTCTGCACCTCCAGGTCGTCGAGCACCGACTGGATCGCGTCGAGCTCCGAGCGCACCTCGGACGCCGCGGCCGCGTCATCCTCCTCGCGGGCGAGCTCCGCCATGACCTCGACGTCGTCGAGCCGGGACGCGAGGTCGGTGACACGCCCCAGCTGCACCTGCGCGTGACTGAGCGCCGAGGTGACCTTCTGCGCGGACTCGGGGTCGTCCCACAGGTCGGGGGCGCCGGCCTTCTCGCTCAGCTCCGCGATCTGAGCGCGCAGCCGGTCCACGCCGACCACGGCCTGGATGTCGTCGAGGGTGGAGCGCAGCGACGTCAGCCGCTCGGAGATGTCGAGTTCCATGGCGGCGTACAGCCTACCGGCGCCCGCTCCGCCGCCCGACGGCGGGGCCCGCCGCGGGAGCCCGCTGGCCAAGGCGAGTAGCCTCGAGGACGCAATGCCGACCGACACCGAGTTCCGCATCCGGTCGATCGTCCTTCCGACCCTCGCCCCCACGCTGCTGTTCGCGATCGGCGAGGGCGCGATCATCCCGGTGCTGCCGGCGATCGCCGCGCACCGGCACGCGAGCCTCGCGGGCGCCGGCCTGGTCGCTGCCATGATCATGCTCGGCACCCTCCTCGGCGACCTGCCGAGCGGCCGGGTCATCCATCGCATCGGCGAACGCCGCGCCATGATCGCCGCCTGCCTCGTCGCGGCGGCAGGGCTGCTGCTGGCCCTCGCCGCCCCGAACGCCTGGCTGCTCGCGGCCGGCATCCTGCTCGTCGGCATCGCGACGGCGATATTCGCGCTCGCCCGGCACGCCTTCCTCGCCACCGCCGTGCCGCTCTCGCACCGGGCCCGCGCGCTCGCCACGCTCGGCGGCACCTTCCGGCTGGGCTATTTCATCGGACCGTTCCTCGGTGCCGCGCTCATCGGCCTCACCGGCTGGACCGAGTGCGTCTTCCTCGTGCACCTGACCGGCATCGCCGGCGCGCTGCTGCTGCTGGTGCTGCAGCGCGACCCGAGCGAGCGCATCGCCCGGCTGCGCGGCGCGGATGACGTCGGCCGTCCCGCCGGGCTGCTGGCGACGATCCGGGCGAACCGCCGCGTCCACGCGACGATCGGCCTCGGCGCCATGTCGCTGTCCGCCCTGCGGGCGAGCCGCGGCGTCGTGCTGCCGCTGTGGGCGGTGAGCATCGGCATCGACGAGGTGCACACCTCGCTCATCGTGGGGCTCGCCGGCGCGATCGACGTCGCGCTGTTCTACCTCGGCGGGCAGCTCATGGACCGCTTCGGCCGAGCCTGGACCGTGGTGCCCTCCACGCTCGGGCTCGCGCTGTGCTTCCTGGTGCTCGCCGTCAGCCGGGCCGCGGCGGACCCGGTGGCCTGGTTCGTCGGCGTCGCCGTCGCCTGCTCGCTCGCGAACGGGCTCGGCGCCGGCATCCTGATGACGATCGGCGCGGACCTGGCCGACCCGCGCAGCCCGGCGACCTTCCTCTCCGCCTGGCGGTTCCAGACCGACACCGGGCAGGCGGGCGCCTCGCTCGTCATCGCGGGCGTGACCGCGGCGCTCGGACTGCCCGTCGCGGTCGCCGTGATGGGCGTGATCGGGCTCGCCGGTGCCGGGATGCTCTGGCGGCACGCTCCGCGCACGCCCCGGCGCTGAGGCACGACCGCCACCCGCCTGGCACCGCAGCCAGCCGAAACGTCCCAATTGGGACGTTTCGCCGCGCGAGCCGTCCCAATTGGGACGTTTCGGCGGCAGGCAGGGGTCCGCCGGGGCCACCGTCCGGGCCACAGGGCAGACACGGCTCGGGCCGTGCGGGCCGCCCGCGGGAGCGGACGGTCGCACGGCCCGAGCCGGTGCGATCAGGGCTTGCGGGTATGGATGTAGCCGATGTACTTGGTGTCGCTGTTCGACTTCTTCGCCTGGCCGTAGCCGAGGAAGGACACCCCGACCTTGTTGCGCGCGTGCTTCGGGAAGTAGCTCGAGTCGATCACGACCGTCGCCTTCGAGTTGGAGCCGACGATGCCGGTGCCGATGATCGTGCCCTTGTAGGTGACCTTGACGACACCGCCCACCGGGCTCGCCATCGAGAACACCTTGACGACATAGGTCGCCGTCTTGCCCCAGGTGACGTGCGTCGGCCGCTTCACCTTGGTGATGCTCGTGATCACCGTGGAGCCGCTGGGGATCGGCGTCGTGATGAAGCCCGCCGTGGAGGCGCTCTCCGAGATGCTCGTGACCGTCACGCCCTTGCCGACCGAGGGGACGGTCGGGATGACGCCCGAGGTGTCGGTGTAGCCGACGACGAAGGCACGACCGTCGCTGCGCAGCAGCACGGCCGAGTACTCGCCGGCGCTCACCGCGCTCCAGCCGAGGCCCCGGGCGATCGAGGGCGCCGAGATCGTGCCCTTGCTCGTGGTGCCCGCGGTGATCAGCGCGCCGTCGGAACGGATGAAGTAGGCCTGGCTGGATGCCTCGACATAGTCGTAGCTCATGCCGGAGGGCAGCTTCGGCACCGTGATCTGCGGCAGCACCGTGGACTTCGAGGTGCGGATGTCGACGCCCTTGACCTTGCCGGTGGAGTGCAGCAGCAACACGTACTGCGAGCCGTAGGTGGATGCCTGCACGTAGTCGCTCGAGGTGGTGACCCGCTCCCAGTAGACCGGGCTCGTGCTCGTGCTGCGGTCGTCGTAGTAGACGGAGAAGATCACGGCATGCCCGTCGCTGCGCAGCGCCGTCACCGCGGTGCCGCCCGAGGCGATCGCGGTGTACGTCACGCCGTCGGGGAGGTCGGGCACGTGCAAGGGCTCGCTGTAGGGGTCGGAGGCGTAGACGATCTGGCCGTCGCTGCGCAGCAGCACCGTCACGTCGCCGGTCGCGTCGACATCGGTGTAGGTCACGCCGTCAGGCAGGGTGGGGATGTCGAGGCTGCCGTTCGTGTCGGTGCCGGCCCCGACCACCTGGCCGTCGCTGCGCAGCCACAGGGTCTGCGTGGTGCCCGTCGACACCTTCGTGTAGGTGACGCCGTCCGGCAGCGTCGGAGGCGTGGCCTGGTCGCCGGTGCTCGCACCGGTGACGTAATAGCCCGTGGTCGCGGCGCTCGCCGAGGTCGCCGTGAGCCCTGTGACGATGACGGCCACGGCGGCGATGCCGGCGATCACCGCCATCCGTGCTCGGCTGGTGGGTGTGCGTGTCATCTCACTCGTCTCTCTCGCTCGTTCCTGTCGCTCGTTCTCGTTCGTGGTTCCGTGCGGGCCTGGCACGGCGCCCTGGCGCGAGCGCGGCGCAGCACCCGGGCCCATTGTCAGCAGGGTCGGGACACCCCCTCAAGGGGGACACGCCGAGCTCGGAGAAACGTGACAAAATACGACGCCGTGCCCGCCGGGGCGGTCAGCGCAGCACGGCGCGCGCCGTCGAGGTCGCCTCCACCCGCACGCCCTCCGGCAGCAGCGCCGCGAGAACCGGCGGGCGCCAGCGCGCGGAAAGGCGCACGATCGCCGTCGATCCGCTCGCCGTCGCACCCTCCAGCCGGACTCCCGGGGCCGTCGCGGCCGGACGCCCGGCGAGGTAGCGGCGCACGGCGGCCTCGACGTCCGCGTCGCGCAGGGCGACCGAGAGGGAACCGTCCGCGACCGAGACCTGGTCGAGCTCGAAGGCCTCCGCCCCGGCGAGCGCCGCCGCGTCGGCTACGTCGAACAGCCGCTTGCGCTCCAGGTAGAGGCTGGTGGCGCCGGCCGCGAGCAGCACGATCACGAGGCCGAGCGCGGCGACGCCCGCCACGAGCGGCAGGATCGAGCCGCCGTCCGCCGCGAGCCGCTCGCGCGCCATCCTCCTCACCGCCCGACCCCGGCGAAGCGCGAGACCGGCTGCGTCGAGCTCGCCGAGATCGGCACCGCGGTGCCGAGGCGGAGGTCGAGCAGGCTCGGCACGAGCGGCAGCGGAACGGATGCCCGCACCTCGACGGTGACGAGGGTGCGCGCTGCGAGGCATCCCGAGCCGCCGCAGTCGATCGTCACCGTCGCCCGGTCACGGTCGATGCCGAAGTCGGCGAGCGCCGTGGTCACCGCCCGCTCGGCGGCCGCGCGCGCGGCCGCCTCGTCGCTCTGCTGCACGAAGACGCGCGCTGCCTGCCGAGCGGCGCCCTCGACGGCGAGGGCGGCCCCCTGCACGGCGGCGATCGCCAGCACGAGGTAGACGAGCGGCACCAGCAGCACGACCGCGCCCGCGAGCAGCTCGATGGCGGCGGAGCCGCGCTCAGCCGACGCTCTCGACCACCGCATGGCCGCGCACCTCCAGCGGCGTCCCGGCACCGAGCAGACCGAGCACCGGCACGGGCGCCCGCACGGTGACGACGGCCGTCGTGATCCCGGCCGCGGTCTCGGTGCCGGCCGTCACGTGCCGGGCGTAGGGGTCGCCGAGGGCGGTGGCGAGCAGGTCGCGGGTGCGCTCGGCGCCGTCGGCGGGCGTGTTGCCGGCGAGGGCAGCGTAGCGGGCGCCCTCGGCGGCGGCGTCGAGCGCCGTGTTGCGCACCAGCAGCGCGAGGCCGAGCTGCATCACCGAGAGCGCCACGAGCACCAGCAGCCCGCCGACGAGGACGAACTCGGCGGCGGCGCTGCCCGCGTCGCCCGCCCGCACAACCGGCGTCCGCACGGCTCAGAACGCGGTGACGCGGTCGATCGCCTGCTGGAACACCTCGGAGAGCGCGGGGCCGGCGAGACCCCAGATCAGGATCACGAGGCCCGCGGTCATGAGACAGATGAGCACCCAGCCGGGCACGTCGCCACGGTCCTCGGCGAGCCGAGGCAGAAGGGATCGGATGCGCGCCATGGCACCTCCCGGGTCGAACTGTCAGCGAGGAATGCCCGCCATGATGCCCGCCACCCGTTCGGGGGGTTGCCGCTCTCCACAGGGGATCGTGCCCGAGGCTAGCTGTAGTTCCCCGGGAGGTTGCGAACGTGAGCGCGACCGCTTCGATCAGC
>JASGFF010000064.1:0-15426 GCA_047605685.1 Microbacteriaceae bacterium
TGCCTCGCCGCCACCCTCCACTGGCTCAACACCAGCTTTAGCAACACACCCTAGGTGTACTCGGTCAGCACATTGGTGCGAGTCTGCTGAGCGGGGGTTGACTGCCGAGGGCTGAGTGGCGTCGTCGAGTGTTGTAGAACTCGAGCCATGGGTCAAGCGTGGCTGCGCGCTCGTCGTTCGTGGTGAACGGCTGCTGGTAGGCCCATTCGGTCTGCAGGGTCCGGTTGAAGCGCTCGACCTTGCCGTTCTGCCAGGGGCAGTGCGGCCGGATGAACACCTGCTTGATGTTGCCGCGGTCGCGGCAGGTCTCGCGCAGCGAGAACCGGTAGGCCCAAGCGTTGTCCGTCATCAGCCGTTCGACGCGGGTGATCCCGCAGGAAGAGAAGCAGTCCAGCGCCCGGCCGAGGAAGGCGGCGCAGGTCGGGCCCTTCTCGTCCGGGAGGGCCTCGGAGTAGGCCAGGCGAGTGCAGTCGTCCACGAGCGAGTGGACGTAGTCGTAGCCGACCTTGGTCTTCTTCCAGATCGCGGTCGAGCCCATCTGACGCCCGTGCGCCTTCCAACCTCCGCCGTCCGGGATGCCGCCGAGCTTCTTCACATCCATGTGCACCAGCTCACCGGGACGCTCCCGCTGGTAGCGGACCGCAGTCTGCTTCGAGAATCGGATCACCTCACCCGTCATCGGATCCAGTGCCGGCAACGGCGGCAGACCGTTCCAGGTGATGATCCTCGACGCGGTCCTGGGCGAGACCCCGACCCGGTCGGCGAGCTCGTCACGGCTCAGGTGTTCGGCCGTCCGCAGCCGGGCCGCTTCGACCTCGTCCGGGATGCGGGCCGGCGAGGTCAGCGACCTGGTCGAGCGATCAGCGAGACCCTCGTCCCCCTTCCGCTTCGAATCTGGCGATCCAATAGCGGACCGTCTTACGAGAACAGCCCATCTCCGAGGCGATATGGGCCTACGCCCACCCCGCCTTCCGACGACCGACGATGAACCGCCGAGCATGAACAGTCAAACGAGGGTTAGCGTGGGCCACCAAGACCTCCTGGCGGTCGTAGAGACGTCAAACATCTCCACCCTCAAACCCGGAAGTCTTCCCCTTTCACCACAGGCACGCCGACACCAACGTCATGACCGGGCACACCTAGAAGCTCGAGCCGATCCGGCCGAGGCGGGCGATGCGGTCCGCGAGCGGCGGGTGCGTCGAGAACAGCCGCTGCACGGTGCTCGGCTTGCCGGCGGGGTCCGAGATCCACAGGTGCGACATCGACGTGTTCTGCCGCCGCATCGGCCGGGCGTAGTCGCCGAGCTTGGCGAGGGCGCTCGCGAGAGCGTCCGGGTCGCGGGTGGTGAGCGCCCCGGTGGCATCCGCGAGGTACTCCCGCTGCCTCGACACCGCGGCCTGGATGATGGCGGCCAGGATCGGCGAGACCACGATCGCGACGATGCCGAGCACGAGCACGATCGGGTTGCCGCCGCCACCGTTGCCCTCACGGCGGTTGCCGCCGGAGAAGAAGCTCATCCGCAGCAGGATGTCGGCGATGAGGCCGACGGCGACGACGAGGCCGAACACGATCGTGGAGACCCGGATGTCGTAGTTCTTGACGTGCCCGAGCTCGTGCGCCATCACGCCCTCGAGCTCCCGGTCGGTCATGATCTCCAGCAGCCCCGTGGTGGCCGCGACCGAGGCGTGCCGGGGGTCGCGGCCGGTCGCGAAGGCGTTGGGGGCCGGGTCGTTGACGATGTACACCCTCGGCATCGGCAGGCCCTCGGTGATCGCCAGGTTCTCGACGATGCGGTACAGCCGCGGGTCGTCCGCCTTCTCGATCGGCCGGGCGCCGGCGATCGCGAGCGCCTGCCCGCCGGCGAAGAAGTACTGCACGAGCGTGTACAGCCCGGCGCCGATGATCGTGCCGATCGTCACCGGCCACGGGCTCCAGTCCGGTCCGCCACCGAAGAGGTAGCTCGCGGCGAGGCCGAGCGCGCCGATGACCAGGATGAAGACCGTGATGATGACGACCGTGTTGCGCTTGTTCGCTGCGATCGCACGGTACATGGGCGGCTAGAACTCCACGCGCGGCGGCTCGGCGACGGCGGCCTGGTCGGCGACCTCGAAGAACTCGCGCTCGTGGAAGCCGAGGCCGCGCACGAACAGCGTGTTCGGGAACACCTTGATCTTGGTGTTCAGCTCGCGCACCCCGCCGTTGTAGAAGCGACGGCTCGCCTGGATCTTGTCCTCGGTGTCGACGAGCTCGCTCTGCAGCGCGAGGAAGTTCTGGTTCGCCTGCAGCTGCGGGTAGGCCTCGGCGACGGCGAAGATGCCGCCGAGCGCCTGGCGCATGTGCGCCTCGGCCGTGCTCGCCTCCCCCGGCGTGCGCGCGCCGAGCGTCTCGGCCCGGGCGCCCGCCACCTCCTCGAAGATGCCCTTCTCGTGGCTCGCGTAGCCCTTGACGGTCTCGATGAGGTTGGGGATCAGGTCGGCCCGCCGCTTGAGCTGCACCGTGATGTCGCTCCAGGCCTCGTCGACGCGCACGCCGAGCGTGACGAGGCCGTTGTAGGTGGCCCAGAGGTACCCGCCCGCGATGACCACGAGCAGCACCAGGACGCCGATGATGATCCAGGGCAAGAGTTCCATGAGGAAAGGATATGGGCACTGCCTGAACGGTGGCCGGGCATCGGCTCTGCGAGAATGGGCGGATGCCCGAGCCCTCGCCCGCCGCGCCCTCGCCCGCCGCAGGGCCGCGCACCGCCGCCGAGCACATCGAGGCGCTGACCGCCCTCGTGCCGGACTTCCCCCAGCCCGGCATCCTGTTCCGCGACCTCACCCCGGTGTTCGCCGACGGCCCGGCGCTGCGCGCGGTGACGGATGCCCTCGCCGAGCCCTTCGCCGGACGGGTCGACGCCGTGGCCGGCGTCGAGGCCCGCGGTTTCGTGCTGGCCGCCGCGGCGGCCTACGCGCTCGGCACCGGCACGCTCATCATCCGCAAGCCCGGCAAGCTGCCGCGCCCGCACCTCTCCGCGAGCTACGACCTCGAGTACGGCAGCGCCACGCTCGAGCTGCAGCCCGACGACCTGCCGGCCGGCAGCCGCATCCTGCTGCTCGACGACATCCTCGCCACCGGCGGCACGCTCTCGGCGGCAGCCGGCCTCATCGAGCGGGCCGGCTGGAGCATCGCGGGCGTCAGCGTGGTGCTCGAGCTCGGGGGGCTGCCCGGCCGGGCGAGCCTGCCGGACTACGAGGTGCGCTCCCTCGTGACCGTCTGAGCCGACTGGCCCTTTGGGCCGAACGGCCGCGCGCCGCGCTCAGCTGCCGGTCATTCCCATGCGGGCGAGCACCACCGACTCGATGAGCTGCATGGCCATGTAGAGCGCGAGCGCCACCAGGGTGACCACGACGACCGCGGCCCAGAGCGCCGGGAAGGCACCGAGGGAGATCTCCTTGTTGGCCGCCCCGCCGACGCCGTCGCCCGTGGAGAGCCACTCCGTCAGCAGCGCCCCGGTGATCGCTCCCGGCACCGAGATGCGCATCGCCGCGAACAGCGAGGGCAGCGCCGCGGGCAGGGCGACCCGGCGCACGATCGTCCAGGTGGAGCCACCGTAGACGTGCACGACGTCGATCATCTGCGGCGAGGAGTTCTTGAGGCCGAAGGCGATGTTCACGAGCGCCGGGAACAGCACGACGATGCCGCCGATCACCCCCGCGGACGCCCCGGAGCCGATGCCGAAGATCAGGAAGATGATCGGCGCGAGCGCGAGCAGCGGCACCGAGCGCAGCAGCAGCGCGAACGGCATGAACGCGGACTCGATGAGCGGGGAGACACGGAACAGCACCGCGACGACCACCGCGACGACGATGCCGCAGACGAAGCCGAAGGCGGCGTGCACGAGCGTCACCGACAGCTGCGACCAGATCAGCGCGCGGTTGTCGGCCGCCTCGTCGGCGGTGAACAGGTACTGGAACACCTGCAGCGGCGTCTGGGTGATGTAGTCCGAGACGCCGAACAGCTTCACCACCGCGAGCCAGACCAGGATGACGATGACGAAGGACACCGCTGCGGTGAACAGGGTGCTTCCGAGGGCCCGCCCGGTCTGCCGCAGCGCCGCCTGGCGCACCTCGCGCCGGCGCGCGCGGACGTCGAGCACGGATGCCTGCACTGCCTGGCCGCTCATGCCCCCGCCCTCCCGGTGCCACGCGACCAGGGTGCGGCCAGGCGCGCCAGCAGGCCGACCAGGCCGTAGCCGATGATGGCGACGAGCGCGCTCATCAGGAACAGCCCCCACAGCCGGGCGGCGTTGCCGCCGGACTGCGCGGTGAGCAGCAGCGTGCCGACGCTCAGGTCGATCGCTCCGAAGTACTCGCCGAGCACGGCGCCGAGAAAGGCGGCGGGCACCGCGATCTGCAGGGCGTTGAGCACGTGCGGCATCGCCGAGATGACGCGCACCTTGCGCAGCTGGGTGAAGCGCGAGCCGCCGTAGACGCTCACCACGTCGAGGGCCGCCTGGTCGCTCGCCTTGAGGCCGAGCAGCGCGCCGACCACGGTGGTGAAGAACACCGAGAGGCCGGCGATGAAGGTCGCGGTGTGCGAGGGGTCCCCGCTGGACTCCGCGCCGCCGAGGATGAGCTTGATCACCGGGCCGAGGGCCACGAGCGGCAGGCAGTAGGAGATCACGGCGATCTGGTTGAGCGCGCCCTCGAGCCGCGGCAGCACGAGCACGAGGGCGCACAGCGCGAGCGCGATCGCATTGCCGACGAGGTAGCCGATCCCGGCCTCCTGAAGCGTGACCGCGAAGCTGCGCCAGTAGAAACCGAAGCCGTCGTCGGCGATCTGCGCGATCACCTGCGGCGGGCTGGGCACGAGCGCCTTGTGCCCGGCCTCGGGCGCGAACACGAGCGCGCAGACCCACCAGACGGCGATGACGAGTGCGGCGCCGGCGACGGCGGCGAGCCATCCGGGCACGAGAAGACGACGGGGCACCGCTCAGTCCTCGGTCGCGGCGCCGCCGACGCCGAACAGCAGCTCGGAGGCCTGGTCGACGTAGGCGTGGAACTCGGGCGTGCGCATCATCTCGGGCGTGCGCGGTCGCGGCAGGTCGATCTCCATGATCTCCTTGATCCGGCCGGGCCGTGGGCTCATCACGGCCACCTTGTCGGCGAGGAAGATCGCCTCGGAGATGCCGTGGGTGACGAGCAGCGTCGTGGCGGGCTTCTCGGTCCAGATGCGCAGCAGCTCGAGGTTGAGCCGCTGCCGGGTCATGTCGTCGAGGGCGCCGAAGGGCTCGTCGAGCAGCAGCACGCTGGGCCCCATCACGAGCGAGCGGGCGATCGAGACCCGCTGCCGCATGCCGCCGGAGAGCTGCGCCGGCTTGGCCTTCTCGAAGCCCCGGAGCCCGACGAGCTCGATGAGCTCATCGATATAGCCCTGGTCGGGCGTCTTGCCGGCCACCTCGAACGGCAGCCGGATGTTGGCGTAGACGCTCCGCCACGGCAGCAGGGCGTGGTCCTGGAAGGCGATGCCGAGCTCGTTGTTCGCCCGCAGCTGCTTCGGGCTCTTGCCGTCGACCCGGGTGGTGCCGCTCGAGGGCAGCTCCAGGCCGGCGAGGATGCGCAGGATCGTCGACTTGCCGCAGCCGCTCGGTCCGAGCAACGCCAGGAACGAGCCCTGATCGGTGTGCAGGTTGGCGTTCTCGAGAGCGACGACCTTGCGGGTGCCGACCCGGAACTCCTTGTACAGGGAGCTGATGTGGATGCCGGTGCCCAGGGCCTCGCCCTGGGCACCGGCGGTGACCGTGTTCGTCACAGCTGGATCCTTCGACCGTCCTAGCTGAGGTAGTCCACCAGGTCGGGGTTGTCGGAATAGACGTCCTCGAGCAACGACATGTCGAACAGGTCGTCCGCGGTCACGTCGATGCCGGCGGCGGCGAGCGAGGAGATCGTCTCGCTCTGCAGCTCGTCCGAGATCGTGAACAGTCCGTTCTCCTGGGTCTCGTCGGTGGAGATGAGGTCCACCTGGGCCACGGCCGCGGCCGCCTCGAGGTCGGCGTCGAGGCCGAGGTCCGCGCCGTAGGTGCCGGTCGCGAGGTCCGCCCCGCCCTGCGGGTCGTTCACCGCGTCGGTCCAGCCCTGGATCTCGGCCTTGAGGAACGCCTCGAGCTTGTCGCGGTCGTTGTCGATCGAGTCCTGGGTGACCGTGAACGTCTCCGCGACGTAGGGCAGGTTGAAGTCGGCGAAGGAGAGGTTCACCGGCGTGTAGCCGTCGAGCTCCACCTGGATCGCCTCGTTCGTCAGATAGGAGACGTAGCCGTCGACCGTGCCGGCCTCGAGCAGGGTCGGGCCGTTGTAGGCGCCCGGGACGACGGTGACCGAGTCGGGGTCGACGCCGTTGGCCGCGAGGAACGCGTCGAAGACGGCGGTGTTCGAGTCGTCGACGCCGATCGTCTTGCCCTCGAGGTCCGAGGGGTCGGAGATCGGGGTCTTCTCGTCGAGCGAGAGGATCGTGAACGGGTTCTTCTGGAACGTCGCGCCGATGATCTTCACCGCCTGGTCCTGGGCGACCGCGGTCGCCACCGAGACGGCGTCGCTGAGCGCGACGTCCGCGGTGCCGGACAGCAGCTCGGTGGTGCCGGTCGAGGGCCCGGCCGTCATGTTGACGGCGGAGATGCCGGCGTCCGTGTAGTAGCCCTCCGAGTCGGCGAAGTACTCGCCGCTGAACTCGATGTCCTTGATCCAGGACAGCTGGAGGTTGACGGTGCCGTAGTCGTCGCTGCCGGAGTCGCTGTCGGAGTCACTGCTGCTCGAGCAGGCGGCCAGGCTCCCGGCCACCGCCGCGACAGCGACGGAGGCCGCGATGACACGACCGGCCCGCCGCGAGAAGATCGTTCTGATTGCTGACATGCAAATGCCTCGCCTCTGGGATGTGTGGTGCGATACAGGTGAGGTCACGTTAGGCCGAGCGCGTTTCGCACTGTTTCGGATGATGTTTCCCGCCGGTTACACCGCCGATCCGTCACCGCCCCAATACGCGGGTCAGCCCAATACGCGGGTCAGATAGTCGTTGCCGAACAGCCGTTCCGGGTCGAGCCGGTCGCGCACCGCGAGGAAGTCGTCGAAGCGCGGGTAGCTCGGCCGCAGGTCCTCGGCGGTGCGGCCGTTCATCTTGCCCCAGTGCGGGCGGCCGTCGAAGGAGCGCATGATGGCCTCCGCCTCGCGGAAGTAGACGCTCGGGTCCTGCCGGAAGTAGTGGTGCACGGCGATGTAGCCGGTGCGGCGGCCGTACGCCGTCGAGAGCCAGTTGTCGTCGGCGGCCGCCTGGCGCACCTCGATCGGGTAGCCGATGCGCAGGTCCTTCTCGGCGATCATCCGCTTGAGCGCGCGCAGCGCCTCCGGCACCGCCTCGACGGGGATCGCGTACTCCATCTCGCGGAAGCGTGAGTAGCGCGGTGAGGTGAACACGCCGGGCGAGGCGTCGGTGAACTCCCGGTTGCCCGAGATCGTCGTGGCCAGCGAGTGGAACGGGAACACGATCGACGGGATGACGCGGCTGATCTCGCACAGCGCCGCGACGACACCGCTCTGCACCACGACCTCCTCGACCCAGTTCGCGACCGGGTTGACGGGATGCCGCTCGGCATCCCCCGGCAGCCGGGTGTTCGTCTTCGTCAAGACGCCGTCGCCGTGCGGGAAGGCGTAGAACTCGAAGTGGTCGGCGGTCTCGACCCGCTCCATCCACTCCTCGAGCACCGCCTCGAGCCGCTCGGCGCGCTCGACCGCGTGCAGCAGGAACTCGGGCACGCACTCGATGGTGACCTCCACGAGCACGCCGAGGGCGCCGAGCCCCAGCCGCACCGCAGGCAGCAGCTCGGCGTTCTCGCTCTCGCTCACCCCGAGGACGCCGCCGTCGGCCGTCACCAGGGTCGCCGCGCGGATCCGGGTCGCGAGGCCGCCGAAGCGCAGGCCGGTGCCGTGCGTGCCCGTCGACGTCGCCCCGGCGATCGTCTGCCGGTCGATGTCGCCCATGTTCTGCAGAGCGAGGCCGTGCGGGGCGAGCAGCGCCGGCAGCTGCCACAGCCGGGTTCCGGCACCCAGCCGCACCCGGCTGCCGTCGACGCCGAGCACCCCCTCGATGGCGGAGAGGTCCAGCTGCACGCCGTCCGTCGCCGCGATCGCCGTGAAGCTGTGGCCGGTGCCGACCGGCTTGACGCTCAGGCCGCGCTCGCGAGCGGCGAGGACCACCGCCTGCACCTCGGCCACGGTCCGCGGCCGAGCGACGTGCACCGGCCGTGCCTCGACCGAACGGCCCCAGTTGCGCCAGCGGGCTCCGGGCTCGAGCGTCGCGCTCACAGGAAGCACCTGCCCTCGCCGCGGTAGGTGGGCACGGTGCCGACGATGCCGAGGCCGCCCTCGCCGGTCCGGTCGAGGAGCACGAGCTCGTCGAGGTGCTCGCTGATCTCGCCCGACTTGGTGTGCCGGGCCCAGACCCGGTCGCCGACGCGCAGCGCGTCCGCGGCCGCGCTGCTCACCGGGGTCTGCACCTCGCCGGCCATCTCGCGCGGCAGCATCGCCAGGCCCTGCGGCCAGACCAGCTGCGGCAGCCGATCGACGCCGGGCGGGCCGGATGCCACCCAGCCGCCGCCCATGAGCGTCGCGATCCCCGGGGCGGGCCTGCGCACGACGCTCAGCGCGAAGGCGACCGCGGGCGCCGGGCTGAAGCGGGTGTAGTGGTCGAACAGGTGCGGGCCGAACAGGCCGGAGCCCACCGCGACGTCCGTCACGGCGGGGTCGGCGGCCGTGGACTCCACCGAGCCGGTGCCGCCGCCGTTGACGAACTCCAGCTCGGCCACCTCGCGCACGGCGGCGACGGCGGCGCCGCGGCGCTCGGCGAGCTCGAGCCGGGAGCGCCGCTGCATCCAGCGCACCGCCCGGGCGTAGAGCGGACGACCCTTAGGGTCGTCGACGGTGCCGGCGATCTGCGACTCGTAGCTCATCATGCCGACGAGCCGGAAGCCGGGCCGGGCGGCGATCGCCTCGGCAGCCGCGCGCGCCTGCGCGACCGTGTGCACGGGCGAGCGGCGGGCGCCGGTGAAGCCGATGAGCCGCGAGTCGAAGCCGGCGTCGAGCTCGAGCGCGACCCGGATCTCGGCGCGCCGTCCCGGTGCGACGACCGCGTCGACCAGGTCGAGCTGGGCCACGTCGTCGACCATGATCGTCACTCGGGAGGCCAGGCCCTCGTCCGCGGCGAGCCGGGCGATGGCGGCCCGGTCGACGGTGGGATAGCCGACGACGACGTCCGCGATGCCGGGGCGCCCGGGCTCGTCGGCGGCGAGCCAGAGCGCCTCCTGGAGCGTGTAGGCGAGCACGCCGGCGTAGCCGGGCAGGGCGAGCACGGCGTCGATGACCTCGCGCACCCGCAGCGACTTGGACGCGATCCGCAGCGGCACGCCGCCGGCACGCTCAAGCAGGTCGAAGGCGTTGTGGGCGAGGGCCGGCAGGTGCAGCACCCCGTAGACCGGGTCGAGCCGCTCGGTGGCCGCGCTGAGCGCCGGCCAGTGGCTCGCGGGCTGCAGCCAGCCGGCGGCATCCGGTCGCTCGAGCGCGATCACCTGACGCCCTTGATCGGGATGACGGCGAGCCCGCCGAGCACGGCGAACGCCGCGCTCGCGATGAACAGCGCCGCGAAGCCCTGCTGCGCCCCGGCGAACGTGCCGCCTGGGGCCGTCGCCCCGCCGCCGGTCGCGAGCGCCGCGAAGCCCGTGACCAGCAGCGCGCCGAGCAGCGGGGCGACCGCCTGCGGCACGGCGGTGGCGATGTTCATGATGCCGAGGTCCTTGCCGCGCGAGCGCGCGCTCGGCAGCACCTGGGTGGCGAGCGCCTGGTCGACGGCCATGAACGAGCCGTAGCCGAGCCCGAGCAGGGCGGCGGCGAGGTTCGCGACGGAGAACTGCGGCACGAGCGCGAGCAGCAGCGCGGCGAGCGCCTGCAGGTAGGCGGCGACGTAGACGAAGAGCTTGCGGCGGCCGATCCGGTCGCTCAGCCGCCCGACGACGAGCGCCGAGGCGATGAAGAACACCATGTAGACGAGGATGAGCTGCAGCAGGTCGTCCTCGGCGGTGTCGGCCCGGTCGAGGCCGAACTCGATGAAGTACAGCAGCAGGGTGGTGCCGAGCGCGTTGCCGATGTTGACGAGGATGCGACCGAGCAGCGTCCAGCCGAAGTCGGGATGACGCCGCGGGCTGATCCACAGCCCGCCGACGACGTCGGCCGCGGTGATCGCCGGGCGCTCCTCGCGGGGCAGCCGTGCGTCCTCGACCACCAGCAGGAAGGGCAGCACCAGCACGAGCAGGAGCACGGCGACGAGCAGGTAGCCGACGAGGGTCGAGAGCGCCAGCACGGTGACGAGCAGCACGCCGAGGATCGTGCCGACGGCCTGCGGTGCCGACACCCAGCCGGAGACGAAGCCGCGCTGGTCCACCGGCACCTGGTCGGAGATCGTGGCGGTGACCGCCGCCGTGAGCATGCAGAAGCCGATGAGGGCGAGCGACCAGAACACGCCGATGCCGGCCATCGTGCTCTGCAGGCCGAGCAGCACGAGGCTCGCCGAGAAGACGAGGGTGCCGGCGAGGATCCACGGGCGCCGCCGGCCCCACCGCGAGGTGGTGCGGTCGGAGAGCAGGCCGGTGAGCGGGTAGGCGATGACCGCGCAGAGGCCGGCGACCGCGGAGATCACGCCGAAGGCCATGACGTTGCGCACCCAGTCGTCGCTCGCGAGCCGCTCCTCCACCTGGGCGGGCAGCAGCAGCTGCACGGGGGTGAGCTGCGCCATCCAGATGCCGAGCCAGGCGGCGGCGAACAGGGCGATCCAGCGGGCGGGCACCCGGCGGGTCGGCTCGGCGAACAGCGTGGTGCTCATGCGGGCGGCTCCTCGATGGGGATGGTCAGGCCGGCGAGGCTGTCGGCGGCGAAGTCGATCACCCTCAGGGCCGCCTCGCGGTCGCGGTCGGCGAGCCAGGCGAGGGCGATGCCGTCGGTGAGGGTCACGACGAGGCGCGCGACGTCGTCGACGGGGGTGCTCCAGTGCACGCCCGCGCGGGCGGCGCCGAGCTCGAGCAGGCTCGAGACGACGACGCGGTAGCGCGCGTGCTGCTCGGCGGCGAGGGGCCGCAGCGCGGGGGTGCGCAGCGCGTACTGGGCGATCTCGAACATCGCGAGCTCGCGCGAGGGCTCGGCGACGATCGTGTCGAGATAGGCGGTGAGCGCGTCGCGGACGCCGGTGCGGATGTCGCCGTCGCCGACCGGACCCAGCTGGAGCGTGCCCGCCGCGGCGAGCGCCTCGGTGTCGAGCACGTGCTCGACGAGCTCGCGCATGAGCTCGTCGCGGCTCGTGAAGGCGTAGTGGAAGCTCGCGAGCGGCATGCCGGCCTCGGCGACGATGGCGCGCGTGGTGGCGCCGGCCATGCCGTGGGCGGCGATCACGCGCAGGGCGGCGGCGAGCAGCTCGGTGCGGCGGTCGAGGCTCGACATCCGTGCCATGGCGCCCTCCGCTCCTCGCCGGACGCGACTGGGACGGGCGTCCCAGACACGCGATCAAGATGGCAGAGCGGCGCGACGGCGTCAAGCACCGCGCCCCCGCCGGCTCGGCCGAGCGGCGGCCGGACCCGCGATCAGTCGACGAGCGGATGCGCGTCTCGGTGCTGGGCCTCGGTGCCGCCGAGTACCCAGACCGTGTAGGTGAGGTCGGCGACGACGTGCATGAGAGTGCCGATCGCGGCGATCGCCACCGTGACGGGCAGCAGCCAGGGCACGGCATCCTCGAGGGCCGCCGCGAGCAGCACGAGCGGGAAGGCGATCATCAGCACCGCGGTGCGCGCGCGGCCGAGCCGGCTCACCGGCACGCCGTTCGGCGGGCGCTTCGCGATGAGGGCGGCGAGGAACACCAGGTCGACGCCGACGAGGGCCAGGGTGATCGGCCAGGGCACGAGGCCGGCCACGGTCATCGCGATGCAGACGACGCCCTGGCTGACCCGGTCGGCCACCGGGTCGAGCTTGGCGCCGATCGCCGAGCGCTGGTGGAAGCGTCGGGCGATCTGACCGTCGATCCAGTCGGTGATGCCGAGCACGACGAGCAGCACCAGCGCCAGCAGCGGCGAGCCGTAGCCCACGAGCACGACGACGAAGCTCGGCGTGAGCACGAGCAGTCGCACGACCGAGATCAGATTGGGGATGGTCGCCCAGCCGCGCCCGTCATCCTGTGTCGACACCGACGGCCTCCTCGTGCTCTCCCGCCCTCCCATCATGGCGGCAACCGCGCCGCCGGCGCTCGCACCGGGCCCGCGGGCGGCGATTCATCCGGGACGCCCTCGAGGGGCTTCGCCGGCATCCTGGAGCAGCTGGGCGACCCACGCGGCTGAACTCTCTCTCTCTCTCTCTCCCCCCCCCGGGGGTGCGGCGTGTCGCGCATCACGCATCGCTGTGATGGTGGCGCGCTTAGCCTCATTCTGAGACCCCGGGAGAACGGAGGCATGGCCGCGCTGGCTCCGCCGGTCGAAGCGCCGGTCGAGGCGCTCCCCGCCGGCGTTCCCGTCCGGGGCGGGCCGGCGCCGCAGATCAGGTCAAAGCCTCGGTGCGTCGGTGGAGCTGTCGGGCGATGTCGAGCAGACGCGAGTGGGGAAGGCGGCTCGCCGGGCCGGCGACGCCGATCGCCGCACCGTGACCGAGCGCGACGGCGACGCAGGAGACGCCCGGATGAAAGGAGTTCTCGTCCACGGCGAAGCCCCGCCTCCGCGCCCGGGCGACCTCCTCGGCCCGCCGGGCCCATCCGCTCGGATCGGCGGCCGCGAGCCGTGCCGAGAGCGTCTCGTCCTCGGCGAGGAGCGCATGCCCGATCGCGGTGCCCAGCAGTGGCTCGCGCTCGCCCGCGTTGACGGTCAGGTGCAGCGGCTCGGGCGACTGCACCGCGTCGGCGCACAGGTACTCCTCGCCCGCCGCGAACGCGAGATAGGCGGTCTCCCCGGTCTGCTCCGAGAGGGCTTCCAGCAGCGGGCGGACCCGGCCGCGCAGCAGCTGCTCGGCCTCGACCCGCGGTCGCACCAGCCCCTCCAGCCTGCCGGTCAGGCGATACGGGGCACCGCGGTTCGGCTGCTCGACATAGCCCAGCGTCTCCAGCGAGGCGAGCAGATTGTGGGCGGTGCTTCGATTCAACCCCGCACCGTCGGCCAGCTCGCTCAGCCGCAGCCCCTCCGGAGCGGCGGCCAGCTGCTCGACCAGCCCGAACGCCCGCTGCACCGACTGGATGATGCGGCCCGACCCCTCGGCGATGGATTCCATGATGCTGAACCATACCACCGCGACGCCGAACGTTGTTTGACATTGCGACCCAGCGTCACGCAGGATATGTTCATCAACAATGAACGAGTGTCGCTCCATGCACTCATCTATTCCATCAGGAGGAATCATGTCGCAGCGGGTGCGCGCCCGGGCCGCGATCGACGCCGTGGTCGCGAAGGCCGAACAGGAAGGGTTCGGGGTCGCGATCGCGGTCGTCGACGCCGCGGGCGTGCTGGTGGGCTTCGCCCGCACGGATGCGGCGCTGGTGGGTCCGATCGAGGTGGCGCAGAAGAAGGCCCGCACGGCGGCGCTGTTCGGCCTCGACAGCATCGACCTCGGCAAGGACGCGCGACCCGGCGGGGCGATCTACTCGATCGAGCACACCAACGGCGGGCTCATCTGCTTCGGTGGTGGCGTCGCCCTCCGCGACGGCGACACCGTGGTCGGCGCGATCGGCGTGGCCGGCGCGAGCGTCGACGCGGACGAGGAGCTCGCCCGGCTGGGAGCCGCGAGCTTCTGACCCCTCCCCGATCCGACCGCCGGACTGCGGGGCGGGCCGACCCGAACGGACCGCCCCGCTGCCGGTCGACACCCCCGCCGCTCCACCCCGGCCGCCCCACCCCGGCCGGCTCCACCCCGGCCGGCTCACCCGCGCGATCCCCGGAAGGCACCATCCATGATCCGACTCCTGTCCCTGACCGTCGCCGCGTTCGCGATCGGCATCAGCGAGTTCGTCCTGGTCGGGCTCCTGCCCACGATCGCGGCAGAGACCGGCGTGAACGTCGGCACCGCGGGGCTGCTCGTGACGTTCTACGCCCTGGCGATCACCGTGCTGTCGCCGGGGCTGACGAGCTGGCTGAGCCGCTACGACTCCCGCTGGGCGCTCGCCGCCCTCATGCTCGCCTTCGCCGCCGGGAACGCCCTCGTCGCCACCGCCGGGGGCTTCGCCGGCCTGCTGCTCGGCCGCATCCTCGCCGGCGCCGCGCACGGCACCGTGTTCGCCCTCGGCGCCCCCGCCGCCGCCGCGATCGTCCCGAGGGACAGGGCCGCCCGTGCCATCTCGCTGATGTTCCTCGGCCTCACCGTCGCGATGGTCATCGGCGTGCCCCTGGGCACCATCATCGGCACCACCGTCGGCTGGCGTGCCACCTTCGCCATCGTCGCCGCGCTCGGCGTCCTCGCCGCCATCGCGATCGCGCTCCTCATCCCCTCCACCCGGGCCGGCGAGTCCGTGAGCCCGCGCGAACAGCTCAGCCTGTTGCGCGACCGGCCGGTCGCGATGACCTACCTCGTCACCGGACTCGGCTTCGGCGCCACCTTCGCCGTGTTCACCTACCTCGAGCCCTTGCTGACCGGTCATGCCGGCTACACCGCCGCCGGTGTCACCCTCGCCCTGTTCCTCTTCGGCGGCGCCACCGTGATCGGCAACCTCGCCGGCGGCGCGCTCGCCGACCGACTCGGCGCCGTCCGCGTCATCCGCATCGCCGTCGTCGGGCTCATCGCCAGCTTCCTCGGCATCCTGGCCACCTCCTCCAGCACGGTCGGGATCGCGATCGTGATCGCGATGTGGGGCGTGTTCGCGTTCCTCATCTCCCCGCCCGTCCAGACCCACGCCGTCGCGCTCGCCAGCCACCGCGGGCCGGGCGCCCAGAAGGCTGCCAGCGGCCTGAACATCGCCGCCTTCAACGCCGGCATCGCCCTCGCATCCTGGACAGGCGGCCTGCTCGTGGAGAACGCCGGGGTCACGAGCACCCCCTGGGCCGCCCTCGCCCTCGCGCTCCTCGCCCTCGCCGCCAGCACAGGGATCACCCGGCGCGTGAACACCGAACACCGAGAGGCGACGAAGTGATCCCTGGGGCCGAGGTTCGAGCCTTGTGGGATCACCTTGCGGGAGGCGATGGTCGAGATGGAGCACGAGATCCTGAAGCGGGCGTCGGCGTATTTTCGCGAGGGAGAACGTGCTCCCAAAATAGGGTTCCGGCTGGTCCAGGAGCTCACCGCTGATGGTTTTCCCGTCATCGAGGTCCTGGTCGGCGGTTTCATACGTAGGTGATCAAAGGGGTCTGCTGGGGGTTTGGTTGAGTCCATGACCGCGTGATTCCTGGGTGGGGTC
>JASGFF010000065.1:0-15363 GCA_047605685.1 Microbacteriaceae bacterium
GGCCTCGTGCCCGCGTCACATCACCGCCACGCCGTCACCTATCGGCGGAACCTCTAAGACGAGACTTGCACGCCGATGCCCACGGACGCGCTGCGCGATCACTGGCACGCCGACGAGCCGGTCGACGCGCGGCTGGCGGTCTTCGGCCGTACGTCTCGGGTGACTTCGTTCCGGTGATGCTCCATGCGGGGTTCGTCCCTACGCTTGGAGCATGAGCTGCACAGCGTTCCGCCGCCCACTGGGCATTGGCCGGTGGACGGTGGCGTTCCTGGATGTCAGGTTTGAGACATGACACCCAAGCTCAGCGTCGACCATCTTGTGCTCGTCACCTGTCAGGTCGAGGCCACTCTTGCGTTTTACGAGCGCGTCCTTGGGGCGCAGGTGCGCGACGTGGACGAGTGGCGTAGCGGCGTTGTCGAATACCCTGTCCTTCACTTCGGAGGGTTCAAGTTCAACGTCCACCCTGCCGACACGAGCGCTGAGCCACGCGCCGCGAACCCGCTACCGGGCACACTCGACATAGCGCTTCGCTGGAATGGCGATGTGGCGAGTGCGGAAGCGCACATCCGTTCGCATGGAGTCGAGGTGCTCGTGGGGCCGATTCCCCAAGAAGGTGCTGCGGGTGAAGCCGAAAGCGTCTATTTCAGAGACCTTGACGGCACGCTGATCGAGCTAATTTGTTACCGGCCCGACGACGACAAGATGAAGCGCCCCGGCGGCGCCGCGCCTGCTGGTCATAGCGCCGGCGAGGGCTTCCTCGGTGCGGTGTCGGCGGGGTCCACCGAGGCCAGGTAGGGGTGCTGATGGGGCGCCCGAGCTCGTAGAGCGCGACCGTGCGGAACGGCGTCGCGGCCAACGAGTTGTCGAGGAACTCGGTCCGGTCGGCGCGGGCGCGCGCCTGGGCGACCAGCTCCCAGAGGGTCGTATCGTTGCCTGATCTTGTGCTGGGGAACGCTGTCGGGCGGCGGCGAGGGAAGCGTCGTGTCCGTGCTCCTCCTCCTCCGCTCCCGGACACCGGTCCTCGGCGATGAGGCCGGCGTTCACGAACGGAAGGTGTGCGACGGGGGTCAGCACGTCACGGACGAAGGAGGTCTTCCCGGCACCGTCGGAGCCGGTGATCATGTGCAGGACCGGCATCAGCCGGTGCGGCCATCCGCCTTGTCAGTCTGGTGCGGACCGGGTCATTGACCGCCAGCGATCCCGCGTCGTCACACCCCGCGGCGCGGAATCAGTCCTCGTAGCTTAGGGCGGCGCGGCGAGCCGCGACTTCGCGCGGGTCGGCGGTGCTCATCGCTCCTTCTTCCCGGTCTTGCCGGGCGGGGCGGGGATCCACTCCGACGGGGCGGGGTCCCGGACGAAGGCGACGAAGATCCGGTCCTCGTTGCCCGGGTCGGCCGGGTCGTAGAGCACCTCGGCGGGGGCGCCGGTGACCACCGTGGCGGCGTCCCTGGTGCGACGCTCCACCCAGCGATCGACCCCGCCGCCGAGGTACCGCACGGTGCCGATGGCACCGGAGACTGACGTCTGACCCTCGCTGCTGGTGGAGATCAGCACCCGGGCGTCGACGACCATCCCCGTCGTACGGGCTCCGTGGACGAGCAGGGAGTCCCGCAACGCGACCGCGGCGGCGGCCCGCCGCTCCGCCGTCCGCCACGCCAGCAGGAAGATCACCGCGACCACCGCCAGCAGCGCCGGCAGCCACCACGACGCGGTGTAGAGCAGCCAGGAGCCGAAGCCCCACTGCGTCGAGGCCGAGTCGTCGAAGGGGTCTGGGGTAAGGCCGACCACCGTCGGCCGGCTCCACCAGGCCAGCACCGCGATCACCACGCCCGCGGTCACCGCGGCGACCCCGAGGAAGAGCGCCGGCCCGGAGCCGTGCATCCGGCCCCGGGACCGGCGCTCCAAATCCGAGGCGTGGGCCAGCAGGATCGGGCCGGCGATCCCGACGACCAGCGGGCCGGGCATGGCATACAGGCTGAACCAGTCGATGTAGTCGAGCGGCATGATGTTCTCGCTGCGCAGGGTGTCGAACAGCAGCGCCGCCCCGATCCCGAGCAGCACCGCCGCCGCGGTGCCGGCGAGATAGCACCAGCGCGCTCGGCGGGCCAGTCGCGCCCGCCCCGGACCGTCGCCGGCCCGCTGACGCCGGGCCTCCGCAGGATCGACCGTGCTCATCGACACCTCCTCGTGGGCTGTTGCACGTCGTGACCCGTGGCCGGACCCCGAGGAGGCCAGCATGACTCACGGCCGCCCGGCGTCGCAAGCACTCGACATTGACTCGCGTAAAAGGTCGGGGAGCGGCAGCGTGCGCCTCACGGAGAAAGGTTTGTGTGGCTGTTGGTGTTCCCCGGCCGTGCGAGCGGGGAGTTGCGGCGATCACCGACGCCCTGGACAAGTCCCTAGAGGCGCTCGACGACATCGCCGGTCTCTGTGCCCGGTGTGACGACGTGACCCGCCGCATGTGCAACCAAGCCTTCTTCGACAAGATCTACGTGGACGAGGACGCAATCAGGCCCTCCCTGGCGGAACCGTTCAAGACTCTGCTCGACCCGGAAGTTCACGCCAACGCACTCACCTGGGCAAAGAACGCGCACGGGGTTCGCACCCTTCCGGATCTTCTCCGGCAGAGGGTTTGAACCCCGTGCGTCTCGTGGGCCCCGTGGGGCTCGAACCCACGACCCGCGGATTAAAAGTCCGTTGCTCTACCGACTGAGCTAGAGGCCCTCGCGAGCAAGCGTAGCGTTGAGGCGATGAGCGACGACTTCCACCGCCCGGTGCGCATGCCCGGTGAGCGCCTCGACGCCTACGCCGGCGGCGAGGACCCGGCACGGATGCTGCGCATGGCCCGCGACACGGCGCACGCGCTCGTCGATCGCGCGCGGAACAGCGACGACCCGGCGGTGCTCGAGCGGCTCGTGCACTATGCCGACGAGAACGGCATCGAGTCCGTCGCCGAGCTGTGGGCGCACTCGCGGCCGGTGAGCCTGCCCGGGGCGCTCTGGCGCATCTACCTGGTCCGGGCGCTCATCGTGCAGCACCCGGAGGAGGCGGGTTTCCTGTTCCAACGCGGCGCCGAGATGCTGCCGACGATCGACCCGGTCGTCGCGGGGGCCTCGATGCCCGTGGGACCGGAGGAGATCATCGAGCTCGCCGACAGGATCCTCAGGGGCGTGTTCCGCGGCGACTTCGCCGTGGCGCTCGACCGGGCAGCGGCGTTCTGCCGCATAGAGGCGGCGGGGTGCACGGATGTCGCGGCGGCCGCAGAGCCCGCGCATCCGGAGCGCGCCGCCGAGCTCACCCGGCGGGCGCTGCGGCTGTCGATCATGGCCGAGGAGCTCGCGGCATCCGCCCGCGCGCACGCCGACGACGTGCTCGACTGAGGCGCCCGGCCGGCCGGCGACCGGTGGCCCGGCGGGTTAGGCTGGAACGGCCGGGCCGCGGTAACCCCGGGCTCCAACTTCAGCCGCTGCGAGCGGCCTCGCGCCGAGAGGCGTTCCGCGGCCCGGCACACTCACGCGGCACATCCGCACCCCGCTCCGTCGAATCCCGCATCCGCCCGCGCCGCCGTGCGGATCAGCCGAACTTCCCGCTGACGTAGTCCTCGGTGGCCTGCTCGGCCGGGTTCGAGAAGATCGTCGTGGTGTCGCCGTACTCGATGAGCCGGCCGGGCTTGCCGGTGCCGGCGATGTTGAAGAAGGCCGTCTTGTCGCTCACCCGCGACGCTTGCTGCATGTTGTGGGTGACGATCACGATCGTGAACTCGGTCTTGAGGTCCTCGATGAGGTCCTCGATGGCGAGCGTCGAGATCGGGTCGAGGGCGGAGCAGGGCTCGTCCATCAGGATCACCTCGGGGCTCACCGCGATCGCCCGGGCGATGCACAACCGCTGCTGCTGGCCGCCGGAGAGCCCCGAGCCGGGCCTGTCGAGCCGGTCCTTGACCTCGTTCCACAGGTTCGCGCCGGAGAGACTGCGCTCCACGAGCTCATCGGCCTCGCCGCGGGACAGCCGCCGGTTGTTGAGCTTGGCGCCGGCGAGCACGTTGTCGCGGATCGACATCGTCGGGAACGGGTTGGGGCGCTGGAACACCATGCCCACCTGGCGGCGCACGAGCACCGGGTCGACGCCCGGGGCGTAGAGGTTGGTGCCGTCGATGAGCACCTCGCCCTCGACGCGCGCGCCCGGGATCACCTCGTGCATGCGGTTGAGCGTGCGCAGGAACGTGGACTTGCCGCATCCGCTCGGGCCGATGAAGGCGGTCACGGTGCGCGGCTCGATCGTCAGGGAGACGCCCTCGACGGCGAGGAAGCTGCCGTAGTAGACGTTGAGGTCGTTGACCTCGATGCGCTTCGACACGGGTGCGATCCTTCTCGGTCAGCGACCGGCTTTGGGGGAGAGGAAGTGGTTGACGAGTCGGGCGATGACGTTGAACAGCGCCACGAGCAGGATGAGCACGAGCGCACCGGTCCAGGCGCGCTCGAGGTAGGCGGACGCCGGCACGCCCTGGTTCGCGTACTGCGTGTAGACGAACACCGGGAGTGTCGCCATCCGGTCGTCGAAGGGGTCGTAGTTCATGGATGCCGTGTAGCCGGCGGTGAGCAGCAGCGGGGCGGTCTCGCCGATCACGCGCGAGATGGCGAGCATGATGCCGGTGGTGACGCCGGCGATCGCGGTCGGCAGCACGACCTTGACGATCGTGCGCCACTTGGGCACGCCGAGGGCGTAGCTGGCCTCGCGCAGCTCGCCCGGCACGAGCTTGAGGATCTCCTCGCTCGAGCGCACCACGATCGGGATCATCAGCACGGTGAGCGCCACCGAGCCGATGAATCCGCTGCGCACCGAGGGGCCGAAGAACAGCGAGAACAGCGCGATCGCGAACAGGCCGGCGACGATCGAGGGGATGCCGGTCATGACGTCGACCAGGAACGTGATCGTGCGGGCGATGACGCCGTGCCCGTACTCGACGAGGTAGATGGCGGTGAGCAGCCCGACCGGCACGCTCATGAGCGCCGCGATGCCGGTGACCTCCAGGGTGCCGACGATCGCGTGCAGCGCGCCGCCGCCCTCGCTCACGACGTTGCGCATCGAGTAGGTGAAGAACTCGACGTCGAAGCGGGCCAGGCCGCCTGCGACCACCGTGTAGAGCAGCGAGACGAGCGGCAGCAGGGCGATGATGAACGCCGTCGTGACGAGCGAGGTCACCAGTCGGTCGACGGCGCGGCGCCGCCCCTCGACGATGGCCGAGAGCACGACGAGCAGGACGTCGAACAGGATCGTGCCGAAGAACAGCGCGCCGACGAGGTTGAAGCCGTCGGTCGTCCCCGCCGCGGCCAGCAGCAGGTACACGCCGACGAGCGCCAGCCAGGAGCCGGCGAACAGCGCCCAGGGCGACCAGCGCGGCAGCCGTCCGCTCAGCAGGGAGCTGCCGGCGACGGCGGTTCCGGTCAGAGACGCGGTCACCATCAGTTCCCCCCAGAGAAGTCGGTGCGGCGGGCCACGACGTAGCGGGCGACGCCGTTGACGAGGAACGTGATCACGAACAGCATCAGGCCGGAGGCGATGAGAATGTTCGGGCCCTTGTCGACCGCCTCGTTCCACTGCAGCGCGATGTTCGCGGCGATCGTGTTCGGGTTCTGTCCGGTCAGCAGCAGGAAGCTGATGATGTGCGCCGGCGAGAGCACCATGGCGACGGCAAGGGTCTCGCCGAGGGCGCGGCCGAGGCCGAGCATGATGCCGGTGACGATGCCCGAGCGCGCGAAGGGCAGCACCGTCATCCGCACCATCTCCCAGCGGGTTGCGCCGAGGGCGAGCGCCGCCTCCTCGTGCAGCTTCGGCGTCTGCAGGAACACCTCGCGCATGACGGCCGTCATGATCGGCAGCACCATGACGGCGAGCACGAGACCGGCGGTGAGGATGGTGCGACCGCTGCCGGAGACCTGGCCGGCGAAGAGCGGGAACCAGCCGAGGTCGGCGTTCAGGAACGCGTAGAACGGGGCGACGAAGGGCGCGAGCACCCGCACGCCCCAGAGGCCGAACACCACCGAGGGCACCGCGGCGAGCAGGTCGATGACGTAGCCGAGCGCCTGGGCGATGCGCCGTGGCGCGTAGTGCGAGATGAACAGGGCGATGCCCATCGCCAGCGGCGTCGCGGCGATGAGGGCGAGCACGGCGGCCCAGACGGTGCCGAAGACGAGGGGGAGCACGTACTCCCAGAAGTTCTGGGAGCCGTCGGAGTAGTCGTCCGCATCGGTCGTGAACGCCGGCACCGACTGGACGACGAGGAAGATCGCGACGGCGGCGAGGACCACGAGGATGATCGCGCCGGCGGCCAGGGTGCCGGCCGAGAAGATCCGATCGCCGGGGCGGACGACCGGCCTGCCAGCGGTCCGAGCGGCGCCGAGGGGAGGCGCGCTGCCCGGGCGCTGCGGGGCGGCGGAGGTCATGGACGTGTCATCCGTTCTCTGCTGGTGGCGTCGGGCTGGTGGCGGTGGGCCGGGGCGTCCGCCGACCTCGACGGCGGATGCCGGAACGGCCCGGGCCGCGAGGCGACCCGGGCCGTTCTTCCGTCTCGAGGGGCGGTTTTACTCGATGGTAGCGGCGGCGGCCTCGACCGTCGCGGACAGCTCGTCCGACAGCGCTGCGGAGCCGGCCGCCTCGGCACCGGCAGCCTGGGCGTCGGAGCCCGCGACGTACTCGATGTACGAGCGCACCAGCGTCGCCGTGTCCGAGTCCTGGTACTGCTGGCAGGCGATCAGGTAGCTCACCAGCACGAGCGGCCAGGCGTTCTCCTCGGTGTCGGTGCGGTCGATCGCGATGGCCAGGTCGTTGTCCGCGCGGCCGTCGACGAGCGGCGAGGCGGCGACGACCTCGGCCGCGCCGTCGGCGCTGATCGTCGAGTAGGCGTCGCCGACCTTGAGCTCGGCCTTGCCGATGCCGTCCGGCACGCCCGAGTCGTCGATGTAGGTGATGCTGTTCGCGGTGGCCGAGAGCGCGTCCGCGACCCCCGAGGTGCCCTTGGCCGCGTCACCGACCGAGTAGGGGTAGGTCTGCGAGGCGTCCGCGTCCCACACGTCCGAGGCGTTCGCGACCAGGTACTCGGTGAAGTTCTGGGTGGTGCCCGAGTCGTCGGAGCGGTGGATGACGTTGATCGTCTCGCTCGGCAGCGTGACGTCCTCGTTGAGGGCGGCGATGGCCGGGTCGTCCCACTCGGTGATCTCGCCCTTGAAGATGCCCGCGATCGTCTCGGCGTCGAGCTTGAGCTCGTCGAGGCCGTCGACGTTGTAGGCGATCGCGATGGGGGAGATGTAGACGGGCAGGTCGATGGCGCTCGTGCCGTCGACGCACAGGGCGAACGTGCCCGAGAGCTCGTCGTCGCTGAGCGCGGCGTCCGAGCCGGCGAAGTCGACCGAGCCGGCGATGAACGCCTGGCGACCGGTGCCGGAGCCCTGCGGGTCGTAGTTGACGGTGACGTCGGGGTTCTCCGTCTGGAAGCCGGCGATCCAGGCCGTCTCGGCCGTCGACTGGGCCGAGGAGCCCATGCCGTTGAGGGTGCCGGAGAGCGAGGCGCTGCTGGAGTCGTCGGTCGTGCTGTCGCCGCTCTCGTTCGCGGCGCAGCCGGCCAGGATGATGGTGCCGGAGATCGCGGCTGCCGCGAGGCCGAGCGCGCGCTTGCGCGTGAGGACCGTGTTCACGGATGTCCCTTCGGGAATCGGTTGCGAGGACGGGTCGGTGCTGGCCCGCGGTGTCAACGCAATCCCAGACCGGTGACGAGCGGCGTGACCGAGGGTGAACGGAGGGTTAACGCACGGCCAACATCAGCCCTCGGCGGGCCGGTGCGACTCGACGGCGACGATCCCGGCGGCGGGCCGGTCGGTCGCCAGGTGCACGACCGCGTACTCGCCGGTGCCGAGCCGTGCGGCCGATCGCAGCTCGGCGTCGATCGGCGAGCCGGTCTGCACTGCGAGCTGCTCGATGATCTGCGGGATCACCGGGCCGTGGCTGCACAGCACGGCGCTGCGGCGCTTCGCGAGCCGCTTGGCGACGACGCCCGCGACATCCGCGCGGCCGCGCGCCTGGGCGTCCTGGCTGAGGTCGTCGCTCTCGCGCACGGGCAGGCCGGTGACGGCCGCGATCGGCGCGATCGTGCTCAGGCAGCGCACCGCCGTCGAGCTCAGCAGCTTCGCGGGGCCGAAGGCCGCGATCGCCGGGGCGACGCTCGCCGCCTGCTGGCCGCCACGGGTGAGCAGCGGGCGGGTGGCGTCCGGGCCGTCCCAGGCATCCGCGGCGACGGCCTTGCCGTGCCGCAGCACGACGATGGCGTGCGTGCGCACCACGCCGCGGTCGACGAGGGCGGCGAAGCGGTCGAGCAGCTCGGCGTCGTGGGCGTAGCTGAGCCTCTTGCGCGCCTTGGCGAGCGGCACCCACTCGAGGGCGGTGATCTCGTCGTTGGGGCTGAAGCTCGCGAGCTCGAGACTGTGCTCCCTCACCTCGGCCGCCCAGTAGTGCACGACCTTGAGCCGGCCGCCGGGCAGCCGGTACTGCACGGTGCTAAGCGGCACACCCAGCTCGACGCGCAGCCCGGTCTCCTCCAGGACCTCCCGGCGCGCCGTCTGCGGCAGCGTCTCGCCGGGGTCGAGCTTGCCCTTGGGCAGCGAGATGTCCGCGTGCGCGGCCCGGTGCACGAGCAGGATGCGAGGCCTGCCGTCGACCAGGCGCCAGCAGACGGCGCCGGCGGCCAGCACGGGCGACGCCGCGCCGGTCACCGGTGCGCGCGCTTCCGCTGGGAGATCTGCCGCATGAGCACGTCCTGCATGTCGTCGAGGCTAGCGCCGTCGGCGGCCCGGTCGTGCCGGGTCCAGCGGCCGTCCGGGCCGAGCCACCAGGACGATGTGCTCTCGGCGAGCGCGACGTCGAAGATCTCGTCGACCTGGCGCAGGTGCGCCGGGCTCGTCAGCCGCACGAGCGCCTCCACCCGGCGGTCAAGGTTGCGGTGCATCATGTCGCTCGAGCCGATCCACACCTGCGGGTCGCCGTCGTTGGCGAAGGCGAAGATGCGGCTGTGCTCCAGGTATCGGCCGAGCAGCGAGCGCACCCGGATGCTCTCGCTCAGCCCCGGCACCCCGGGCTTGAGGCCGCAGATGCCGCGCACGACGATGTCGACGCCCACTCCGGCCATGCTCGCGCGGTACAGCGCGTCGATGATCGCCTCGTCGACCATCGAGTTGACCTTGATCCGGATGCCGGCGCCGCGCCCCGCGCGGGCGTGCTCGATCTCGGTGTCGATCGCCTTGAGCAGCCCCCGCCGCAGGTAGCGGGGCGCGACGAGCATCCGCTTGAACTTCTTCTCGATCGCGTAGCCGGAGAGCTCGTTGAACAGCCGGGTGAGCTCCTTGCCGACGCCGTCGTCGGCGGTGAGCAGGCCGAGGTCCTCGTAGATGCGGCTGGTCTTGGGGTTGTAGTTGCCGGTGCCGATGTGGGAGTAGTGGCGCAGCTTCGCGCCCTCCTGTCGCACCACGAGCGCGAGCTTGCAGTGCGTCTTGAGGCCGACGAGCCCGTAGACCACGTGCACCCCGGCCTTCTCGAGCTTGCGGGCCCAGAGGATGTTGTTCTGCTCGTCGAAGCGGGCCTTGATCTCGACGAGGGCGAGCACCTGCTTGCCGGCCTCGGCGGCGTCGATGAGCGCCTCGACGATGGGGCTGTCGCCCGAGGTGCGGTACAGGGTCTGCTTGATCGCGAGCACGTCCGGGTCGGCGGCGGCCTGCTCCAGGAACGTCTGCACGCTCGTCGAGAACGACTCGTAGGGATGGTGCAGCAGGATGTCGCCGCGGTCGATCGAGGCGAAGACGTCGGGCTTCGCGCCCTGCTCGCTGGGCAGCAGCTGCACCGGTGTGGTGGGCACGTGCTTGGGATAGCTCAGCGCGGGCCGCTCCAGCCGGGTGAGCTGGAACAGCCCGGAGAGGTCGAGCGGAGCCGGCAGGCGGTACACCTCCCTCTCGGAGACGCCGAGCTCGCGCACGAGCAGGTCGAGCGTGACCGGGTCCATGTCGTCGGTGATCTCGAGCCGGATCGGCGGGCCGAAGCGCCGGTTGAGCAGCTGCTTCTCCAGCGCCTGGATGAGGCTCTCGGTCTCGTCCTCGTCGATCTCGACGTCCTCGTTGCGGGTCACCCGGAACTCGTGGTGCTCGAGCACCTCCATGCCGGGGAACAGGTCCTGCAGGTGGTTGGAGATCAGGTCCTCGAGCGGGATGTAGCGCAGCCGGCCGGGGCCGTCGTCGGGCAGTCGCACGAAGCGCGGCAGGTTCGTCGGCACCTTGAGCCGGGCGAACTCCACCTTGTCGGTCTTGGGGTTGCGCACCCGCACCGAGAGGTTGAGGGAGAGGCCGGAGATGTACGGGAACGGATGCGCCGGGTCGACCGCGAGCGGCATGAGCACCGGGAAGATCTGGCCGGCGAAGATCTCGTCGACGCGCGCCCGGTCGGCCTCGTCGAGGTCGGCCCAGGACTCGATCGCGATGCCGACCTCCTCGAGCGCGGGCATCACCAGCTCGTGGAAGGCCGCGACGTGCCGGGCCTGCAGCTCGTGCGCCGTGTCGCTGATCGCGGCGAGCACCTCCTGGGGCGGCGTGCCGATGTTCGTCGGCACCGCGAGGCCGGTCTCGATGCGCCGCTTGAGGCCGGCGACCCGCACCATGAAGAACTCGTCGAGGTTCGAGGCGAAGATCGCCAGGAAGTTGACCCTCTCCAGCAGCGGGATCGTCGGGTCCTCGGCGAGCTCGAGCACCCGCTGGTTGAAGGCCAGCCAGCTGAGCTCGCGGTCCAGGTAGCGGTCGCCCGGCAGGCTCTCGTCGGCCCTCGCCGTCGACTCCTCGCCCTCGTACTCGTCGAGGGAGCCGGCCCCCTCGACGGCGATCCGCGCGGCGATGTCCGTCTCCATCGACCCATAGTGCCACTGACGGGTTGACGCCGTGTTGCCGCCCGGTGGCCCGCGGGTGGCGCCGCTCAGCCGTCCCAGCGGTACTGCACGTCGGCGGAGCGCTCGAGGAAGCCCGCCCGGCGGTAGAGGGCGAGCGCGGTGGCGTTGTCGGCCTCGACGTAGAGGGCGGCGGTGCGGATGCCGCGGCGCGCGAGCAGCGCGAGGCCGGCCTCGAGCAGGGCGCCGCCGAGGCCGGCGCCCTGCCGTGCCGGGTCGACGGCCATGACGTACACCTCGCCGATGCCGGGCTCGGCCGGGTCGATCTTCAGCCAGCAGCAGCCGGCCAGCGCGCCGCGCTCCCAGCCGAGCAGGAACGTCCCGGCGTCGAACCAGGGTTCGCGCTCGAGCTCGGCGAGCTCGGCCGCACCGAGCCGGCCCTGCTCGGGATGGGCCGCGAAGGCCCGCCGGTTCAGCTCCAGCCAGGCGTCCTCATCCTCGCCCGGACGGAACGGGCGCAGCCGGAGGCCGCCGGCGTCCGGTGGCACCGCGTCCGGTGGCACCGCGTCCGGTGGCACCGCGGCACGCAGCTGCCGCAGCGTGCGCACCGTGCGGAAGCCGCGCCGGACGGCGAGGGCGCGAGCGCCCGGCAGGTCGCCGTGGGCCCAGACGAGCAGGCCGGGCCGGGCCGTCTCGAGCACGGCGTCGAGCAGCGCGGTGCCGTGACCACGTCGCCGCGCCTCGGGGTGCACTACGAGCTCGGCCTCGGCGTCCGTGACGATCGCGGCGGCGATGTCCCCGAGCGTCACGAGCGCGCGCACTCCGGTGCGGGCCTCCACGAGAGCCCGGTCCGAGAACGGCGGCACGCCGTCGGCGGCACGGGCGCTCTCGACGAGGTCTGGCAGCCAGCCGGGCGGCTCGGGCCGCGATCGCTCGGGCCGTGGCCGCTCGGGCGGCCGCTCAGGAGGGGACGGGGGCGGCAGGGAACCGCTCGCCTTCGTCCTCGTACACGTTGAAGCGGTACCCGACGTTGCGCACCGTGCCGATGAGCGACTCCAGGTCGCCGAGCTTCGCGCGCAGCCGCCGCACGTGCACGTCGACGGTGCGGGTGCCGCCGAAGTAGTCGTAACCCCACACCTCGCTCAGCAGCTGCTCCCGGGTGAACACCCGGCTCGGGTGGGTGGCGAGGAAGCGCAGCAGCTCGAACTCCTTGAACGTCAGGTCGAGCGGCCGGCCGTGCACCTTCGCCGAGTAGCTGGCCTCGTCGATGACCACCCCGGAGGCCTGGATCTTCGAGTTCGACTGCTGGGCGCTGTGCCGCCCGAGGGCGAGCCGGATACGGGCGTCCGTCTCGGCCGGCCCGGAGCCCTCGAGGATCACGTCGTCCACGCCCCAGTCCACCGAGACGGCGGTGAGGCCGCCCTCGGTGAGGATCAGGATGATCGGCACGTTCGTCCCGGTGCTGCCGAGGATCTTGCACAGGCTCTTCGCGCTCGCGAGGTCGTGACGGGCGTCCACGAGGATCAGGTCGGCGCTCGGGGCGTTCACGAGAGAGGCCGGCTCGGCCGGGATCGTGCGGGTCTTGTGGCTCAGGAGCCCCAGCGCGGGCAGGACATCGGCGTCGGCCGCACCGGTCAGGATCAACAGCTGGGCCACGTGATGTCCTCCATAGTGCCTACGCGACAGTATATTCAGTGCCCTACCATGGTCGGATGCGGTCGTGGTGGGGCGTTCTCGCCGTCTGGCTGCTCGCGGCGCTCGGCGCGGCGATCGTGCTCCTGGCCCGACCGGCGGACGGGCCGCTCACCTGGTTCCCGGTGGTCCTCGCGCTGTCGACGATCGCTGCCTTCGGCATCCAGCTGGGCGTGCAGCGCCGCGAGGGCTACCTCACCCGTGTCGCCGCGAGCGTCACGGGCGCGGTGGTGGTGCTCGGCGGCGCCAGCGCGCTGGCGCTCGGGATAGGCTGAGGCCATGTATCTCGCGCTCGAGCTCTTCTTCACGGGGCTGTTGATCCTCGCGACGCTCGCGGTCGCGAGCGTGTCGGTGCTCACCCTCTACCGGCTGTTCCGGGGGCAGCGCTAGCTCTTGCCCGAGATGCACCGGTACGGCATCGGCGACGGGCTCCGCGGCCTCCGGCCCGAGCGGGTGTGGCGATGAGCGCCTTCGGCCGACTGCCGGGCGCCGTTGGCGCGCCGCCGGAGCACTACGGCAACCCGCTCGCCGAGCAGCGCCTGCTCACGCGCGGCGAGGCCGTCGTCGACCTCTCCGACCGCGGGGTCGTCACCGTGACCGGACCGGACCGGCTCGGCTGGCTCGACTCGCTCACCAGCCAGTCGCTCGCCGGCCTCGCGCCCGGCGAGAGCGCCGAGACCCTGCAGCTCAGCCCCACGGGCCGCATCGAGTTCGCCATCCGGGTGATCGACGACGGCGAGACCGCCTGGCTGCTCGTCGACGGCGCGGAGGCCGCCCCGCTGGCCGCCTGGCTGAGCAGCATGCGCTTCATGATGCGGGTCGAGGTGGCGCAGGCCAGCGCCCGCTGGGCGACGATCGGCGCCCTCGGCGAGGTCCCGCTGTCGGCGGCGGCTCCGCACGGCGTGCCGCTCGTCTGGGTCGACCCGTGGGCCCGGGTGCAGCCCGGCGGCTGGTCCTACGCCGGTGCCGCCCACCCGGGCCAGGACTGGCGTTACCGCGAACTGCTCGTCGAACGGGAGCGGCTGGACGACTTCGCGGCGCTCCCGGCGGCCGGCACGCTCGCGCTTGAGGCGCTGCGCATCGCCGCCGCCCGGCCGCGCGCCGCCACCGAGGCCGACGAGACGGCGATCCCGCACGAGACCGACTGGCTGCGCAGCGCCGTGCACCTGGCCAAGGGCTGCTACCGCGGTCAGGAGACCGTCGCGAAGGTGCACAACCTCGGGCATCCGCCGCGCCGGCTCGCGCTGCTGCACCTCGACGGCTCCGAGGGGGTGCTGCCGGCTGCGGGCGCCGCGGTGCGCGCGGGCGACGCGCCGGCCGGCCGGGTCACGGCATCCGCCCGACACCACGAGCTCGGGCCGATCGCGCTCGCGCTGCTGGGGCGCCGCACCGCGGAGTCCGCGACGCTCATCGTCGAGGGGCCCGGCGGCGAGCGCATCGCCGCGGCGCAGCAGGTGGTGGTGCCGGCGAGCGCCGGCGCGACCGCCGAGGTGCCCCGGATGCCCCGGCTGGGCGCGCGCTGACCGCGTGCCCCCGGAGGGAATCCTTAGCAGCCGCAGAGAGAGTGCTTTCGATGACGACGCCCGACCTCGACCCCATCCCCGCGGGGTCCATCCTGCTCCATGTCGGCATGCCGAAGACCGGCTCGACGGCGCTGCAGCACGCCCTCGCCGAGCAGCGTTCCGCCCTGCGCGAGCACGGCCTGCACTACCCCGGCAGCTGGCTGAACCACCGCGCCGCCGTGTACGCCTTCACCGGCCTGCACGAGGGCTGGCGCGGCGAGGGCGGCGGCGGGGTTCCGGCGAGGCGGCACTGGCGCCGGCTGCGCTCCGAGGTGCGGCGCTCCGGCGCGCCGCGGGTGCTCGTCTCCCACGAGATGATCTCGGCCGCGCCGGTGGAGCTGCGGCGCGCCATGATCGAGGAACTGGGCCGGCCGGCACACGTGCTCCTCACGCTGCGCAACCTCGCCGAGACCCTCTCCTCCTCCTATCAGCAGAAGCTCAAGGCGGGGGCGGACATCGGCTTCGGCCCCTGGCTGCACGCGGTCCTCGACCAGGATCCGGCAGCCTCGGACGCCCCCCGCAGCAGTGCGCTGCTGCAGCGCGGCCGAATCGTCCGGGAGTGGGCCGAGCTCGTCGGGCCCCGGAACGTGACGGTCGTCGTGCTCGACCGGGCCGACCGGGCCCGGGTGCACCGCAGCGTCGAGCGGCTGCTCGCGCTGCCGCCAGACCTGCTCGCCCCGCGCGAGCTCAGCGGCCGGGAGCTGAACCGCTCGCTCACCCTGCCGGAGGCCATGCTGCTGCGCTCGCTCAACCGGACGCTGCGCCACGACCGGCCGCTGTCCTGGCGCGCCTACGAGCACCGGGTGATCGACGGACCGGTGGCGGCGCTGCTGGAGCGCGACGCGGTGCCCGCGGAGGAGAGCCGGCTCGCGACCCCGGAGTGGGCGATCGAGCGCGCCTGCGCGATCGCCGCCGAGTCGAACGCGATGATCCGCGACTCCGGCGTGCGCGTCGTCGGCGACCTGGCGGCCCTCGCGACGCCCTTCGACGGGCCGCGGCGGGTGCGCGGCACCGGGGATGCCGTCCCGCTCGAGGTCGCGGTGGCGGCGCTCGACGGCGCCATCCGTCCGCGCTCCGACGTCGCGTGCGTGGGGCCGGCCTCCGAGGCGGGCGGGCGCGCGGCGGTCGCTGGGGGCGTTGTGGTCGTGGAGGAGGGGTTCGGGCGGCGGGGTGCGGATGGGGGGGGAGCGGCGGGGGGTGGGG
>JASGFF010000066.1:0-14969 GCA_047605685.1 Microbacteriaceae bacterium
CCGGTGCCGGCCGTGCCTCGAGCCAGCGCCGCGATCGCTGACCGCGGCGGGCGGTACGGCCGTGGTCAGTGCAGCCGCCCGACGCTCGCGAGCGCCGCGCGCACCAGGGCGCCCCGGCCGCCCTCCATCTCGGCGGCCACGGCGTCGGAGGCTGCGGCCTCCGGGCTCAGCCAGCTGATCTCGAGGGCGTCCTGCCTCGGCTCGCAGGTGCCGGTGACCGGCACGACGTAGGCGAGCGACACCGCGTGCTGACGCTCGTCGACATAGGGGCCGAGACCCGGCAGCGGGAAGTACTCCGCGACGGTGAACGGCACCGGGCTCGGCGGCAGCTGCGGGAAGGCCATCGGGCCGAGGTCCTTCTCCAGGTGCCGGAACAGCGCGTCGCGAAGCGTCTCACCGTGCAGCACCCGGCCCGAGACCACCGTGCGGGTGATCTGCCCGAGGTCGTTGGCGCGCAGCAGCAGGCCGACATCCGTCACGAGGCCCAGGCCGTCGAGACGCACCGGCACCGCCTCGACGTACAACAGCGGCAGCCGAAGCCGTGCCCGCTCGAGCTCCTCGGCGCTCAGCCAGCCCGGGTTGGCATGGGGATGCGGCTCGCGGTCGTCCGGCTCGGGGTCGAGCTCGCCGGCGCCGATGGTGCTCATGCAGTCATTTCTAGCGGGTGGCGCGTTTCGGCCCGGTTTCGGGCGCGCCGGACGGCCGTATCGTTGCCCGTGCGGCCCAGGCCAGTACGCCAGACGCCGATACGCCGGGGTCCCCGGCCGCGGGAGGGACGCCATGTCGATCGACGGGACCGCCGTGATCTGGTCCGCTCCGGCGGCCGAGCGGGCCGACCGGCCGCTCATCGTGCTGCTGCACGGCTACGGCTCGCACGAGGGCGACCTGTTCCAGCTCGCCCCGCTGCTGCCGCTGGGGCCCGCGGTGGCCTCGCTGCGGGCGCCGCTGACGGCGGGCGCGGGCTTCGCCTGGTTCCCCCTGGCCGGGCTGCATCACGTCGAGCCGGCGGCGGTGACCGCGGCGGCCTCCTCCGTGCTCGCCTGGCTCGACACCGTGCCCGGCGGCCCGGTGGCGCTGCTCGGCTTCTCCCAGGGTGCCGCCGTCGCGCTGCAGGCGATGCGGCTGGCCCCGCACCGGCTCGCCGCCGTCGTCGCGCTCAGCGGCTTCGCCGCGGGCGGGCTCGAGCCCGGCGACGCCGAGCTGGCCGCGGCATCCGTGCCGGTGTTCTGGGGCCGCGGCGACGACGACGGCGTCATCCCCGAGGAGGCCATCGAGCACACCGCCCGCTGGCTGCCGGCGCACGCGGCGCTCACCACCCGGGTCTACCCCGGGCTGACGCACGCCGTCTGCGCCCCGGAGATCGCCGACGTCGCGGCCTTCCTGCGCGAGCACCTGCGCTGATCCCATCGGTTGTGCAGGAGGTTCTGCACGATCGGACGGGTCGCGGCGGGATTTGGCCAGGATCTCCTGCACAACCGATGTCGGGGGATGCCGAGCACGGTGTGCCGAGACGATCCTGCTCCCACTCGTCAGATTGAGCCCTGCGACGATATGCACGACATCTATGCACCGAGGATCGAATATCGATTGGACCGATTGACGCCCCCTTCCTAGTGTCGAACGCACATCGACGCAGTGCGACGGCGCACGGGAGGAACGATGACGGATCGCGGCAGGGTTGCCGTGGTGACCGGGGCGGCCAACGGCCTCGGCCGCACCTTCGCGGTGGCCCTCGCGGGCGCCGGCATCCGGGTCGCGGGCATCGACGTCGCCGATCAGCGCGAGACGGCGGCGCTCGTGCCCGGCGAGTTCCTGGCGGTGACGGCGGACGTCACCCACCCCGCCGCCATGGAGGCGGCGGTCGACGCGGTGGTCGAGCGCTTCGGCGCGCTCGACATCTGCGTCGGCAACGCCGGGATCTACCCGATGCTGAGCATCGATGAGACCACGCCCGAGCTCTGGCGCCGGATCATGAGCATCAACGTCGACGGCGCCTTCCACCTCGTGCGGGCGGCGCTGCCGCACCTGCGCCGCGGCAGCGAGCCACGGATCGTGTTCATCGCGAGCGCGGTGGTGTGGCTGGGGCCGGCGCACATGGCCGCCTACACCGCCTCGAAGGCCGCCCTCGTCGGATTCACCCGCGCCCTCGCGAGCGAGCTCGGACCCGAGGGCATCACCGTGAACGCCATCACCCCGAGCATGATCGCCACCCCGACCGCGGTGCGCACGGGCGTCACCCGCGACCTGGACCGGGTCGTCTCGGGGCAGGCCATCCCGCGGGCACAGCGTCCCGAAGACCTGATCTCGACGCTGCTCTACCTCGTCGACCCGGCGAGCGGCTTCGTCACCGGCTCCGCCATCAACGTCGACGGTGGCAACGCCAAGCACTGAGGACCCCGGCGAAGGAGTGCCATGTCAACCAAGGCCAGCACGACGCATCCCCCCGTGCTCGCCCGCGCCGCGCGCGACGCCGGGCGCTGGCTGAGCGAGCTGGAGTCGGGCAGCGTGACGCTCGCCGTGATCGTGGTCCTGGTGGTGATCGGCGTCTCGCATCCGGCGTTCCTCTCGCCGGGCTCGCTGCTCGACGTCGTCGAGCAGGCCGCCTTCGTCGGCATCATCGCCGCCGGCGTCGCCTTCCTGCTCGCCATGCGCGAGATCGATCTCTCGGTCGGCTCGATATTCGGGGTGGCCGTGGTCTCGGGCGCGCTGCTCATCCGCGCCGGCTGGGACCCCTGGCTCGCCGCCGTCGGCTGCATCGTCGTCGGCGCCCTCGCCGGCCTGTTCAACGCACTGCTCGTGCAGGGCATCGCGATCCCGGCGATCATCGCCACCCTCGGCACGATGTCGATGTACCGGGGACTCGCCCAGGCGCTCACCGACGGCGAGCAGATCGTCGGGATGCCCCACGAGCACGGCTTCTTCGTGCACATCGGCGGGGAGCTGTTCGGCATCCCGGTGGGCATCTGGACGCTCGTCGCCGTCGTCGCGCTGCTCACCGTCGTGCTGCGGCTCACCCCGTTCGGCTACCGGGTGCGCGCGATCGGCTCGAACCCGGAGGCGGCGGCGCACTCGGGCATCTCGGTGGGGCGGACGCGCGTGCAGGCGCTCGTGCTCGTCGGCGCGCTCTGCGGCGTGGCCGCCGTGCTGGGCCTGGCCTACTTCAGCTCGGGCGACCCCAACATCGGCGCCGGCTTCGAGCTGCAGGCGATCGCCGCGACCGTGATCGGCGGCACGCCGCTCGCCGGCGGCCGGGCCACCGTGGTCGGCGCGGCCATCGGAGCGATCCTGCTCGGCGTCGTCAACTCGGGGCTCGTCTACTTCGACGTGCCGCTCAACTGGTCGAGCTTCGCCACCGGCGCCGTGATCATCGCGGCCGTGTCCATCGACGCCTTCCTGCGCCGCCGACGCGGCCGCGCCGAACGGCTCTGACCCACGGCCGGGGCGCGGGCCCCGGCACCGCACCACACAGCACCCCCACATCATTCGAGGCAAGGAGCATGCAATGACGCAGCAGCCATCGACCCGGCGGCGGCGGATCGCCGCCGGGATCGCCGCAATCCCCGCAGCCGTCCTGGCGGTCACCGCCTGCGCCGGCACCGGCAGCCCGTCGGCCAGCGGCAGTCGGGACCCGGCCGACGTCCACGTGGCGTTCATCTATCAGACGACGGACTCCAACTTCGCGCAGGAGATGGCGCTCGGCGCGACGGCGGCCGGCGAGGACACCGGCGTCGACCTCGACGCCGCCGCGCCGCCGCAGGCCATCGGCGCCCCGCAGGTGCAGCTGTTCCAGGCGGCTGAGCGCACCTCCACCGACGGCATCGCCCTCGCGACGCTGTTCCCCGACCTGTTCGTCCGGCCGTTCACGGATGCCGCGGACCTCGGCATCCCGACGATCGCCGTCGACGCCGGGCCCGCCGAGGGCGCCCCGGTGGACCTCTACATCGGCAACGACAACGTCGAGCTGGGCGAGGCGCTCGCGACGGCGCTGCTGCCGTCGATCCCGGAGGACGCCACCGGCGAGATCCTCATCGGCACCGACACCCCCGGGCTGCCCGTGCTCACCGACCGCAACACCGGCTTCAAGGACGTCATCCAGGACGAGCGACCGGGCATCACCTTCGTCGAGTTCGACTCCAAGCAGTCGCCGACGGACAACTACAGCGCCTGGAGCTCGGCGGTCTCCGCCCATCCGGATGCGATCGCCTACGTCGGCCCGGGCAGCCAGGACGCCGCCTCGCTCGCGCAGATCGAGCAGAAGACCGGCACGAAGCTCCTCGTGGGCGCCGCCGACCTCGACCCGATCGCGCTGCAGGGCGTGGCCGACGGCTACGTCACCGCGCTCGCCTCGCCCGAGCACTGGCTCAAGGGCTACATCGCCATCAGCCTGCTCGCCGACCACGCGATCAACGGCACCGAGCTGCCGACCGGATGGTGGAACCCCGGCTACCTCGTCGTCGACGCCGACAACGTGGCGGAGATCACCGAGCGGCAGAGCTCGGCGGAGAACCGGACCGCCTGGTTCGCCAAGGAGGCGCAGCAGGAGCTCGCGAACCCGGACGCGTATCTGAGCGCCATGCCGGACGCCGGGTAGCGCCGTGCTCGAGGCGAGGGGCGTGTCGAAGCGCTACGGCGGCACCGTGGCGCTGCGCGAGACGACGTTCACGGTGCGGGCCGGCACCGTGCACGCCCTGCTCGGCGAGAACGGCGCGGGCAAGTCGACGCTCGTCGGCATCCTGACCGGCACCGTGCGCCCGGATGCCGGCGGGCTGCTGCTCGACGGCACCCCGGTGTCGTTCGACAGCAGCGCCGCAGCGGCGCGCGGCGGGGTCGCCGTCGTCTCGCAGGAGCTGCGGCTGTTCCCGGAGCTGCCCGTGCTGGCGAACCTGTTCACCCTGCGCGAGCCGCGCCGCGCCGGCGTGCTGCTCGACCGGGCACGGATGCGGCGCGAGGCGGGGCCCGTGCTCGCCGAGCTCGGCCTCGACGTCGACCTGCGCCGACCGCTCGCCGAGCTGCGGCTCGCGGACCGCCAGCTCGTCGAGATCGCCGCAGCGCTGCTCGCCCGGCCGCGCATCCTCGTGCTCGACGAGCCGACCTCCGCGCTCGAGGAGGCATCGACGGCCCGGCTGCTCGGCGTCGTCGACGTGCTCCGGCGTCGCGGGGTGGGCGTGGTCTACGTCTCGCACCTCCTCGAGGAGGTGCTGAGTCTCTCCGACGAGGTCACCGTGCTGCGCGACGGCGCCGCGGTGCTGAGCGCCGAGCCGCGCGCCGGCCTCGACGTGCACGCCATCGTCACGGCGATGCTCGGCGCGCCGCCGGCCGGCGCACGGTCGGCCAGCGCACGGTCGGCCGGCGCGGATGCGGCACCGCGGGCCCCCCGCGCGGCCGGATGCCTGCGGGTGCGCGAGCTCGGTCGCGCCGGCGCCGTCGAGCCGGTCTCCTTCGAGACCGCGCCGGGCGAGATCCTCGGGCTCGCCGGCGTCGTGGGCGCCGGCCACCAGGCGGTGCTCGAGCTCCTCGGCGGCCTGCGCCGACCGACGAGCGGCAGCGTGCTGCTCCCCGACGGCAGCCGGCTGCCGGGTCGGCGGCGCGCGGTCGTCGCGGCGGGCGTGGCCACGGTGAGCGGCGACCGGCACCGCCTGGGTCTCATACTCGACAAGCCGCTGTGGGAGAACCTGGCGCAGGTGGACGCCGTCGCGCTCGCGCGCTACGGGCCCATCGTCGCCCCGGGGCGACTGCGCCACGCGGCCCGCGAGCGGATGCAGTCCCTCGGCATCCGCGCGCGGTCGCCGGACGTCCGGGCGGGCGCGCTCTCCGGCGGCAACCAGCAGAAGGCGGTCCTGGCCATGTGGCTGAACGCCGAACCGCAGGTGCTGCTGCTCGACGACCCGACCCGGGGCGTGGACGTCGGCGCGAAGGCGGAGATCCACCGGCTCATCCGGACGCTCGCCGACGCGGGCGTGGTCGTGGTGCTGTGCTCCACCGACATCAGCGAGGTCGCCTCGCTGTGCGACCGGGTGCTGGTGTTCCGCCAGGGCCGTCGCGTCGCTGAGCTCGCCGGCGAGGCGCTCGGCGAGCACGAGCTGCTCGAGGCCATCAACGCGCTGCCGGAGCCCGCCCTGGGCGTCGCGGCGGCACAGCCGCGCGCCGGCCGCCCCGGCGGCACGGATCTGCCGAGGAAGGGGAACGCCGATGTCGCCGCGCAGTCCTGAGCTGTTCGACCCGGCACTGTGGACCGATCGCGTCTATCGCGGCGGCTCCTGGATCGCCACCGAGCGGCGGCGCACCGCCGTCTGCCCGGCGGACGGCTCCGCCGTCGGCTCCGTCGGCGTCGCGAGCACCGCGGATGTCGACGTCGCCGTGCGGCTCGCGACACAGGCGCAGCGCGACTGGGCGGCTCGGCCCTTCGGCGACCGCGCCGCCGTGCTGCGCGAGGCCGCCCGGCTGCTCGAGGCCGACCGGGCCGACTATGTCGAGCTGCTGGTCGCCGAGTCGGGCTCGGCGCGGGGCAAGGCAGGGTTCGAGCTCGGCCTCATCCTCGCCGAGCTGCACCTCGGCGCGGCGCTGCCGCTGCTGCCGACGGGGGAGATCCTGCAGAGCGCCCGGCCGCGGCTGAGCATGGCGGCACGGATCCCCGTCGGCGTGGTCGGCGTGATCTCCCCGTTCAACTTCCCGGGCGTCCTGGCGATGCGCAGCCTTGCCCCGGCGCTCGCCCTCGGCAACGCCGTGATCCTCAAGCCCGACCCGCGCACGGCGATCGCCGGCGGCCTGCTGCTCGCCGCACTGTTCGAGCGCGCCGGCCTGCCGGCGGGCGTGCTCTCGGTGCTGCCGGGCGACGTCGACGTCGGCGTCGCGATCGTCGAGCATCCGGGCATCCCGGTGATCTCGTTCACCGGCTCCACCGCCGCCGGCCGGCGGATCGGCGAGCGCGCCGGCGCGCTGCTCAAGCGGGCCCACCTCGAGCTCGGCGGCAACAGCGCGCTCGTGGTGCTGCCGGATGCCGACGTCGACGCCGCCGTGCGGGCCGGGGCCTGGGGCTCCTTCCTGCACCAGGGCCAGATCTGCATGACCACCGGACGGCATCTGGTGCACTCCTCGCTGCACGAGCGCTACCTCGAGGGGCTCGTCGAGGCGGCGCGCCGGCTCGAGGTCGGCGACCCGCGCAGCGCGGATGTGCCGCTCGGGCCGGTCATCGACGAGCGTCAGCGCGACCACGTCCACGGCCTGGTCACCGCCTCGGTGAGCGCGGGCGCCACCCTTCTGGCCGGCGGCCGCTATCGGGGGCTGTACTACGAGCCGACGGTGCTCGCCGTGACGAGCCCCGAGCAGCCGGCGTTCGCCGAGGAGGTGTTCGGGCCCGTCGCCCCGGTGATGGCCTTCGACAGCGAGGAGGAGCTCGTCGAGATCGTCGGTCGCAGCGAGTACGGGCTCTCGCTCGGCATCCTCACCGCGGACGTGATGCGCGGGCTCGAGCTGGCCCGCCGGCTGCCGAGCGGGATCGTGCACATCAACGACCAGACGGTCGACGACGAGGCGGTGGCGCCCTTCGGCGGCATCGCCGCCTCCGGCACCGGCGCCCGTTTCGGCGGCGTGGCCGCCAACGTCGAGGCGTTCACCCACACCCGCTGGATCACGGCCCAGGGCCGCATCGAGCGCTACCCGTTCTGATCGTGCCGGTCGTCCTCGTCTCCCAGCCGCTCGCCGCGCACGGCCGAGCGGATGAGCTCGCGCAGCCACAGCTGTGCCGAGTCGGCGCGGCGTGCCTGCCAGTACAGCCGCACGGTGAACGGCGGCACCGCGAACGGCAGCTCGACGACCCGCAGCGGCGACGAGACGGCCGCGGCCCGCACGAAGCCGGAGGGCACGATGGCCATCACGCCGCAGGTCTCCACGATCCGCGGCAGGCTCGCGAAGTGCTCGAGCGTCACGACGCTGCGCAGCCGGTGGCCGAGGTCCGCCAGCGCCACCTCGACGGCGCTGTGGCCGGCCGAGGCGCTCACGACGGCGTAGGGCGCCTCGAGGAACTGCTCCATCGTGAGGCCGCCGCCGCCCAGCTCCACCGAGCTGGGCACGAGGCACTGGTAGCGCTCCTCGAACAGCGGCGCGCTCTCGACGTCGCCGCGGATCGGTGTCGAGGCGACGGCGGCATCCACCTGGCCGAAGCGCAGCCACTCGCCGACGTCCTGCATCACGAGCGGCACCACCGAGAGCTCGACACGCGGCGCCCTCGTGCGCAGCGCGCGCACGATCTGCGGCAGCAGGCCGAGCTCGCCCATGTCGGTGAGGCTGATCCGGAAGCGCCGGGTGGATGCGCCCGGGTCGAACCGCGCCGCCTCGGCGATGACGGTGTCGACATTGGCCAGCGCCTCCCGGAACACGCCGTAGAGCTCGTCGGCGAACGCCGTGGGCGCGAGGCCGCGCCGGCCGCGCGAGAACAGCGGGTCGTGGAACTGGCGGCGCAGCCGCTGCAGCGCGTGGCTCACCGAGGGCTGGGTGAGCCGCAGCTCCTCGGCGGCCGCGGTGACGGTGCCGCGCTCGTAGATCGCGACGAGCGTGCGCATGAGGTTGAGGTCCACGGCCCAACCATAGACAGCGTCGATCGATCCGCAAGGCGCGATCGTTCCAGTCGATCGACACGGACCGGGAGGCGGCGATGAGCAGCGTGCGCGATGTGGTCTTCGAGCTGCTGAGGCAGCACGGGCTCACCACGATCTTCGGCAATCCCGGCTCGAACGAGCTCGTGTTCCTGCAGGGGATGCCGAGCGACTTCCGCTACATCCTCGGCCTGCACGAGGGCGTCGTCACCGGCATGGCCGACGGCTATGCCATGGCCACCGGCCGGCCGGTGCTGCTCAACCTGCACGCGGCCGCCGGCAGCGGCAACGCCATGGGCGCGCTCACCAACGCGCGCAACAGCCACAGCCCGCTCGTGATCACCGCCGGGCAGCAGGTGCGCGCGCAGATCGGCGTCGAGGCGCTGCTCGCGAACGCCGGCGCGGCGGAGCTGCCCCGGCCGCTCGCGAAGTGGAGCGCCGAGCCGGCCACCGCCGAGGACACCCCGCGGACGATCGCCGAGGCGATCCACACGGCGGCCACGATGCCCTCGGGTCCGGTGTACGTCTCCATCCCCTACGACGACTGGATGAAGCCGGCGCCGCGCGCCGCCGCGCACCTGATGGCACGGGAGGTGCACAGCGCCCGGACGCCCTCGAACGCCCAGCTCGCGCTGATCGCCGAGCGGATCGCGGCCGCCGAGGCGCCGGCCCTCGTCGCGGGGCCCGATGTCGACGCCGCCGACGCCGGCGGCCGGCTGGTGGCGCTCGCCGAGCGGATCGCCGCCCCGGTCTGGATCGCCCCCTCGGCGTCCCGCTGCCCGTTCCCCACCGGCCATCGCCTGTTCCAGGGGGTGCTGCCCGCCTCCATCCGCGGCGTGTCCGAACGGCTCGCCGGCCACGACCTGATCGTCGTCGTCGGGGCACCGGTGTTCCGCTACCACCAGTTCGACCCCGGCGAGCTGTTGCCGGCGGGCGCCCGGCTGCTGCAGCTCACGGTGGACCCGGCCGAGGCCGCGCGCGCGCCGATGGGAACCTCGATCGTCGCCGGCATCGCCGAGACGCTCGACGGCGTGCTCGACCTCGTTCCCGCGAGCGGCCGCCCCGCCCCACCGGCGCGATCCCGGCCGGCTCCCGTGCTCACCGGCCCGGCGCCGCTGCCGCCCGCGACCGTGTTCGATGTCGTGAACGCCGTCAAGCGGGCCGACGACGTCATCGTGAAGGAGTCGACGTCGACGACCGGCATCTTCTGGGACCACGTCGACATCGTGCGCCAGGGCGGCTACTACTTCCCCTCCGCCGGCGGCCTCGGCTTCGGGCTGCCCGCGGCGATCGGCGTGCAGCTCGCCGATCCCGCACGCCGGGTGATCGCCCTCATCGGCGACGGCTCGGCGAACTACGCGCTGCCCGCACTGTGGACCGCCGTGCGCTACCGGGTGCCGGTGGTCGTCGTCGTGCTGCGCAACGGCGAGTACGCCGCATTGCGCGCCTTCGCGCGGGAGATGACGGTGGCGAACGCCCCCGGCATCGAGCTGCCGGGCATCGACTTCTGCGCGCTTGCCCGTGGCTACGGGATGCGCGCACACAGCGCCGGCAGCGCCGAGGAGCTGGCCGAGCTGCTGCGCGCGGGCCTCGCGGCCGAGGAGCCCACACTCATCGATGTGGCGACCACGGTGGTCGATCCGTTCGGATGACCGGGCCGTCCGGACGGCCCGCCCGGGCTCGGTCCCGTTCGCCGGACCGGGCCGCCGCCGTGGACCGTAGCAGCTCTCACCCGCTCGTGACGGATGCAGGGCCTTCTGCCCGGTGGGCGGGGTGACGCGTCCTCGGGGGGCGAAGCCGGTGAGCGTGTCGATGCCCCGCAGGCAGCGCAGCGAGCGGCATCGACCGCCGTCGGCGTCCCCGCACCGGCCTGGTCGAGGCCGTCCTTGCGGACCTGCCGCGGCCACCCGTCCCGCGGGCGGTTCCGGGTCACGGACCCGCCATGGGTGAGCCCGCGGCACAGCAGCGGCGTCAAGAGCCGGTGCCGGGCGGCCATCAGAGCTCGAGGATGCGGTCCACGAGGTGGTCGCCGAGGTCGCGGTCGGTGCGCAGCACCACCCGCACGTGCGCGCCCGGCTGGTCGCGCGGGCCGACGCGCTGTCCGCGCAGGTCGCAGATCGTCTGGCCCCGCCCGGGACCGTGCGAGTCGTCGACGACCACCGGGACGGCCGGCGCGACCGTGGCGGCGACGCCGCCGACCGCGATCGCCGCGGCGAGCGGGTCGTGCAGCGCGCAGGAGCGCGCGCCGTAGAGGTCGACGTAGAAGCCGAAGTAGAGGTCGAGCACGTGCCCGAGCGCCGCGCCGAACGGCCGGCCGGAGTCGAGCAGCCGGCCCCGTCGCCTCTCGTCGAGCACGTGCTCGAGCGTCACGTCGAGGGGCACGAGCGTGATCGGCCAGGGCGCGGCGAGCACGAGCGCCGCGGCCTCGGCGTCGTGGTAGATGTTCGCCTCCGCCACCGGCGAGATGTTGCCGGGCACGAGCGCCGCGCCGCCCATGATCGTGAGCCGCTTGACGCGCTCGGGCAACCGCGGCTCGAGGCGCAGCGCGAGCGCGAGGTTCGTCAACGGGCCGACGGCGACGATCTCCAGCTCGCCCGGGTGCCGCTCGGCGAGCTCGACGACGAGCTCCGCCGCGGAGGCGGCGACCGGCGTGGTCGCGGCTGCGGGCAGCGCGACGTCGCCCACGCCGTTGCGGCCGTGGATGTGCGGCACCCCTCCCGGGTAGGGCCCGGCGAGGTACTCGCGCGCGCCGACCGCGACGGGCGCCTCACGCCCGGCGAGCGCCATCAGGTCGAGGGTGTTGCGCGCGGCCCGATCGGCGTCGATGTTGCCGCACACCGTGCCGACGCCGACGAGCTCGATGTCGCCCGCGGCATCCGCCGCCAGCAGGTAGCCGAGGGCGAGGGCGTCGTCGACGCCGGTGTCGCAGTCGAGGTAGAACGGTCGGCTCACACCCCTCACGCTAGCGGCCGCCGGCCGTCCCCGCGCCGGGCGGCGAGGGTGACCCCGACGCTCGCGGCCGTCACGAGCGCGAGCGCCGCGAGCTGCAGCGGCCCGAGCGCCTGGTGCAGCACGACGAGACCGGCGAGGGCCGCGACCGCCGGGCCGAGGCTGGCGAGCACGCCGAACACGCGCGTGGGGATGCGGCGCAGCGCCGCGAACTCCAGCGAGTAGGGCAGCACCGAGGTCGCGAGGGCGGCGAGGGCGAACACGAGGAGCAGCCGCGGATCGGCGAGAACCGCGGCGGCGGCGTCCGGCAGCCCGAGAGGCAGCACCACGAGCGCGGCGACCGTCATCGCGACCGCGAGCGGGGCCAGGCCCGTCTCGCCCGCGCCCAGCCGGGCGCTCGCGAGGATGTAGCCGGCCCAGAACACCGCGGCGAGCGCCGCGAGGGCCAGGCCCGCGGCATCCAGGCCCGCGGCATCCGTGCCGACGACGCCGGTGCCGACCGTGTCCACGCCGAGCAGCAGCACACCGGCGAGGGCGAGCAGCGCCCAGGCGGCGTCGGCCCAACGCCGGGTCTGCGCGAGGGCGACGCCGAGCGGTCCGAGGAACTCGACGGTCACGGCGACGCCGATCGGCACCCGGTCGATCGCCAGGTAGATGAGCGAGTTCATGCCGGCGAGCGCGAGGCCGAGCGCGACGACGCCGAGCCGGCGACGCCGGGAGCCGGGCCGCCGGGAGCCGGGCCGCCGGGCCCCGCCGGGACGCCGCCACGGCCGCACGATCGCCAGCAGCAGCGCGCTCGCGAACAGCAGCCGCAGGCAGGTGGCGCCAAGCGGCCCGGTCGCGCCGAACACCGTGCGCGTCGCCGCGCTGCCGAACTGCACGGAGAACACCGCCGCGACCGCGAGCAGCGGGGCCGGGACGCGGTCGAGCAGGCGCACGCCCCCGAGCCTAGGGGCGCCCGGGGCCCGCGGCGTGCTGCACGACGTCGTGCGGCCGGCGCGCAGCGCGGGCCCGGCCACCGTGGGCCCGGCCACCGTGGGCCCGGCCGGGCCGGTCCGGTGGCCACGGGCCCGGCCGCGGCGGACCCACATCCCGCGGCGCCGACACGGGGGTCGACGCCGACGAGGAGGGTCTGCATGCCGGCATCCTGCCGGCCGGACGGCACGCGACGACGGAACCTGAAGTCCCTCGGGGACCGGCCGCTCAGCCCCAGGCCGAGGCGGGTGCCGTCACGATCGGCACCGCGGCCGTGCTCCAGTGCGTGCCGTTCGCGTAGTGGCTCGTCGACCACGCCGAGGCCCAGATCGCCGCGGCGACCTTGTCGGCGCTGCGGCCGTAGGCGAGCTGCTCGGCGATGCCGGAGAAGATGTCCCGCTGCAGGTTCTCCGCGGCCTTCTGCGCCGCGACCTGCAGGTTCTCGTAGGTGCCGGTGCCGCCACCGCCACCGGAGCCGTAGCCGTTGTTGAGCGGGTTGTTGCGGTTCCACCAGTTGTCGGTGCCGTTCTCCTGGCGCATCCAGCGCAGGATCGCCGTGATGTTCGACTCGGTCGTCGGCCAGCCGCCGTCGAGCAGCACCAGGCTCGCCCAGTCGGCGTTCGTGCCGGATGCCACGAGCGTGTCCACCCCGGGGGTCGCGGTGGCGTCGTCGCGGTCCGTCGCCGGGGAGTCCACGTCGCTCGAGACCGTGAGCGACTGGCCCTCGAGCTGCACGACGCTCTGCGGCAGCGACTGGGCGTCGGCCTGCGCGATCGGCGCGATCGCGACGCTCGCGACGAGCGCCATCACCGCGACGGCCTCGACACCGGCCCGGCGTCGCATCGCCAGGCGCGCGACCGGCGCCGCGGGCCGGCTGGCCCCGTGGCGGGCTCGGGTCTCGCGGCGGGTGGAGGGCATACGGCCTCCCATGGTAACAAAGCGGTCACGGGGTGGGCGCTCGGCCACGATCAGCGGGCGGGCGTGCGCAGCAGCAGCGCCGCGATCTCGTAGTGCTCGGTCTGCGGGAACATGTCGAACAGCCGCAGCTGTCCGGGCCGGTAGGACGGCATCGCGCGCAGGTCCCGCTCGAGGCTGACGGCGTTGCAGCTGGAGTACAGCACGGCGGCCGGGCCGTGGTCCTCCAGCCAGGCGGCGAGCCGGGTGCCGAGCCCGCGGCGCGGCGGGTTCACGATCACGAGCTCGGGACGCTCGGCCGGGTCGGCGCGCTCGGCGAACTCGGTGGCATCCGCCTCGACGAACTCGCAGCCGGCCGGCGCGACCGCGCGGGCGCCCTCGACGGCCGCGGCGCTCAGCTCGACGCCGACGACCCGCCGCCCGGGGCCGGCGACGTGCAGCGCGAAACCGCCGGAACCGCAGTACAGGTCCCAGACGGATGTCGGTGCCAGCCGCCGCGCCCAGAGCCCGGCCTGCCGGTAGAGCGCCGTCGCGACGGCGGTGTTCGTCTGCACGAAGGAGCCCGGGCGCACGGCGAGCGTGCCGCGCTCCAGGCGCAGCGGCAGGGTGTGCGCGGCGGTGAGCACGAGCTCCTCCTCTCCTTCAATGACGGCCTTGTGCTCCGGCTGCAGGTTGATCGAGACGACGCGTGCGGCCGGCAGCGTCCGCAGCAGCCAGGGCAGCTGTGCGCGGATGCGCGACTCGGCCTCTCGCGAGCGCAGCACGAAGCGGACCATGAGCGCGCCGTCGGGCGCTTCGAGCAGCACCAGGTGCTTGAGCTCGCCGCGCCGGGCGCCCACGTCGTAGGGCGCGATCCGCGCCCGGCCGACGAAGGCGGCGAGCGGGGCGAAGGCGGCGCGGATGCCGGGCGCGATCACCCCGCAGTCGCGCAGGTCCACGCCGCTGCGGTCCGGGCCGAGGATGCCGAGGGTCGGCGCATCCACCGTGCCGCCGACCACCATCTTGGCCTTGGTGCGGAACGCCTCCGGCTCGCTCGCGACCGGCTCGAGCCAGCGGGCCTCGGGCCAGTCGGCGAGCAGCGCCCGGGCGTGGGCGAGCTTGCCGGCGAGCTGCTCGGGGTACGGCGTGCCCATGAGGGTGCAGGAGCGGCACAGCCCCGCATCGAAGTAGTCGCAGCGCACTCGCCGAGGGTAGCCCGCGGCGGTCGCGGCGGTCGCGGTTGCGGGTCGCCGGGTCGCTGACCCGTCGCGTTTTGCCAGCCGGCCCGCGCGATCCGTCCCAATTGGGACGGATAGCGCAACCCCCCCCTGCGCCCGGCCGGTCCGGCCGGTCGACTGGTCCCGATTGACCGGTTCCGCCGCGCGATCGGTCCCAATTGGGACGGATCGCGACGCGATCGGGGCGTCGCTCAGCGCAGGTGCAACAGCAGCTCGACGGTGAAGCCCGCGATGACCAGGACACTGCCGGCCCCGACGGCGATGCACGGCGGCACGAGCGCGCGTCGGCGGCGCGGCGCGGCAGCGGGGCGGCGCGGGGCGG
>JASGFF010000067.1:0-14502 GCA_047605685.1 Microbacteriaceae bacterium
GCCCGCCCGAGCGGCCTCAGCGCCCCGCGCCGGCATCCCGCCCGAGCGGCCTCAGCGCCCCGCGCCGGCATCCCGGGCGAGCCGCCAGAGCCGGTCCCGGCTCATCGGCAGCTCGGTGGGGCGCACGCCGAGCGCGTCTCGGATCGCGTTCGCGAGCGCCGGAGCGACCGGGTTGTACGGCGCCTCGCTCATCGACTTCGCGCCGAGCGGGCCGAGCTCGTCGTGCGTTGCGGCGAACAGCACCTCGGTGGCCGGGATGTCACCCATCTTGGGCACCCGGTAGTTGCGGAACGTGTCGGTGACGACCGCGCCGTCGCGCAGGATCACCTCCTCGTAGAGCGCGCTGCCGATCGCCTGGGCGGTGCCGCCCTCGATCTGCCCGCGCAGCTGCTCGGGGTTCATGATCGTGCCGGCGTCCGCGGCCTGCACCGAGTGCAGCACCCGCACCTCGCCCGTGCCCGGGTGCACCGCCACCCGGAAGCCGTGCACGTTGAAGGCGACCGAGCGCGGCGTGCCGTCGTGGCTCGCGCTCGCGCTCACCCCGGCGTGCCGCTCGGCGGGCAGCGCGTCGAGCCGCTCGCGCAGCGCGGTGCAGGCGGCGTGGACGGCCTTGCCGGCGACGACGACGCCCGCGGAGCCGAAGGCACCGGTGTCGTAGCGGGCGGCATCCGTGTCCGACTGCCGGATGCGGATGCGCTCCGGGCTCGTGCCGAGCGCGGTCGCCGCGAGCTGGGCGTGCACGGTCGTGGTGCCGTTGCCGAACTCGGCGGTGCCGACCTGCAATTCGTAGGCACCCCCACCGAGCGCCGTCACCTCCGCGGTGGCGAGATGACCGCGCGGCGGGATCGTCGCGATCATCGCGAGCGCCATGCCCTCGCCGAGGCGCCACTCCGGCCCGAGGCCGACCGGCGCGCCGGTGCCGGTCTCGCTGGTGCCGGTCTCGCCTGCGACGGTCTCTCCGGTGCCGGGCCCGCCGGTCCGCGACCGGGCGAGCGCGGCCTCGACCAGGTCGAGGCACTGGTCGAGGCCATAGGAGCCGTAGAGCAGGTCGGGCTCCCCGTGCGGGTCGGTGACGACCATCGCGTCGCCGGGCACCACGATGTTGCGCCGCCGCAGCTCGATGGGGTCGATGCCGAGCCGGCGGGCCAGCTCGTCCATGGCCGACTCGATCGCGAAGATCACCTGGCCGAGGCCGTAGCCGCGGAAGGCGCCCGACGGCGGGTTGTTGGTGTAGACGCTCTCGGCGTCCACGCGCTTGTTCGGGCAGCGGTACACGGCCACGCTCTCGCCGACCGAGTGGAACATCACGCCGATGCCGTGGTTGCCGTAGGCGCCGGTGTCCATCAGCTGGTCGACGTGCATCGCGGTCAGCGTGCCGTCGGATGTCGCGCCGAGCCGCACCCGCACCCGCATCGGGTGCCGCAGGCTGGCGCGCACGAACTCGTCGGAGCGGCTGAACTCGTACTGCACGGCCCGGCCGGTGGCGAGCACGGCGAGCGCGACGAGGTCCTCGGTGAAGATCTCCTGCTTGCCGCCAAAGCCGCCGCCGACGCGCTTGGTGAACACCCGCACCCGGTCGCGATCGAGCCCGAAGACATGCGCGAGCTCGTCGCGCACCAGGTAGGGCACCTGGCTGGAGGTGCGGATGACGAGCCGGCCCTCCTCGTCGAGCCAGCCGCGGCTCGCGTGCGTCTCTAGGGCGGCGTGGCTGATCCGGGCGGTCGTCCACTCGCCCTCGACGACCCGGTCGGCGGCGGCGAGACCCGCGGCCAGGTCGCCGGTCTCGCCGTGCAGCTTGGCGAGCACGTTGCGCTGCGCCTCGGCGATCCGGTTGTCCGGCCCCTTCTCGCCGTGCACGAGCGGGGCGCGGCCGCTGCGCGCCTCGTCCGGGTCGAAGACCGCCTCGAGCACCGCGTACTCGACGCGGATGCGCTCGGCGGCCAGCTGCGCGATCCGGGCGCTCTCGGCGACGACCGCGGCGACGCGCTGGCCGAGGAAGCGCACGACGTCGTCGAGCACCCGGGTGTCGTCCGGGTCGTCGGTGCGGTGCTCGTGGCGCGCCGTCGAGTACAGCACGTCCGGGGCATCCGCGTGGGTGAGCACGGCGACGACTCCGGGCATGGCGAGCGCCTCGCTCGCATCGATCGCGAGGATGCGGGCGTGCGCGTGCGGGCTCGGCAGCACCGCGAGGTGCAGCAGGCCGGTGGGCCGGCCGGGGATGTCGGGGGCCGGGGCGTCGAGGGTGTACTCCTCGGTGCCGGTGACGACGCGCATCGCGGCGGGCGGGCGCACGGCATCGCCGACGCCGCCCGTGGCGGCGACGTTCGCGACGCCCGCGATCGCGTCCCGGATCGAGCGGTAGCCGGTGCAGCGGCACAGACTGCCCTTCATCAGCCGGTCGAGCTCCACCGGCTCGTCCGCGGCGCCGGCGGGCAGGCAGGCGGCGGTGACGACCTGGCCGGGCGTGCAGTAGCCGCACTGGAACCCCGCGGCGTCCGCGAAGGCCCGCTGCACCGGGTGCGGGTGCTCCGGGGTGCCGAGCCCGGCGGCGGTCGTCACCGTGCGGCCGTCGATGCGGTGAGCGGGGTAGACGCAGGAGTGCACCGCCTCGCCGTCGACGATCACCGCGCAGGCGCCGCAGTCGCCCGCGTCGCAGCCCTTCTTGACGCTGAACACGCCGTGCTCGCGCAGCAGCGTGCGCAGCACCTGGCCGGGGGCGGGGTCGACCTCGAGCGTGCGGCCGTCCACGGTGAGCCTCATGCGGGCCCGTCCTGCAGCTCGTCGCGCAGCTCGCGCGCGAAGCGGCGGGTCATTGCCTCGCGCCAGTCGGCGGCGCCGTGGGCGTCGTCGAACCAGTCGTCGATCGCGTCGAGGGCGGTGCCGAGCTCGGCATCCGTCGGCGGCGCGGGCCAGCGGATGACGTGCGGCCGAGCGGTCGCGGCCGTCACCGAGAGCGTGAAGCCGCCGGCGCCGTGCATCGCGGCCGCGCCCTCGAGCTCCGTCGCACTGCTCGTGGGGCTGTCGCCCGCCGTGCTGCCGCTCCTGGCGCCGTCGTCTTCCGCGGCGTGCTGCGCGGTGCCGATGTGTCCGGCGCCGCCCGGGGCGGCCCGGGGCCGGTCGCGGCGGGCGATCGCCACCACACCGGAGCGGCCGAGGTCGGCCAGGGCGATCTTGCGGAAGGCGCAGCGCCCCTCGAGGGCGTGCCGGGGGATGCGGATCGAGCGCAGCACCTCGCCCGGACGCAGCGCGGTGACCAGCGGTGCGAGCACCCAGTCCGCGGCGGCCACGGTGCGCTCGTCGGGTTCGCTGGGTTCGTCGTGCTCGGTCGGCTCCGGGGCGGCCGTGACGCGCCAGAGAAGCAGCTCGGCATCGAGGGCGGTCGCGAGGGAGACCATCGCGCTCGCCGGCACCGCGAAGCAGAGGTTGCCGCCGATCGTCGCCACGTTCCAGATCTTCCAGCTGGCGAGCAGCGCCTCGACCGTCTGGCCGAACAGCGGCGCCGCGGGCCAGTCGCGCTCGCGCAGGCCGTGCACCGTGCTCAGCCGGCAGGTGGCGGCGAGCTCGAGCGCCTCGGCCGTCTCGACGAGCTCCGGCCAGCCGAGGGCCGTCAGATCGACGACGGTGTCCACGCCGGGCTGCGGCTCGGAGTAGAGCCAGGTTCCGCCGCCGATCGGCCGATCGCCCGGGCCCAGGGCGATCTCGTCGCGGGAGCGGGGGGTGCGGATGCGGCTGACCCCGATGAGGTCCATGCGACGAGAGTCAACTCCACCGATATGACCGGGATGTAACGCTGTGACCGGCGGGGGACCGCGTTCCCGTGACATGACGGTCATCCGGTCACGCCGCCGTCGGGCGAGGCCGCCCGCCCCGCCGGGGTGCGAGGCTCGAGTCCACCCAGGGCGGCGGGATGAACCAGGGGATGCCGCCCCGTCTCTCCATCTGCCAGCCGTCGGTGTCGTAGACGGTGTGGTGCCAGCGGCAGAGGAGGGCGGCGTTGTCGAGGTCGGTCGGCCCGCCGGCGTACCAGGGCACCAGGTGGGCCGCCTCGCACCAGGACGGAGGGGCGTTGCAACCCGGCCAGGTGCAGCCGCCGTCGCGGAGCGCGAGGGCGCGGCGCTGCGCGGGGCTGAACAGGCGCTGGCTCTGACCGAGGTCGAGCGGCTCGGAGGGGCCGCCGAGCACCACCGGGATGATGTCGGCCGCTGCGGCGAGGCGCCGGGCGGTCGCCGCGCCGATCGGCTCGTCGACGCCGGCGATGGCGGCGGTGCCGCACCCCGCGGTGTCGCACCCCGCGGTGTCGCTGGGTCCGGTCGGACTGAGCCCGGTGGTGTTGAGCCCGGTGGTGTTGAGCCCGGCGGTGAGGGCGACCAGCGGCACGGTGACGAGCATCGTGACCGCCGCGCCCGCCAGCTCGCCGGGGTCACGGCCGATCGCCTCGCGGGCGATGTCGACGAGGGCGTCGAGGCGCCGCTGGGCCAGGTTGCGGGTGTCGTCGGCGGCCGGAGCATGGTCGCCTGGAGCGTTGTCGGCCCGAGCGCTGTTAGCACCGCAGCCGCTGGCACCGCAGCCGCTGGCACCGCAGCCGCTGGCACCGGCATCGCCGCAGCCGCAGCTGCCGGTGCTGCAGCCGGAGGTGCCGCAGCCGGAGGTGCCGCCGCCGCTGGCCCCGGAGGCGCCGTCGCCGGGGTCGACGAAGCGCACCCGGCGGCGGGGCGCGGTGCGGGCGTCGAGGGCGGTGAGGAGGTAGCCGGCCGACTCGGGGTCGGCGTCGATGCCGATGCGGGTGATGCCGTCGGGCAGCTGGACGATCCGCAGGCCCCGCCGGGCGCGGAGGGCGGCCTCCCGGGCGTCCGTGTCCTCCGGGGCGTGGCAGGCGAGCACCTGCCGGCAGAGCCGGGCGGCATCGCGCGGGCTCAGCGTCGTGGCATGCCGGACGATCTCGGCCTCGACGGCGGCGGCCTCGACAGCGGCGGCCTCGACGGCGGCCTCGCCAGCGCGCCCACCCACGATGCCCCCGCCGCAGCACTGCTCGACGGTCGCGATCACGATCCGCGCTGTCGCGGCGTCGATCGAGCCGGCGCCGAGCGCCCGGGCGGCGGCCGGATGCGCCTCGGGCAGCCGCTCACCGAGCAGCGAGGTGCGGGGCGCGGTGGCGGTGCCGCTCGCAACCCAGGCGGCGGCAGTGGCAGGGTCGATCCGCGCGGTCTCCGCCACGAGCGTCGCGGGGCTGCGGGCGCCCATGCGTCGAGCGAGCGTGGCCTCGTCGCCCGCCGCCGAGCGCGCGGCGACCTCCGCGGACAGGGCGGCACCGGCGGCATCCGCCAGGCGCCGCAGCGTGCCGACGACGTCGAGGGCCGCCAGCAGCTCGCCGTCCGCGAGCGCGTCCGCCCCCAGCGCGGCCGCGGCGGCCCGCCGGGCGGCGGCCAGCAGGCGGTCGGCGAAGGCGTCGTCGTGCACGGGGACTCCTGATCGGGCGGTCGGCACGAGCGCTGCGAACATAATAGCATACATCTTCTACAATTCAAGAGAATCTGCGGAGATTAATACGTATCTATGTACGAACACGAACGCCCCGCGCGCCCGCGCCGAGCCACCGGCGTCGCGCCGATGGCAGGCATCCGCGCCCCGGCCCCCGCCCGAGCGCGCGGGCAGCATTCACTAGAATCGCCGCGGGCCGCGGCCATGACGTGCGCGGACGCCGACGTGCGCGGACGCCGCGGCTCGGCCGCCCGGTCGCCCGCGACCCCGGCTGTCGGTCGCCCGGCAGCATCCCGGCAGCCCACCCAGCCAGCCGCCCCGCCGCCCCCGCCAAGAATCAAAAGGAACCGCATCCGTGGCCAAGCCCGTCGTGCTCATCGCCGAAGAACTCTCGCCCGCGACCGTCGAGGCCCTCGGCCCCGACTTCGACATCCGCACGGTCGACGGCACCGACCGCCCGGCGCTGCTCGCGGCGCTCGGAAGCGCGGATGCCGTGCTCATCCGCTCCGCGACGAAGGTCGACGCCGAGGCGATCGCCGCGGCCCCGCTGCTCAAGGTCGTCGCCCGCGCCGGCGTCGGCCTCGACAACGTCGACATCAAGGCCGCCACGACAGCCGGCGTCATGGTGGTGAACGCCCCGACGAGCAACATCATCTCGGCCGCGGAGCTCACCGTCGGCCACATCCTCAGCCTGGCCCGGCACATCCCGGCCGCGCACGCGAGCCTCGCCGCCGGCACCTGGAAGCGCTCGAAGTACACCGGCACCGAGCTGTTCGAGAAGACGGTCGGCATCATCGGCCTCGGCCGCATCGGCGCGCTCATCACCGCCCGGCTGCAGGCCTTCGGCATGAGCGTGGTCGCCTACGACCCCTACATCACGAGCGCGCGCGCCCAGCAGCTCGGGGTGACCCTGATGAGCCTCGAGGAGCTGCTCGCGGCATCCGACTTCATCACCATCCACATGCCGAAGACGCCCGAGACCACCGGGATGATCGGTGCGGAGCAGCTGAGGCTCATGAAGCCGAGCGCCCACATCGTCAACGTCGCCCGCGGCGGGCTCATCGACGAGCGGGCGCTGTTCGAGGCGCTCTCGGCCGGCACGATCGCCGGCGCCGGCCTCGACGTCTTCGTCAGCGAGCCGCCCACCGACAGTCCGCTGCTCGGCCTCGACAACGTCGTGCTCACCCCGCACCTCGGAGCCTCGACCGACGAGGCCCAGGAGAAGGCCGGCGTCGCCGTCGCCCGCAGCGTCAAGCTCGCCCTCGAGGGCGAGCTCGTCCCCGACGCCGTCAACGTGGCCGGGGGCGCGATCGACCCGGTGGTGCGTCCCGGCATCCCGCTCATGGAGAAGCTCGGCCAGGTGTTCTCGGGCCTCGCCGACAGCCCGCTCACGAGCGTCGACGTCGAGGTGCACGGCGAGATCGCGAGCCTGGATGTCAGCGTGCTCAAGCTCGCCGCGCTCAAGGGCATCTTCACGAACGTCGTCTCGGAGACCGTCTCCTACGTCAACGCGCCGCTGCTGGCGGAGCAGCGCGGTCTCGAGGTGCGGCTGATCACGGATGCCGTGAGCGACGAGTACCGCAACCTGCTCACCCTGCGCGGCGCGCTCGCCAACGGCAGCCAGATCTCGGTCTCCGGCACGCTCACCGGTCAGAAGCAGGTGGAGAAGCTCGTCGAGATCAACGGCTACGACATCGAGGTGCCGCTCGCCGAGCACCACCTCGTCATGGTCTACACCGACCGTCCGGGCATCGTCGCGGTCTACGGCCGGGAGTTCGGCGACGCCTCGATTAACATCGCCGGGATGCAGATCGCCCGCCAGACCGCCGGCGGCCAGGCGCTCAGCGTGCTCACCGTCGACTCGCCCGTCGCCGACGAGATCCTCGAGCGGGTGCGCACCGCGATCGACGCGAAGCTGCTGCGCGAGATCGACATCACCGAGTAGGTGGTGCCGGGTAGCCGGTGCCGGGCAGCCGGTGCCGGACGGCGGTCCGGATGCCGCGGCCGCGCGGTCCGTCTCAGAACCAGCTGCCGAGGTGCGGCGGTCTCGCCGTGCGGAACAGCGCGTCCAGCGCGGCGGCGTCGCCGGAGAGCTCGCCGCGCAGCGCGGCGTCACGCGCCGTCGCGCCGCCGAGGTAGAGCGAGCCGAGCGCCGTGACGTCCAGGCGGACCTCGGGCACCGGCCCGGCGTGTGGCACCGTGGCGTGTGGCACCGTGGCGTGTGGGATCCTGGCGCCCGGCACCGTGTCATCCGGCCCGAGCGCCTCGACGGTGCCGGCCCCGCCGCGCACGTCGAGCAGGAACGCGCCGGCGGCGAAGCCGAGCGGATCCGCGACACGCAGCACGATCCGGCCGTCACGCTCGTAGCGCCGCGCCTCGAGGGCCGCGGGCACGTCGAGCACCCGCAGCCACAGATGGTCCTCCCGGGCCACCTGGCGGGCCCGGCGGAAGTCGCTGAGCAGGTGTGGCAGCGGCTCGTCCTCCGCCGCGGTCGTGGTCCGCACCCGGCCGACGAGGTCGTGCTCGACGAGGAAGCGCCAGAGCGCGAGGTAGGCGTCGTCCGTCGCCGAGGCGAGGTGCCGCACCTCGAGGCCGTGCATGGCGGCGTCGCCGCCGGCGTCGGCGCTCAGCGTGTAGCTCACGAAGCCCTGGCAGCGCCCGGCGTCGTCGTCGAAGCGCACCAGGCGCACCTCATCGCGCCGCGGCTCGGAGCCGAGCGGCCCGATCAGCCGGTCGGCCAGCAGCGCCGACTTGCCGATCTCGCCGACCCTCCCGGCGCGCACCCGGTCGAGCACCGCGGCGCCGGTGGCGCGGAACGCGACCGGGTCGTCCACGTAGCTCAGCCGGCCGGCGGCATCCCGGCCGCGCCAGCGCTCCCGCTTCGTCTCGATCTCGAAGCCGACCAGCCGGCTCGCCGGCCCGAAGCCGAAACGGTGGTAGATCGTCGACTCGCTCACCGTGAGGATCGCGAGCGGGATGCCGAGGGTGGCCGCCGTGCGCAGCTCCGCGGTGAGCATCGCCGTCGCGATGCCCCGCCGCCGGTGCGTCGGCGCCACCGTCACCGAGCTGATCGCCCAGGCCGGCGGCGTGCCGAGGCCGGGGACGGTGAGCGGCGTCGGCCAGGACTGGCAGGTGGCGACCGGCCGCGTCGAGCCGGCCGCGCCGGCGATGGCCGGGCCGTAGACGCCGGTCGTCCGCCGGTCGGCCTGGTAGCCGCGTGCCTCCCGCTCGTGCTCGGCGCTCGGCGCGGCGCCGAGGAAGCCGCGCGCCTCCGCCTGCAGCCAGCCGGTCCAGGCATCCGTCTCGGCCGGGTCGACGAGCGTCATGCTCAGCCCGCGTCCCTCGAGCCGGGCGCGGGATGCCTCGTCGAGCGGGTGGGTCAGATGCTGGGCCGGCACAGCATCAGGCTAGAGGGGCCATCGGGCCGAGCCGATACCCTGAGAGCCGTGACGGCACCGAAGCACAGCATCTCCCTCGCGACGATCCCCGGCGACGGCATCGGCCCGGAGGTGGTGCGCGAGGCGCTCGCCGTGCTGCGGGCGGCGCTCGGCGACGAGGCGGGCCTCGACGTCACCGAGTACCCCTTCGGCGCCGGCCACTATCTGGCCACCGGCCGCATCCTCGACGAGGCGGACCTCGAGGCGCTCGCCCGGCACGACGCGATCCTGCTGGGCGCCGTCGGCGGTGACCCGCGCGACCCCCGGCTCGCCGGCGGCATCATCGAGCGGGGGCTGCTGCTCAAGCTCCGCTTCGCCTTCGACCACTACGTCAACCTGCGGCCCACGCTCGTGCACCCGAGCGTCCCGTCGCCGCTGCGCGACCCGGGCGAGGTCGACTTCGTCGTCGTGCGCGAGGGCACCGAGGGACCGTATGTCGGCAACGGCGGGGTGATCCGCCGCGGCACCCCGCACGAGATCGCCAACGAGCTGAGCATCAACACCCGGCACGGCGTGGAGCGGCTGGTGCGCTTCGGCTTCGAGCAGGCGCGGGCCCGCCGCGGCGCCCTCACCCTCGTGCACAAGACCAACGTGCTCACTAACGCGGGCTCGCTGTGGCAGCGCACCGTCGACGAGGTGGCGGTCGGCTATCCCGAGGTGGACGTCTCCTACCTGCACGTGGACGCCGCGACGATATTCCTCGTCACCGACCCTGCTAGATTCGACGTCATCGTCACCGACAACCTGTTCGGCGACATCCTCACCGATCTGGCCGGCGCCATCAGCGGCGGCATCGGGCTTGCGGCCTCCGGCAACATCAACCCGGACGGCACGTTCCCCTCGATGTTCGAGCCCGTGCACGGTTCGGCCCCCGACATCGCGGGCACCGGCGTCGCCGACCCGACCGCGGCCATCCTGTCCGCGGGCCTGCTGCTCGACCACCTCGGGCTCAGGGACGCCGCGGTCCGGCTGCGCACCGCAGTCGCCGCCGACCTGGCGGCGCGTTCCGGCAGCCGCTCGACATCCGAGGTCGGCCGGGCGATCGCGGCGCTGCTGGCTGCCGGACGCGAACCGGCCTGAAACTCATCCGTATTTTTCGATGAAGGACTCCCGTTGAAGAACCTCCTCGCCCCCCAGGAACCCGCCGCGCTCGACTTCGCGCGCACCGTCAACCCGAACGCGCTCGACGCGGTGAAGCGCGCCGAGATCCTCGCCGACCCCGGCTTCGGGCAGCACTTCACCGACCACATGGTCGACATCTGCTGGTCGGCCTGGGGCGGATGGCACCGTCCCCGGGTGCGCGCCTTCGGCCCGCTCGAGCTCTCGCCGGCCGCCGCGGTGCTGCACTACGCGCAGGAGGTGTTCGAGGGGCTCAAGGCCTACCGCTGGGCCGACGGCTCGATCCGCAGCTTCCGCCCGGAGGCGAACGCGGCCCGGATGCAGCGCTCCGCCCGGCGGCTCGCGCTGCCCGAGCTGCCCAGCGAGCACTTCATCGCGGCGATCAAGGAGCTCATCGCCGTGGACGGCGACTGGGTGCCGTCCGGCCCGGACCAGAGCCTGTACCTGCGGCCGTTCATGTACGCCAAGGAGGCGTTCCTGGGCGTGCGCCCGGCCGAGAAGGTCGACTTCGTGGTGATCGCGTCGCCCGCCGGCAACTACTTCACCGGCGGGCTCGCACCGGTGAGCATCTGGCTGTCCACCCGGTTCGCGCGCGCCGGCAAGGGCGGCACCGGGGCCGCGAAGACCGGCGGCAACTACGCGGCATCGCTGCTGCCGCAGGCGGAGGCCTACGAGCGCGGCTGCGACCAGGTGCTGTTCCTCGACGAGGGCTACCTCGAGGAGCTCGGCGGGATGAACATCGTGCTCGTCACGAGGGACGGCCGGCTCATCACCCCCGCCTCGGACTCGATCCTCGAGGGGATCACCCGCGACTCGATCCTGCGGCTGGCCGAGGACCGCGGCCTCGCGGTGGAGCGCCGGCGGGTGCACGTGGACGAGTGGCGCGCCGGCGCGGAGTCCGGCGAGATCGTCGAGGCGTTCGCCTGCGGCACCGCCGCCGTTCTCGCCCCGATCGGCTCGCTCAAGACGCCCGACTGGCAGATCGGCCACACCGGGCCCAACGAGCTCGCGCTCAGCCTGCGCGAGGAGCTGACCGGCATCCAGTACGGCCGCGTCGAGGACCGTCACGGCTGGATGCTCCGCCTCGACGCCTGAGCGGCGCGGCGGGGCCGGGCTCAGGAGTCGCTTCCCGCGAGACGTCCCAATTGGGACGTTTCGCGGGCGGAAACCCGTAAAACGCGACGACTCGCCGACCCCAGTCGGCCCGGTGGTGGCGGCTCTCCGGCGAAACGTCCCAATTGGGACGTATCGCGGACCGAAGACTGTAGAACGCGACGACTCGCCGATCCACCGAGCCGCGCGGAAAGGAACACAGACACCGTGAAGGTCGCACGCTTCGTGCAGGAGGGCGGGCAGCCCCGGTTCGGCATCCTCGATGGCGACGAGATCGTGCCACTGGCCGGCGATCCGATGTTCGCCGGTTACGAGACGCTCAACGAGCGCATCCCGCTCGTCGACGTCGATTACCTCGCGCCGGTCATCCCACGCTCGAAGGCCGTAGGTTTCGTGCCGGCGGTCGCCGATCCGGATGCGGTCGATCCGGATGCTGTCGGGCCGGATGCGGTGTGGCCGGGTGTCGTCGGGCCGGGTGTCGGCAGGCGAGGCGCCGCCGGGCCGGCCGCCGAGGGCCCGGGCGCCGCCGGACGGCCCGGTTCGGACCCGGTGACATCCCACCCGGCCGCTGTCGGCCCGGCCGCCGCGGCCGCCGCCGCTCCGGGCTCCGCCGACGAGCCCGCGGAGCCGATCCTCTACCTCGAGCCGAACACCGCTGTCGTCGGCCCGGGCGACAGCATCCGCGTTCCGGACGGCATCGGCACCGTGCAGGCCTTCGGCGCGCTCGCGATCGTCATCGGTGCGCTCGCCCGCGATGTGCGGCCCGACGACGCGGCGCAGGTGGTCTTCGGCTACACCGTCGCCAACGACGTCACCGCCACCGATCTGGCCGCAGCGGACGGCCAGTGGGCGCGCGCGAAGTCCTACGACTCGTTCCTGCCGCTCGGCCCGGTCATCGAGACCGAGCTCGACGCGGATGCCGTGGAGATCATCATCGACATCGACGGCGATGAGAGACGCCGGGGCACGCTCGCGGCCGATGTGCGCACGGCCGTCGCGCAGGCGAGCGCGGTCATGACGCTGCTGCCGGGGGACGTCATCCTGATCCCGCTGCTCGCGGGCGTCGAGCTCGACGAGGGCGTCACCGTAGAGGTGACGATCCCGGCGATCGGCACGCTGCGCAGCGACGTCCGCGCGCGCTGAGGGCGGCGGTTCCGGCTCGGATCGCCGATGGAGGCGATCGCGCGCTGATCACGCCGGGCGGGATGGCGCGGTCACCCGCCTGAGCCTTCTGATCTGCCTGAGCTGCCTTGCGCCGCCCGCGGCGAGGCGCCCGCCGTCTGCTCCGCCCTGCCCGTCTGCTCCGCCCTGCCGCGGCGCCCCGCCCGCTCCGCCCACGCTGTCTGCCCCTCTTGAGCCGCCCGACCCGCCCGCCCCCGGCCCGCGCTGTCTGCCCCGCTTGAGCCGCCTTGAGCCGTCCGCCCCGTCCGCCCCGTCCTGCCCCGCTCAGAGCCGCCTGCGGCGACGCGCCCGCTCGCGCGCCATCCCGCCCGCGCCATCCCGCCCGCGCCATCCCGCCCGCGCGGGCCGGGTCGTCTGCCCGCGCCGACGCCGGGCGAGCTGAGGCGCCGGTCGCCCTCGCTACGCTGGATGCCGATGTCCTCGCTCCCCTTCAGCACCGCGACCGGCTCCGACGTGCGAGTGCGCATCTGCCCCTCGCCCACCGGCGTGCCGCACGTCGGCCTCATCCGCACCGCCCTGTTCAACCTCGCCTACGCCCGCCACACCGGCGGAACGCTGGTGTTCCGCATCGAGGACACGGATGCCGCGCGCGACACCGAGGAGCACTACGCCGCGATCGTCGAGGCGTTCGCCTGGACCGGCATCGTGCCCGACGAGGGCATCGGCGTCGGCGGCCCTCACGGCCCCTACCGGCAGTCGCAGCGCGGGGCGATCTATCGCGACATCCTCGAGCGCCTGAGGGCGAGCGGGCACCTCTACGAGTCGTTCTCCACCCCGGAGGAGATCGAGGCGCGCAACCTCGCGAACGGCCGCCCGGTGCAGCAGGGCTATGACAACGCCGACCGCGACACCACCGAGGCGCAGCGGGCCGCCCACCGAGCCGAGGGCCGGCGGCCGAGCTGGCGGCTGCGGGTGCCCGACGTCGACCTGTCCTTCGACGACCTGGTGCGCGGGCCGATCACGTTCCCGGCCGGCAGCACGAGTGACTTCGTCGTGGTGCGGCCGAACGGCGATCCGCTCTACACCTTCGTGAACCCCGTGGACGACGCGCTCATGGGCATCACGCACGTGCTGCGCGGCGAGGACATCCTGCCCTCGACGCCGCGCCAGATCGCGCTCTACCTCGCGCTCATCGAGATCGGCGTGACGGATGTCGTGCCGCGCTTCGGCCACCTGCCGGTGATCCTCGGCGAGGGCACGAAGAAGCTCTCCAAGCGCAACCCCGAGTCGAACCTGTTCCACCACCGCGACCGCGGTTTCATCCCCGAGGGGCTCGACAACTACCTCGCGCTGCTCGGCTGGTCACTCAGCCCTGACCGCGACGTGTTCGGCCTGGACGAGATGTTCGCCGCCTTCGACGTCGCTGACGTGCAGCCGAACCCGGCGCGCTTCGACGTGAGGAAGGCCGAGGCGATCAACGGCGATCACATCCGGATGCTCGCGCCCGACGACCTCGCCGGCCGGCTGGTGCCCTACCTCGAGGCCGCCGGGCTGTACCGGGCGGGCGACGCGGAGCACGCCCGGCTGCTACGGCTCGCCACCCCGCTCGTGCAGGAGCGGATGCAGCTGCTCGGCGAGGCGCCCGCGCTGCTCGGCTTCCTGTTCACCCCGGATGCCGAGCTCGAGATCGCGCCGGACGCGATGCCGGGCGCGGATGCCGCTGCGACGCTCGAGGCGGCGATCCGGGCCCTCGAGCCGGTGGGCGACTGGACGGCGGGCGCCATCGAGGCGGCGGTGCGGACCGCGCTCGTCGACGGCCTCGGCCTGAAGCCGCGGGTCGCGTTCGGCCCGCTGCGGGCGGGTGTCTCGGGGCGGCGTGTCTCGCCGCCGCTGTTTGAGTCGATGGAGATCCTCGGCCGCACCTCGACGCTCCATCGCTTGGACCGGCTGCGCGCGGCGCTCTGAGCCCGCGGCGGAGCGCGCCACGGGCCCCCACGGTTCTGCCCAACCCCACCGTTTCGGCCCAATTGGGACGGATCGCGCGCCGATCCGTCCCAATTGGGCCGAAACGCCGGAGCAGGCGGCTGCCGGTCGGCCTCCCGGCCACGATCAGATCGCGTAAAGCAGCGACCGGTCGCGATTTACCGATCCGCGCGATCGATCCGTCCCAATTGGGACGGGTCTGCTGAAGGTTTGGTTGAGTCCGGGGTTTATGCCGCTAGGGCGACGGTTT
>JASGFF010000068.1:0-13758 GCA_047605685.1 Microbacteriaceae bacterium
GGTGGGGCTCGGGGGGGGGGCGCCCGCCCCCCCCCCCCCCCCCCCCCGGCGCCACCACCCGGCGCCACCACCCAGCGCACCGCGGCCGCCACTGCCCAGTACCACCCTCCGGCCGCCACCGCCCTGCCACTCCACAGCCACCACCCCATAGCCGCCCACCGCTCAGCCGCCCACCGCTCAGCCGCCCGCGAACGGCGGCAGCACGTCGACGCGCACGGCCGGCCCGGCACCGGAATACCCGGCCGCGGAAGACCCAGCACCAGAAGACCCAGCACCAGAAGACCCGAGCGGCCGGGCGTCGTCACGGCTCAGCACCCCGTCGACGAGGAACGAGGCGGATGCGACCACCCGCGCCATCCGCGCTCCGTGCCGCCGCAGCAGCACCGCCTTGAGCTCGCCGATCGTCGCCACCGGCTCGAGCGTCTCGGCACGGCAGCCGGCCGCCTCGGCGGCGCCGGCGAAGTAGCGCACCAGGAGCCGGGCGGCCGGCTCAGCCACCGATCGCGCCCATGCTGCGCACGGGCGGCACGAAGCCGGGCCGCTGGATGCCGTGGCCGGGCTGTTTCGCCCACTGGGCCTCTCGCCAGCGCTCGGCGAGCTCGGCGTCGCTCGCCCCGCCGCGCAGCAGCGCGCGCAGGTCGGTCTCCTCGTCGCCGAACAGGCACGGGCGCACGCTGCCCTCGGCGGTGAGCCGGCTGCGGTCGCAGGACTCGCAGAAGCTGCGGGTGACGCTCGCGATGATCCCGACGGTGCCGAGCAGCGCGCCGGTGGATGCCGAGCGCACCTCCCAGTGCTCCGCGGGGGCGTGCGGGTCGTCACGGTGCGGCCGGCCGAGTCGGAAGCGCGGGGCGAGGGCCGCCACGAGCTCCCCGGCGCTCACCATGCTCTCGCGCGCCCAGGCACGGTCGGCGTCGAGCGGCATCTGCTCGATGAAGCGCAGCTCGCAGCCGCTCTCGAGCGCCCAGGCGACGAGCGCCGCGGCGTCGGGCAGGGTGTCGCGCACGAGCACGGCGTTGACCTTGACGGGGTCGAGGCCGGCGTCCCCGGCCGCCCGGATGCCGGCGAGCACGGCCGGCAGCCGGTCGCGGCGGGTGAGCCGGGCGAAGCGCTCGCGGTCGACGGTGTCGAGCGAGACGTTGACGCGGTCGAGGCCGGCGGCGGCGAGGCCGGCGGCGCGACGCTCGAGCCCGACGGCGTTCGTGGTCATGCTCAGCCGCGCCCCGGGGGCGGCTGCGCGGCTGAGCGCCACGACCCGCTCGAGGTCGGGGCGCATGAGCGGCTCGCCGCCGGTGAAGCGCACCTCCCGGATGCCGAGCTCGGCGACGGCGATCCCGACCAGCCGGGCGACCTCCTCGGCCGTCAGCAGCGCCTCCGCGGCGATCCGCGGCAGCCCCTCGGCCGGCATGCAGTACCGGCAGCGCAGCGAGCAGCGCTCGGTGAGCGAGACCCGCAGGTCACGGGCCACCCGCCCCAGGCTGTCGACAAGGCCCGCGGCATCCGGACGTCCGGCGGCGGCGCGCGCCGCCCGCACCACGGGCATGCCGAGCGCGATCGTCATCCCCCGAGCCTAGGCGCGTGCCGCCGAAAACGAAGGAGCTGGTGTCTCGGCGGGCGCAGATGCCCCCCTGCAGGGCCCTCTGGACACCAGCTCCTTCGTTTTCGACACCGGGCCGGCCGGACCGGACCGGACCCCGGCCGGGCCGGTCGGGCCCTGTCGGGCGCGGCGGCGCGGGAGCCTGAGTGCTAACTGAGACACCGCCGAACAGCGCGAAGACGCGGCGGGGGCACGCCACAGTGGATGCAGCGTCGCGGAGCCGCCGCGAGCCAACCGGGACAGGAGAACCCCATGAACATTCTTCTCGCCGCGATCATCGTCATCGGCATCGTGCTGCTCATCGTGGGTGGTGCCGCAAAAGCGCTCAGCTTCCTGATCTGGGTCGGCATCGTGCTCGCCGTCATCGCCGCGATCGTCTGGCTGCTGCGCGTCATCAGCGGACGCCGCTCGGCCTGACCGACGCGGGCGGCCCGTCGCACGTCGATACGCCCTCGATCGGGGGATGGGCCGCGCTCGGCCCGCCCGTTAGGGTTCGAGCATGGCGGGATACGCGGTGATCGACATCGAGACCACCGGTCTCGCGGCCGAGGGCGCCGACCGCATCATCGAGATCGGCATCGTGCACGTGGACGCCGCGGGCCTCGCCGAGGCGGAGTACGAGACGCTCGTGAACCCGGGCCGCGACCTCGGCCCGGTGCACATCCACGGCATCCGCGGTGCCGACGTCGCCGAGGCCCCGGGCTTCGGGCAGGTCGCCGACCGGCTGCTCGACCTGCTCGCCGACCGGGTGCTCGTGGCCCACAACGCGACGTTCGAGGCGCGGTTCCTGCGCGCGGAGTTCGCCCGCCTCGGTGTCACGATGCCGATCACGGGCGCGGACGCTGTCTGCACGATGCGCCTGGCCACCCGGTTCCTGCCCGGCGCCGGGCGCTCGCTGGCCGACTGCTGCGCCGCCTTCGACATCGAGCTCTCCGCGGCGCACGAGGCCATCGCCGACGCGCGGGCGACGGCGACGCTGCTCGCCGCCTACCTCGGCATCGCCCCCGACGACCAGTACTGGTGCGGGCAGCAGCGCGCGGGCACGAGCCGGCTGTGGCCGAGGAGCGGGATACCGTCGGTGCCCTGGCTGCCGCGCTCGCGGTCGTCCGAGACCGGGCGGCCGGCCACGGAACGCGACTTCCTCGAGCGCGCCACGGCGCTGCTGCCGCCGGCCGTCGGCGGCGCGGGCTCGCTCGAGTACCTGGCCCTCGTCGACGAGGCACTCGCCGACGGCCTGCTCTCCGTCGACGAGACCGACGGCCTGCTCGCCGCCGCCACCCGGATGTCGATCGGCACCGCGGCCCGTCGCTCGCTGCACGCGCAGTACTTCCGCGACCTGGTCGCCGCCGTGTGGGCGGACGGCGTGCTCACGGATGCCGAGGCCGAGCGCATCAGCGCTGTCGGGATCATGCTCGGCATCCCGGCCGCGGTGATCGCCGACGGCCTGGTGCCGCCGGCTCCCCGGCCGCGCCGGCGGCTCGTGCCGCCGGTCGTGGTGGTCCCGCCGACCGGGCTGGCCCCGGGGTCGCTCGTCGTGCTCACCGGGCAGATGCGGCACCCGCGCTCGGTGTACGAGGCGGAGCTCGTGCTGCGCGGTCACCGGGTGCATCCGGCTGTCACCCGCGACGTCGACCTCGTCGTCGCGGCCGACGTCGACTCCCTATCCGGCAAGGCCCGCAAGGCCCGCCAGTACGGCATCCCGATCGCCTCCGCCAACTGGCTCGACGCCCTGCTCGGCATCTGAGTGCCCTGGCACATCCGAGCACCCTGGCACATCCGAGCACCCTGACGCATCCACCCGCTGGCTGGTTATCCGGACCCTGCCGACTCTCCCTGCCGACTCTCCCTGTCAGGGCTGGCGGAGCGGCGAGCGAGGTCCGACCGTCATGTCGTGAGGCCCGGTGCGGCCCATGTGGCCGGGAGCGCACCGGCTTGTGCACCGCGAGGCACCGCACCTCGGCGAAGCGGGGGGTCTCGGTCGCGCGTGGCCGTCCGGTGCGGTGCGGTCATCCGGCCCGGATCGGGTTCTTGCTGCGCAACTCGGTGCCCTCGGCGCTCGCGCCTGCATCCGGTGGCGGGATGAGCAGATACCGGTCGTCGCGTCGCTCGATTCGGTAGCGGTTGTGGTGCAGCCACATGTGGTGGAACCGGCAGAGCAGGATGCCGTCGGCGATGTCGGTGCGGCCGCCGTGCTGCCATTCGGCGCAGTGGTGGGCCTCGCATTCCCAGGCTGCGGCCGAGTAGCCGGGGATCATGCAGCCGCCGTCGCGGGCGGCGAGCGCCCGGCGTTGGGCACTGGTGAAGGTGCGGGTCTCGCGGCCGAGGTCGAGGGGGTGTCCGGCCGGGTCGTGGGCGATCGGGACGATGCCGGCGCAGGCGAAGCGTTCGGCGGTGCGGACGGAGGCGACGGTGGTGGTGCCCTCGATCCAGGCACGTCCGGTGCCGCGCTCCAGGTCCGCCTGTTGCACGTGCAGGGTGACGGCGGGTCGGCGGGTGCCGAAGACGGTGTCGTGGTCGACGCTCATGGCGTAGTCGATGGTCTCGACGAGCGCGTCGAGGGTGAGCTGCCGGTTCGTGCGGGGGTCATCGACGAGCGCCTGGCCCGCGGCCCGCTGCTCGGGGTCGAGGAAGCGGGGTCCGCCGCGGCGGGGCGCGAGCTTCGCGTCGAGGGCGCGGCGGATGATGGCCGCCGACTCCGGGTCGAGCAGCCCGGTCACCCGCGTCATCCCGTCGGGCTGCGGGAAGAACGACAGACTGCGCGCCGAGCGCATCCGTTCCTCCCGCTCGACGATGCCGGCCTCGTCGAGGGCGTCGCGCTCGGCGCGGGCCGCCGCCTGCAGGTCCTCGGGCGGCATCGAGGTCCCCGGGGCGGGGCCCGCCGGTGCGGCCGGGGTCATGGCCGTGGCCAGGATCCCGGCCAGTCCCGGCGCCGCGGCGGACGTTGTCGCCGTGCGGGTCAGACGCACGGCGGCGTCCTGCAGGTCGTCGGCGGCGACGTCCTCGTCGGGCGCGCCCAGTCCGGCCCGGATGGCCGCGGCCTGGGCCGGGGAGAGGCGGCCCGCGTCGACGGCCGCCGTGACCGGGGCGAGCCAGGGGGCGGCATCCGCGAGCATTCGGCCGGCAGAGACGAGGTTCCGTGCCTCGGCGGCGGTGACACCGGTGAGCTGTTGCACGAGCCTGTGCGGGGTGCGGGCCCCGGTCCGCTGGGCCAGGCCCGCCTGCCCGGCGCTGCGCTCCGAGCGTCGGGCGATCTCCCCGGCGACGCGGGCCATGTCGGCGTCCAGCCGACGACGGGCCGCGCCGAGGTCCGACTGCAGCGCCAGCAGCCGCCCGACCGGCAGCGCGGCAAGCGCCGCCGCATCCGGCACCACGACGGAGGACACCGCCACACCGGCACCCTCGGGCACGGGAGCCGCGGGCACGGGAGCCGACGACGTGGGGGCCGGGATGGGAGGCATGCGCCCAGAGTAATCAGCATCGAACATGTGTTCTAGAAACAACCGGCGACCCGGACAAACTCCCCCTGTGCAGGAGAGGAAGACCGACGAAGGTGGGCCGGTGGGCGAGGGCAGGCCGACTGGCGGGAGGAGAGAGACGGAGGGAAAGGCAAGGAGGGCTGAGCAGGAGGGACAGCTGAGCGGAAGGGACAGCTGAGCAGGAGGGACAGCTGAGCGGAAGGACGGCTGAGCGGAAGGACGGCTGAGCAGGAGGGACCCCGGAGCCGGACGGACGCCTGAACGGAACGGGTCGGGAAGGTAAAGCGCAGTCCGCAGCGCATTGCAGAGCGAGGACCTCCCCGAGCAACGCGACGCGCGACGAACCGGAAACGGCTCACGACTCGGGACCCCGGCCCGGCGCGGCGCGGCGCGGCGCGGCGCGGCGCGGACAGCGTCGTCCGAGGCGTCCACGGCACAATGCCCCCGTGCACTCTTCCGACTGGCTCGCGCTACTCTCGCCGACCACGCCGGTCGTGCTCTCGCCCACGGTGCTCGCCGCCGTGTTCGTCGCCGCCGCGGCGCTGAGCATCCCGCGCGCCACCTGGCGCTGGTTCGGCCTGTTCACGACCCTCGTGCACGAGCTCGGCCACGCGCTCGCCGCGCTGCTGAGCGGTCGGGTCGTGCGCGGCGTGCGTGTGCGGCCCGACCATTCCGGCGAGACGGTGAGCGCGGGCGTGCGCGGGCACGTGCTGAGCGGCATCGCGGGCTACCCCGCGCCGGCGATCGTCGGGCTCGCCGAGCTCTGGGCCGTCACCCGCGGCTGGCAGGCGATCGCGATCGCCGCGGCCGGCGTCGTGCTCGTGCTCACCCTCGTCGTCATCCGCAACGCCCTCGGCGTGCTCGTCGTGCTGGCGGGCGTGGCCGCGAGCGCCGCGCTGCTGCTGCTCGCCGACTCCACGGTGCAGGCCTACGCGCTGCTCGTCGTGGGCACCGCGCTGCTCGTCGGCGCCGTGCGCGGCTATGCGAGCCTGCTCGCCGTGCACCGCAGCCGCCGCGACCTCGCCAGCTCGGACGCACACCTGCTCGCGCGGCGCACCCGCGTGCCCGCGGCACTGTGGCTGCTGCTGTTCGCCGTCGCCATCGGCGGATGCTGGGCGCTCACCCTGTGGGCCGTCACCGTGCGCCTGCAGGGACAGCTGCTATGACCGGGCGGCGCAACCGGCAGCGGCCCGGGGCAGCAACCGGAGGCGACGAACCCGAGGCGACGAACCTGGGACGACAAACCCGGGACGACAAACCCGGGACGACAAACCCGGGACGACGAACCCGGGACGACGAACCCGGGACGACGAACCCGGGACGACGAACCCGGCGGCAGCACCCGGGCGCCCTCCCCGGCGGCAGCACCCGCGCCGGCTCAGCCGCGCAGCCGGGCGGCCCGGGCGCGCTCCTCGACGAGCCAGGCCGGGCTCTCCTCGAGCAGCGCGCGGATCTCGGCGCTGGTCAGGGCATCGCTCTGCCCGTGCCGGGCCAGGCCCGAGTTGGAGATGCCGAGACGCCGGGCCACCTCCGAACGCGGATGCGGTCCCTCGGACCACAGCCTGCGCAGCCACGCCGGCGGCGACACCTGCAGGGCGGTCAGCTCGTCGCGGCTCACCGTCCCCGCCCGGAACTCCGCGGGCGTCGCCGGTAGGTAGACGCCGAGCTTCTTCGCGGCGGTCTCGGGCTTCATGCTCTGCGGGGTGCGCGGCCGCGGCTGCTGCCGGGTGTCGGGCCGCTCGACGACGGGCCGCTCTGCATCGGGCCGCTCGACACCGGACCGCTCGACACCGGACCGCTCTGGGTTGCTCACGACGCCAACGCTAGCCTGGCTGCCGTGCCGGATCCGCTCGTCGTCGCCTTCGTGCCCGGAGTCGTCCCCGACAAATGGCAGCGGGTCTGGAACGAGCGGATGCCGCATCCGCTCGTGCTCGCGCCGCGGCAGCAGGCCGAGGCGCTCGCCGCGCTCCGTGAGCGCAGCATCCACATGGCCCTGCTGCGCGAGGTGAGCCGCGACGACGGGTTGCACGCGATCCCGCTCTACCGCGAGCGTCCGGTCGTGGTGGCGCCACGCGACTCCCCGGTCGCGGCCTTCGAGGAGCTCAGGCTCGCCGAGCTCGCCGGCGAGCCGCGCGTCGAGGGCCACGAGCCGGCGATGACGCTCGAGCTGGTCGCGGCCGGTGCCGGGATCGCGATCCTGCCGATGTCGCTCGCCCGGCTGCACGCCCGCCGCGACGTCGTCGCCCGCCCCCTCACCGACGCCCCGGACACCGGCATCGCCCTGGTCTGGCCGATCGAGGCACCGCATCCGCTCGCCGAGGCCTTCATCGGCATCGTCCGCGGCCGCACGGCACGCTCGAGCCGGTGAGCGCGGCGCCGGCGCGAACCCGGCTCCGCCAAGAAACCGGCGCCACCGAGGGCCCCGCTCCACCGAGAACCTGGGTACGCTCATAGCTTTCTCTTAGCCTCGGGATGTCGGATGGTTCCACGCCGTTCACCGGCCGTTCACCTCCGCCTCCTTTCCTCCAGCCCCGGGAGCCCCCATGGACCAGTTCGTCCTCATCGCGATCGACCTCGTCGCGATCGCGATCCTGACCTTCGGGATGTACTTCCCGCGATACCGGCGCCGAGATCTCGTCGTCGCCTTCCTCATCGTCAACGTCGGCGTGCTCGCCGTCTCGGAGACGCTCAGCTCGATCGCGGTGAGCGCGGGCCTCGGCCTCGGCCTGTTCGGCGTGCTCAGCATCATCCGGCTGCGCTCGAACGAGATTCAGCAGCACGAGGTCGCCTACTACTTCGCCTCGCTCGCCCTCGGCCTGTTCACCGGGATGAGCTCGGGCATCCAGCCGCTGTCCATCGTGCTCATCGTGCTCATGCTCGCGGCCGTGTTCTTCGGCGACCACCCGCGACTGTTCCGACGTTACCGCAACCAGGTGATAGTGATCGATCGCGCCATCGCCGACGAGACCGCTCTCATCGCACACCTCGAGGGGATGCTCGGCGCCCGCGTGCACCGGGTGACCGTCGAGCGCCTCGACCTGGTCAACGACACCACGACCGTCGACGTTCGCTACCAGCTGGATGCCGCGCGCAGCACCGCCCCCGCCACCTCCGTCGAGGCCCGGCCCGTGGACAGCGGGGTGGCCCGGTGAGCGCCCTGATCGACCGGCTGCCGGCGATCAGCCTGGAGGAGCTCAACGCCACCGCCGCGCTGCAGACCCGCGTCGACCGCAAGTACATCCTGCCGCACGTCGAGCTCGACTCCGCGCTCGCCGCCCTGCCGGCCGGCACCCGGGCGCTCGAGGTCGACGGGGTGCGCTCCGCCCGCTACGCGAGCATGTACTTCGACACCGTCGAGCTCTCCGGCTACCTCGGCGCCGCCCGCCGGCGTCGGCGCCGCTTCAAGGTGCGCACCCGCAGCTACCTGGACAGCGAGCAGTGCTTCCTCGAGGTGAAGACGCCGGGCGCGCGCTCCACGACGGTCAAGGAGCGGCAGGAGCATCCCTTCGACGCGCGCGAGGAGCTCGGCGAGGCCGGGCGCGCCTACGCCGACGAGCTGCTCGCGGTCGCCGATGTCGAGGCGGCGGATCTGATGCCGGTGCTCGAGACCCGGTACCGCCGCTCCACGCTGCACGTGCCCGGCGTCGCCGGCCGCGGCGCGAGCCGGGCGACCGTCGACCTCGAGCTGGAGTGGCAGCTCGTCACCGGCGAGACGATGACGCTGCCCGAGCTCGCGATCGTCGAGACAAAGTCCGGCCCGCAGGCATCCCCGGTCGACCGGCTGCTCTGGCGGGCCGGACACCGGCCGGTCTCGATCAGCAAGTACGCGACCGGCATGGCGGCGCTCGTTCCGGGCCTGCCGGCGAACAAGTGGGCGCCGGTGCTGCGGCGCTGGTTCCCGGCCGCCGAGGGCCCCGCCACCGCGCCGATACCGTTGCGCCGGGCCGCCTGACGGCGCGGCACCACCCGAGCCACCACCAGGAACGACCCGGCACCACCCAGCACCACCCCTGAGCACCACCCCGAGAGGAGGGCCGATCATGACCCCCACCCCCATTCCCCCGACGACGGGCCGCCCGCGCCGGCGGGTGCGGCTCGCCGCTGCGGCGCTCCCTCTCGTCATCGGCGTCGGCCTGCTCGCCGGCTGCTCCGGCTCGGACGACTCGGGCGGCTCCGGGGACTCCGGCGGCACGAGCGGCTCCGACTCGGATTCCACGACGACCGTGACCGACACGAGCCTGACCATCGCCGACGTGCTCGCCGACGACCAGGACTGGACCTCGGACGCGGCATCCGGCAGCGACGACGACAGCACCGACACGGACAGCGCAGCCACGGACAGCGCCGACACCACCGTCACGCTCTCCGGCTCGACCGCCGCCGTCGACGGTGACGGTGTGACGGTCGACGGCGACACGGTGACGATCACCGCCGCCGGCAGCTACGAGCTCAGCGGCGACTTCGCCGGCCAGATCGTCGTCGACGCCGGCGACGACGACGCCGTCACGCTCATCCTCGACGGCGTCAGCATCTCCAGCTCGACGACGGCGGCCATCACGATCACGAACGCCGACACCGCGGTCATCGAGCTCGTCGGCGACAGCAGCCTCTCCGACGCGTCGAGCTACGACGAGGACGCCGATGTGCACGCCGCGCTCGACAGCTCCGTCGACACGACGATCACCGGCGACGGCTCGCTGACCGTCACCGGCAACGGCGACGACGGCATCTCCACGGGCGACGGCCTCGTGATCGAGAGCGGCACCATCACGGTGACCGCCGCCGACGACGGCATCACCGGCAAGGACTACGTGGTGATCGAGGGCGGCACCGTCACCGTGGACGCCGGCGGCGACGGCGTCAAGTCCGACAACGAGGACGACAGCGACCGCGGCTTCGTCTACATCGAGGATGGCACCGTCGACGTGACCGCGGGCGCCGACGGCATCCAGGCCGAGACGGACCTGCTCGTCGAGGGCGGCACGCTGACGATCAGCTCCGGCGGGGGCGCCGACGCGGCCGACTCGCTCGGCGAGGACGACAGCGCGAAGGGTCTCAAGGCCGGCGAGTACCTCATCGTCGAGGGCGGCGCGATCACGATCGATGCGGCCGACGACGGCGTGCACGCCGACGGCGTCGTGCGGCTCTCCGGCGGCACCGTGACGATCGCCTCCGGCGACGACGGCGTGCACGCCGACGGCGCGCTGCTGCTCGACGGCGCGGATGTCACGGTCAGCCGCTCCTACGAGGGCATAGAGAGCACCGCGATCGAGATCGCCGGCGGCACCGTGGACGTCACGTCGAGCGACGACGGCCTCAACGCCTCCGACGGCAGCGGCGAGGCGATGTCGGCGGTGGACGGCGTCTCGATCACGATCTCCGGCGGCGACACGACCATCGACGCGGACGGCGACGGCTTCGACTCGAACGGCTCGGCGACGATGACCGGCGGCACGCTCACCGTCTACGGTCCGGAGGACTCCGGCAACGGGCCGCTGGATGTCAACGGCACGTTCACGGTCTCCGGCGGCACGCTGATCGCGGGCGGGTCGTCCGGCATGGCGGTCTCGCCCGACTCCGACTCCTCGCAGTCGTTCGTCGCCGCGACGTTCGACAGCCAGCAGGCCGGCACGACGGTGGATGTCGTCGACTCCTCGGGCGACGTCGTGGTGAGCTACACCTCCGACAAGTCCTACGCCTCGCTCGTGTACTCCTCGAGCGACATCGTCGCCGGCGACAGCTACACCCTGCAGGTGGACGGCACCACGATCGCGACCGTCACGGCGGGTGAGGCGTTCAGCGGCGGCCAGAGCGGGGGAAGCATGGGCGGTGGCGGTGGCGGCCAGAACGGCGGCGGCATGGGCGGGGGCGGCGGCCAGCACTGACCGCGGCCGGACCCGGCACACCCGCAGCCCGGCACATCCGCAGCCCGGCACATCCGTAGCATGGTGCCGTGACGATCACCGCGGCGGCCGACGGCTCCGCGCTCGGCAATCCGGGACCGGCCGGATGGGCGTGGTACATCGACGAGGACAGCTGGGACTGCGGCGGCTGGCCGCACGCCACCAACAACCGTGGCGAGCTCGCCGCCGTGCTCGAGCTGCTGCGCGCCACCCGCGGCAGCGCCGAGGAGCTGCTCATCCTGTGCGACAGCCAGTACGTGATCAACTGCGTGACGAAGTGGATGCCCGGCTGGAAGCGCCGGGGCTGGCGCAAGGCCGACGGCGGCGCCGTGCTCAACGTGGACCTGCTCGAGGCGCTCGACGCCGAGCTGCTCGGCCGCCGCTTCCGCTTCGAGTGGGTCCGCGGCCACACCGGCCACCCGCTCAACGAGGCCGCCGACGCGCGCGCGCGGGCGGCGGCCGAGGCCTACCAGCGCGGTGCCGACGTGCCGCGCGGCCCCGGTTTCAATGACGCGGGTTCCGGCGGCCCGGGTTCCGGCGGCGCGCTGCCCGTGCAGGGCGCCGCGCCCGCCGCGGACGCGGCCACGCCGCCGCAGGCGCTCTTCGACATCGACGTCGATATCGACACCGAGCCCGAGCTGCACGAGCTCGTGCTGACGCTCAGCCGCGACGAGTACCTGCGCCTCACCGCCCGGGCCCGTGACCTGGGTCTCAGCCCGGAGGAGCTGGTGCGCTCGCGGCTGGAGGGCTGAGCACCGTCCCTCCCCCGGGCGGCGGCGGCCGTCGCATCCACCGATCCGGCGCCGCGACCGCGAACGGCCCCGGGCGGCGCGCAGGCTGTCGGCATGCCCCCGCTCCCCCGTCACCCGTCGATCCCCCGTTACGACGACACGATCGACCAGCCGCTGCACACCGGCGAGGACATCCTCGACCGGGTGCGCGATCTCATCGGCGGCGCCTGCCGCGCCCAGACCTGGCTGCTGTTCCTCGACGCGGATGACGTGCAGCTGCCGCTGCTCGTGCCCGTCGACGACCTGCCGGGGGAGCGGGAGCCTCTCGAGGCGGCCCGCGGGCTGCTCTCCGCGCTCGCCGAGGCGACGGAAGCCGCGGCCGTCGTCGCGGTCATCGAGAGCCCGTTCACGACCGCTCTCTCCGACGCCGACCGCGGCTGGGCGCGGGCGCTGCGCGACGCCGCCGCCGCGGAGTCGCTCGATCTGCGCGCCGTCCTGCTCAGCCAGCGTCACGGGGTGCGCGCGCTCGGCCCCGACGACCTGCGGCCGGCCGGGTCCGGGTCGACGCTGAGCCCCTGAGCCCCTAACCCCTGCGCCCCTGCGCAGCCACTCCCCCGGTGCTGCTGATCCGGGCCCGGTCCGTGTGTCTGCTCGGGTGGGGGACATCCGGATGCCGGCGCCGGCGAGCAACCGTCCCCGGACCGAGCAGAAACCCCATCCCGACTGACCCGGCCCGGCGGCGGCGGGTGACTCGGTGCGTAATCTCACGGGTCTCTCATAGATTGCGGTGTGACGGTGACGCAGATTCCGCGGAGGGGCGGGGCGAGTCGATTCGGGGGGTGGGCTATGCGCGTGGTTCGGGCTGTGTCGTTCAGGGCTGTGTCAATCAGGGCTGTGTCGTTCGGAACAGCGGCGGTCGTGGTCGCGGGGGTGGTCACCGGTGTGGTCGCGCAGGCCGCGGCGGCGGAGACCCCGGTTACAAGCTATTCAGGCACGAGCTATTCGGTCGCGAGCTACGCCGATCTGGTGACAGCGGTGGAGTCCGCGACGTCCTCGTCGCCGGTGGAGGTGGTGCTGTCGGCCGATGTGACCGCCAGTGACAGTGCCACGGTGACGGTGCCGGCAGGCAGCACGGTCACGATCGACCTGGCCGGGTACGACCTGGACCTGGTCGGCACGGGCGACTGGGGTGCGATCACGGTGGGCACCGGGGCGAGCCTGGAGGTGACCGACAGCACCGAGGACACCACCGACGCGGGAACGTTGACCGCGGTCGGCGAGTCGGTCACGGACAGCAGCACCGGTGCGGGTGCGGGGATCCAGACGACCGGGGCGTCCCTGACCGTCTCCGGCACCGCGAGTGTGACCGCCACCGGCGGCTACGCGTCCGCGACCGACGACGACAACTACGCGAGTGCTGGTGCGGGCATCGGCGGTGCCGGCAGCGGGGATGAAGTCGCCGGTGGCGACGGGGGCAGCGTGACCGTGACGGACAGCGCCACCGTGATCGCCACCGGCGGCGACGCATACACGAGCGGCGCCCTCTACAACCGCGGGGGTGCTGGTGCCGGCATCGGAGGAGGCGGCGGCGGGCATTACGCCACGGGTGGTGGCGGGGGCAGCGTGACCGTCTCGGACAGCGCCACGGTGAATGCCACCGGCGGCGACGCATACACGCAGCTCGCCGCCGCCGCCGGGAACAGCGCGGGTGCTGGTGCCGGCATCGGAGGAGGAGGCGGCGGTGCCGCCGGTGTCGGCGGTGCCGGCGGCAGTGTGACCGTCTCGGACAGCGCCGCGGTGGTCGCCGACGGCGGTGATGCATACACCACGAGCGATGAAGACAACGACAACGGCGGAGGTGCCGGTGCCGGCATCGGCGGCGGAGGCGGCGGGAGTTCCGCCACCGGTGGCGCCGGCGGCAGCGTGACCGTCTCGGGCAGTGCGAGTGTGACCGCCACCGGTGGCGACACGTACACGAGCGGCACCGGCTCCTACAGCAGCGGAGGTGCCGGTGCCGGCATCGGCGGCGGAGGCGGCGGGAGTTCCGCCACCGG
>JASGFF010000069.1:0-12832 GCA_047605685.1 Microbacteriaceae bacterium
CCGGCGGCGGCGCGCGCCCGGTGCGCGCCGCGCCGCGCGCCGCCCGATGACGAGGGACTTCACGATGTCGCTCATGTCGGCCACCTCTCTCAGACGCTCACGAGGCCGCGCCGGCGGATGCGCGGGTCGATGACCGGGTAGACGCCGTCGACGAGCAGGTTGACGACGGCGAAGACGGCGGCGGCGAGCACGACGACGAACTGCACGACGGGGATGTCCTGCTGGGTGACGGCCTCCTGGGCGACCCGGCCGAGGCCGGAGCGGGAGAACACCGTCTCGACGATAACGGTGCCGGCGAGCAGGTGGCCGAACGTGATCGCGGCGATGGTGAGCGCCGGGATGACGGCGTTGCGGATCACGTGCCGGCGCAGCAGCCCCGGCCGGCCGAGGCCCTTCGCCCGGGCGAGCTGCACGAAGGGCTGCCGCCAGGTGCCCAGGAAGCTCTTGGTGAGGATCTGCGCGATCGAGGCGGAGACCGGCACCGCGAGGGTGACGGTGGGCAGCACCAGGGAGGCGAGGCTGTCGTCGCCGAAGGAGGGGAACCAGTGCAGCGTGAAGGAGAACAGCTGCAACAGCACCAGGCCGAGCCAGAACGGCGGCAGCGCGAGGGCGAGCGGCGGCAGCGACTGCAGCAGCTGGCGCAGCCACGGCATCCGGGTGCTCGAGGCGACGACGGCGATCCCGAGGCCGAGGACGATCGCGAGCACGAAGGCCGCGGCGGTGAGCTCGAGGGTGCCGCCGATGGAGCGGCCGACGACCTCGACGACCGGCTGGCTCTGCTGGATGGAGGTGCCGAAGTCGCCGCGCAGGAAGGCGAGCAGCCGGTCGAGGTACTGCACGATCAGCGGCCTGTCGAAGCCGTACTGCTGGTTGAGCGCGGCGACGGCGTCCGGGTCCAGGCTGCCGGACTCGCCGCTCTGGCTGAGCATGAGCGCGACCGGGTCGCTCGGCAGCGCGTAGAGGATGACGAAGCTGAGCGTGAAGGCGGCCCAGACCACGATGACCGCCTGGCCGATCCGCGCGGCCCAGTAGCGCAGCGTCTGCATCGTGTTGTCCTCTCGCCGGTGGGTGGGTGCCCCGGGCCGGTGGCGGCACCGGCCCGGGGCGGTGGATCAGTTGTCGCTCACCCAGACGTCGTAGAACACGAGCTTCGTCTCGCCGTCGACGCGCAGGCCGTGGGCGGTCGATCCCTCCGCGTAGGTCCAGGCCCGGTCGTCGAGCGGGATCGCCCAGTGGTTCTCGACCAGGTACTGCTGCACCTTGGCGGAGGCCTCGGCGCGCTCGGTGGTGTCGATGGCCGACTCCTGCGCGGCGAGCAGGTCGTCGAGCTCGCTCGGGTTGGCCCAGGCGTAGCCCTGCGAGGTGTGCTCGGAGTTCCAGACGGCGTTGAGCACCGAGACGTCGGCGCGGGTCATCTGCCACTTGTAGGCGTCGTAGTCGCCGGCGGCGAGCTTCTCGCTGAGGGTTGCCGAGTCGGAGGTGTCCAGCGGCAGGTCGATGCCGACCTCCTTGAGCTGGGCCTGCAGCAGCTCGGCGCCGTCCCAGTTGCCGATCGCCGGGATGTTGATGGTGAGGCTCTCGCCGTCCTTGGTACGGATGCCGTCGGAGCCGAGCTCCCAGCCGTCGGCCTCGAGCAGCGCGTTCGCCTGATCGGGGTCGTAGTCGATGTAGGCGCTCTCGTCGGCGTAGCCGGGCGTGCCGCTGCCGATCACGCTCGTCGCGGCCCCGTAGCTGGGGCCGAACACGGTGTCGACGATCGTCTGCGAGTCGATGGCGAGGGCGAGGGCCTCGCGCACCGCGTCATCCGTGCCCAGGAAGGACTGTTGGTTGATGATGAGCGTCTCGGTGAGACCGGGGATCTTCTCCGGCAGCAGCGTGACCCCGTCGGTGGCCTCGAGCCGTGCCTCGTCCTGGTAGGAGATGAGCGCGGCGGACTGGATCTCGCCGCTCGCGACCTCGCTCGCCCGTGTGGAGGCGTCGGCGACCTCGATGAGCTTGAGGTGGTCGATGTAGGCGTCGCCGGTGTGGTCGGCGATCGAGGACGCCGTGTTGTAGCCGACGCGCTTGTCGAGGTCGATCTCGGTCTGCGGGTCGTAGCTCGCGAGCGTGAACGGGCCGGAGCCGGCGTAGTTGCCCTTCGCGATCTCGGACTCGTCCTGGGTGAGCGAGGCCGGCGAGATGAGGCCGAACACCGCGCCGGAGAGCGCCTGCAGGAAGTAGGCCGCCGGCTCGGAGAAGTCGAACTCGACGGTGTAGTCGTCGACGACCTTCGTCTCGGTGAGGTTCGTCAGCAGCGGCGCGGCGCCGATGGCGGCGGAGCCGAGGGCGACATCCCGGTCGAAGTTGGCCTTGACGGCGGCGGCGTCGATCGCGGTGCCGTCGGAGAACGTGCCGTCCTCGCGCAGGTGGAACGTGTACGTCTTCGCGTCGTCCGAGATCTCCCAGCTCGTCGCGATCCAGGGCACGATCGTGCCGTCGGCCTGCTGGTCGACGAGGGAGTCGGTGAGGGCGCGGACCACCTGCAGCGCCTCGTGGAAGATCAGCGTCGGCGGGTCGAGCGAGGTGATCGCGCCGACGACGGAGAAGGCGTGGGTGTAGGTGCCGCCGGTCTGCACGGTCTCCTCCGTGCTGTCGGATGTCGCGTCGGAGCCGCTCGCGCAGCCGACGAGGGCGAGGACGCTGACGAGGGCCAGGGCGATGGCCGCTCGGGCTCGGGTTGTGCGCATGCTGTCGCTTTCGTCTCGGGAGCCGGCGGGAGGCCGCTCGGGGGAAGGGGACCGTCCAAGCGTCAATCCTCACATGTCCGATAGGGAAAGGCGCTACGTCACACGGCGCAACACTGGGTCGGATCGTGGCCGGAACGGCTAGAGCGGGCCCGGGCGGCGCGGGCTCCGGCGGCGCGGACCCGGGCAGCTCAGACCAGGCAGTTCGGCCCGAGCAGCGTCTTGAGCTCCCCGTAGAGGTCCGCCGAGACGGTGACCGGGTAGGGGATCTCGAAGACCCGCGCCGTGTCGCCCCGGACGAGCTTGAGCCGCACCTCGTTGGCGCCCTGGTGCCGGATGAGCACGTCGGAGAGCCGGGCCACGACGTCCGTGGTCGCGCGCTGCTCCGGCAGCGAGATGACGAGCGGGCCGGCGCCGAGGCTCGCGCCGACGTCCGGCGTCATGAGCGAGACGGCGTGCAGGTTGAGCCCGTCGTCGCGGGTGGCGACGCGGCCGCGGATGACGACGATGGAGTCGGCCGCGAGCGCGGGCGAGAACTCCTGGTAGGTCTTGCCGAGGAACATCACGCTGATCTCGCCGCCGAAGTCCTCGACGGTGACGATGCCGTACTGGTTGCCGGACTGTCGGGCGATGCGGTGCTGCACGCCGGTGACCAGGCCGGCGATCGTGACGGTCTCGCCGTCCTCGACGGCCTCACCGGCGAGCAGGGTGGCGATGTCGTGCGAGTGGTGCCTGGCGAGCACGGCCTCGAGGCCGGCGAGCGGGTGGTCGGAGACGTAGAGCCCGAGCATCTCCCGCTCGAAGGCGAGCTTGTCGCGCTTGGCCCACTCCGGCCGCGCCGGCACCTTCTGCGCCGGACCGCTCGCGTCCTGCTCGTCCCAGAGGCTGTCGAAGTCGAAGCCGAACTGGCCGTTGGCCTCGTTGCGCTTCTGGGTGACGATGCCGTCGATCGCCTCCTCGTGCACCTCGAGCAGCGCCCGCCGGGTGTCACCGAGCGAGTCGAAGGCACCGGCCTTGATGAGCGACTCGACGGTGCGCTTGTTCGTCACCTGCACCGGCACCTTCGACAGGAAGTCGTGGAAGCCGGTGAAGCGGCCCTTCTCGCGGCGGGCGGCGACGATCTGCTCGACGACGGCGAAGCCGACGTTGCGCACGGCGCCGAGGCCGAAGCGGATGTCGGCGCCGACGGCCGTGAAGAAGCCGATCGACTCGTTGACGTCGGGCGGCAGCACGCGGATGCCCATCCGGCGGCACTCGTTCAGGTAGAGCGCCATCTTCTCCTTGGAGTCGCCGACGCTCGTGAGCAGCGCCGCCATGTACTCGGCCGGGTAGTGCGCCTTGAGGTAGGCGGTCCAGTAGCTGACCACGCCGTAGGCGGCCGAGTGCGCCTTGTTGAAGGCGTAGTCCGAGAACGGCAGCAGGATGTCCCACAGCGTCGTGATCGCGGCATCCGAGTAGCCGTTGGCCCGCATGCCGGCCGCGAAGCCCTCGTACTGCTTGTCGAGCTCGGACTTCTTCTTCTTGCTCATCGCGCGGCGCAGGATGTCGGCCTGGCCGAGGGAGAAGCCGGCGACGCGCTGGGCGATCGCCATCACCTGCTCCTGGTAGATGATCAGGCCGTAGCTGGTGTCGAGGATGTCGGCGAGCGACTCGCGGAACTCCTCGTGGATGGGCGTGATCCGCTGCTGACCGTTCTTGCGCAGCGCGTAGTTGGTGTGCGAGTTCGCGCCCATGGGTCCGGGCCGGTAGAGCGCGATCACGGCGGAGATGTCCTCGAAGTTGTCCGGCTTCATCAGCCGCAGCAGCGAGCGCATCGGGCCGCCGTCGAGCTGGAACACGCCGAGGGTGTCGCCGCGCTGCAGCAGCTCGTAGGCGGCGGGGTCCTCGAGCTCGAGGCGCTCGAGGTCGAGGTCGACGCCGCGGTTGGAGCGGATGTTGTCGAGCGCGTCGGAGATGATCGTCAGGTTCCTGAGGCCCAGGAAGTCCATCTTGATCAGGCCGAGCGCCTCGGCGGCCGGGTAGTCGAACTGCGTGACGATCTGGCCGTCCTGCTCCCGCCGCATCACCGGGATGACGCTGTCGATCGGGTCGCTCGACATGATCACACCCGCCGCGTGCACGCCCCACTGCCGTTTGAGCCCCTCGAGGCCGAGGGCGGTGTCGAAGACCCTCTTGGCCTCGGCGTCCGTCTCGATGATGGCGCGCAGCTCGCCGGCCTCCTTGTAGCGCTCGTGGGCGGGGTCGACGACGCCGTGCAGCGGGATGTCCTTGCCCATGATCGTCGGCGGCATCGCCTTGGTGAGCCGCTCGCCCATGCCGAAGGGGAAGCCGAGCACCCGGGAGGCGTCCTTGAGCGCCTGCTTGGCCTTGATGGTGCCGTAGGTGACGATCTGGGCGACGCGCTCGTCACCGTACTTCTCGGTGACGTAGCGGATCACCTCGCCGCGGCGGCGGTCGTCGAAGTCGACGTCGAAGTCGGGCATCGACACCCGGTCGGGGTTGAGGAAGCGCTCGAAGATCAGGCCGTGCCGCAGCGGGTCGAGGTCGGTGATGCGCATGGCGTAGGCGGCCATCGAGCCGGCGCCGGACCCGCGGCCGGGCCCCACCCGGATGCCGTTGTCCTTCGACCAGTTGATGAAGTCGGCGACGACGAGGAAGTAGCCCGGGAAGCCCATCTGGGTGATGACGCCGATCTCGTAGTCGGCCTGCCGCTGCACCTGCTCGGGGATGCCGCCGGGGTAGCGCCGCTCGAGGCCGGCCTGCACCTCTTTGACGAACCAGCTCGCCTCCGTCTCGCCCTCGGGCACCGGGAACCGGGGCATGTAGTTGGCGCTCGTGTCGAACTCCACCCGGGCGCGCTCGGCGACCAGCAGCGTGTTGTCGCAGGCCTCGGGGTGGTCGCGGAACAACTGCCGCATCTGCTGCGGGCTCTTCAGGTAGAACTCGTCGGCGTCGAACTTGAGCCGGTTCGGGTCGTCGAGCGTCGAGCCGGACTGCACGCACAGCAGCGCGGCGTGCGCGGCCGCGTCCTGCGCGTGCGTGTAGTGCAGGTCGTTCGTCGCCAGCAGCGGCATGTCGAGCCGACGGGCGAGCTCGATGAGCTCGCGCATGGTGCGCCGCTCGATCGGGATGCCGTGGTCCATCACCTCGGCGAAGAAGTTCTCCTTGCCGAAGATGTCCTGCAGCTCCCCCGCCGCCCGGAACGCCTCCTCGGCGAGGCCGAGGCGGAGCTTGGTCTGCACCTCGCCGCCGACGCAGCCGGTGGTGCCGATGACGCCCTTCGCGTGGCGCTGCAGCAGCTCGCGGTCCATCCGCGGCTTGAAGTAGTAGCCCTCCTTGGAGGCGAAGCTCGAGGCGAGGAACAGGTTGTGCATGCCCTCGGTGGTCTCGGCCAGCAGCGTCATGTGGGTGTAGGCCCCGCCGCCGCCGACGTCGTCCTGCTCCTGGCCCTGCCGGCCCCAGCGCACCCGGGTCTTGTCGCCGCGCGCGGTGCCGGGGGTGATGTACGCCTCGGTGCCAATGATGGGCGTGATGCCCGCGGCCGTGGCGGTCCTCCAGAACTCGAAGGCGGCGAACATGTTGCCGTGGTCGGTGACGGCGATCCCGGGCATCCCGGCCTGCACGGCAGCGTCGATGAGCCCGCCGATGCGGGCGGCTCCGTCGAGCATCGAGTACTCGGTGTGCACGTGCAGGTGCACGAAGGAATCGCCGCTGGCAGCCACTCAGGTCTCCGGGTCTCTCGGGGCATCCAGCCTAACGTCGGGTCGCGGCCGCTCCGGGCCCGACCCGCGGCGATGCGCCCGGGCCCGGACCGGTTTCGAGCAGGACCGGGCCGGGTCTCAGCCGGAGCCCTCGGCGAGCACGTCGAGGGCGTGCCGCAGCTCCTCCGGATAGCGCGAGGCGAAGCCGACCCGCTCCCCGGTCGCCGGGTGCCGGAACGCGAGTCGCATCGCGTGCAGCCACTGCCGGCCGAGTCCGAGCCGGGCGCTCAGCGTGGGGTCGGCGCCGTAGAGCGCGTCGCCGAGGCAGGGGTGCCGCTGGGCCGCCATATGCACGCGGATCTGGTGGGTGCGACCGGTCTCGAGCCGGATCTCGAGCAGGCTCGCCGCCGGGAACGCCTCGATCGTCTCGTAGTGGGTGACGCTCGGCCGTCCCGCGGCCGTGACGGCGAAACGCCAGCCGGCGCCGGGGTGCCGGCCGATGGGGGCGTCGATGGTGCCGGCGAGCGGGTCCGGATGGCCCTGCACGGCGGCGTGGTAGATCTTGTCGACCTCGCGGTCGTGGAACTGCCTCTTCAGCTCCGTGTAAGCGCGCTCGGAGCGCGCCACCACCATGAGACCGCTCGTGCCGGCGTCGAGACGGTGCACGATGCCCTGGCGCTCGGCCGCGCCGGAGGTGGCCACCGAGACGCCCGCGGCGGCGAGGGCGCCGAGCACGGTGGGCCCCTGCCAGCCGAGCGTGGGGTGCGCCGCGACGCCCGCGGGCTTGTCGACGACGACGAGGTCGTCGTCCTCGTGCACGAGTCCGAGACCGGGCACGGCCTGCGGCACCACCTCCGGCTCGCGGCGCTGCTGCCAGCTCACCTCGAGCCAGGCGCCCGCGCGCAGTCGCTCCGACTTGCCCGCGACGCGGCCGTCGAGGCACACGCCGCCGGCCTCGGCGACCTCGGCGGCGAGAGTGCGCGACAGGCCGAGCAGCCGGGCGATGGCGGTGTCCACGCGCTCGCCGGCGAGCCCCTCCGGCACGGGCAGGCTGCGATGCTCCACCGTCAGCCGATGTGGTCGGGCGGCGGGGCGGGGGCCTCCGGCCCGGACTGCGGCTCCCGCTGTGGGCGGGAACCGTCGAGCCGGATGCCGCGAAGCGTCAGCAGCACGAAGAGCGCCATGCTCGTGACGATCGCGGTGTCCGCGATGTTGAAGATCGCCGGGAAGCCCCAGAGCTGCACGAAGTCCACCACATGGCCGGTGCCGAAGCCCGGCTCGCGCAGCAGCCGGTCGGTGAGGTTGCCGAGGGTGCCGCCGAGCAGCAGGCCGAACAGCGTGGCCCAGCCGAGCGAGCGGATGCGCCGGGCGAACAGCACGATGAACACCGCGACGGCGGCCGCGACGAGCGCGAACACCCAGGTGGAGCCGCTGCCGAGCGAGAACGCCGCCCCCGAGTTCTTGACGAGGTGCAGCTGCAGCAGCGTCCCGATCAGCGGGAGCTGCTCGCCCTCGCGCAACCGCGCGACGACGAGGAGCTTGGTGAGCTGGTCGAGCGCGTAGACCAGGAGCGCGGCCCCCGCGAGCAGCACCGCCACCCGGCGGCCACCGGTGCGCGCGCCTCCCGGGTCGGTGCCGGTCGGGTCGGCGGTGGCCGGATCAGCACCGGCCGGGCCCGTGCTCGCCGAGTCCGTACCCGTAGGGCCCGTGCCGGTCGGGCTCAATACTGGCCGAAGCCGGCGTAGCCCGCGGGCGGCACGCTCGACGCCGGGTAGCCCTGCGGAACCTGCTGCGCCTGCGGGACCGACTGCGCCTGCGGAACCGACTGCGCCTGCGGAACCGACTGCCCAGTGTGCTGGCCGCCACCCGAGACGCTCACGGTGTCGAGCTCGCGCAGCTGGCCCTCGATGTAGTTCTTGAGCTTGGCCCGGTACTCGCGCTCGAACGTCTTGAGCTCGTCGACCCGGCGCTGCAGCTCGGTGCGCTCCCGCTCGAGCGAGCCGAGCTGGCTGCGCTGCTGCTGCTCGGCCTCCTGCACCCGGGCCACGGCGGCCTGTTCGGCCTCGTGCACACGCACCTGGGCGAGCTGCTCGGCCTCGGCGACGATCCGCTGCGCCTGCGCCTGACCCTCGGCGATGAGGGCGTCGCGCTTCTCGGCGCCCTCGCGCACGTGCTCCTCGTGCAGCCGGCGGGCGAGCTGCAGCAGGTTGTTGGTGTTGTTCGGGTCGAGCGGGTTCGCGTCGACCTGCGGGGCGCTGTAGGGGCTCTCCGCGGCGGGCGCCGCGAAGGCGCCGGGGGTCGCTCCGAAACCGGGCTGCGGTGCCGGGGCCTGCTGCGCGGCCTGGGCGGCGCTGCGCTGCGCCTCCTGCAGCCGGGCCTCACTCTGCACCAGGCGCTGCCGGAGCTCCTCGTTCTCCTGCCCGAGGCGACGCAGCTCCACGACGACCTCGTCGAGGAAGTCGTCGACCTCGTCCTGGTCGTAACCCTCGCGGAACTTCGTCGGCTGGAAGCGCTTGTTGACCACGTCTTCGGGCGTGAGTGCCACGGGAAGTCACCTCGGAATCTGCTCGTCGCTCACCGCGCGCCCGACCGGCGGCGGGGAATCGCACACGGCGATGGCATCCAGCGTACAACGCGGACGCGACGATCAGACGGTGAAGCGGAGCACGATGTAGCTGAGCAGGATGGCCGCGAGCAGCACGATCGTCCAGGCCAGATCGAGGGCGATGCCGCCGAAACGGACCGGCGGGACGAGGCGTCGCGCGAGCTTGATCGGCGGGTCGGTGATCGTGAACGTCGCCTCGGCGAGCACGAGACCGAGGCCGTGCGGACGCCATCCGCGCACGAACGTCACCACAAGGTCGAGGACGAGCCGCACCCACATCACGACGATGAACAGGGTGAGGGCGATGTACAGGACCGTCGCGACGACCGAGACTCCGAGCACGAGACGATGCTACCGGCGAGCCGGGGCCCTCGGATGGCGGACCGCTACGGCGCCGCGAGGAACGTCGCCTCGAGCTCCGTCTCGTCCTCGGCGGTGTCGCCGCTGACGGCGACGTGGGACGGCGAGAGCAGGAAGACCTTGCTGGTGACCCGCTCGATCTTGCCGTAGAGGCCCTCGGCGAGGCCGCTGGAGAAGTCGATGAGACGGCGGGCATCCGGCTCGGTCATCTGCGAGAGGTTCATGATCACCGGGATGCCCTCGCGGAAGTTCTCGGCGATGACGCGGGCGTCCTTGTACTGGCGCGGATGCACGGTGAGGATCTCGTTCATGTCCTGGTGGGCCGCCTGACGGCTCGGCGTCGATCGGCGCAGCGGCGTGACGGCGGCACGGCCCGGAGCGCTCTGCTGCGGTGCGTGCTGCACGGCCGGAGCGGGCGCGGCCGGCGCCGCGGGCTGCTCGTACTCGTACTCCTCATCCGCGAGACCGAGGTAGACCATGGTCTTGCGCAGCGGGTTGGCCATCGTCATTCTCCTTGCGAATCGCGGGCTCGGCTCCGACCCTACGGCGCAGGCGGCCGTTTCCCCGTGATTGCCGTCCCGATCCTCAGGTGTGTCGCGCCCTCGGCGACGGCCTCGACGAAGTCGCCCGACATGCCCATCGACAGCCAGTCAGCGGCCGGCTCGAGTGCCCGCAGCCGCTCGCCGAGGCCGCGCACCTCGGCGAAGGCGCGCCGGGGCTCGGCGCCGAGCGGCGCGACGGCCATCAGCCCGCGCAGCCGCAGACCGGATGCCCCGAGCACCCGCTCGGCGAGGGGCTCGAGGCCCGCGGGGGCGACACCACCGCGACCCGGCTCCCCGCTCAGGTCGACCTGGATCAGCACGTCGAGCGGTGCCCGACCGGGCTGCGGCCCGCCGGCGAGGGCCGCGACGAGCGAGGGCCGGTCGAGGGACTGCACGCTCGCGGCGTAGTCGCGCACGGCGCGCGCCTTGTTGGACTGCAGCTGGCCGATGAAGTGCCAGCGGGCCCGCGGGTCGCCGATCTCGGCGGCCTTCGCGGCGGCCTCCTGGTGCCGGTTCTCGCCGAGGTCGCGCACGCCGAGCTCGAGCAGCTCGCGCACGAGCGAGGCGGGGTGGAACTTCGTGACGACGATCGTCGTCACCGCCCCGGCCGGCCGGCCGGCGGCGCGCGCGGCATCCGCCACCCGCGCCCGGACGGCGGCGAGCCGCTCCGCGAGGCCGCCGCTCACCGGCACCGGCGACCCGGCAGCGGCGGGCCCGGCAGCGGAGGGCTCAGCAGCAGAGGGCTCAGCAGCAGAGGGCTCAGCAGCAGAGGGCTCAGCGGAGGAAGTCGGGCACATCGAGGTCGTCGTCCTCCTCGAAGGCGGGGTCGACCGGGGCGCTCGCGGGCACCGCCGGCTCGGCGGTCCAGGCGGGCGCCTCGGCGGCCGGCGCGACGCCCGCCGGCGCGACCGGTGTGGCCGGATAGGCGGGGGCGCCCGGCTCGGCCGGCTGGAAGCTCGCGCGCCGGCCCTCGGCCGGCCGGGAGGTCGGCTCGCCGCCGTCGAAGCCCGCGGCGATGACGGTGACCCGCACCTCGTCGCCGAGGGTGTCGTCGATGACGGCGCCGAAGATGATGTTCGCCTCGGGGTGCACCGCCTCCTGCACGAGCCGGGCGGCGTCGTTGATCTCGAAGATGCCGAGGTTGGAGCCGCCCTGGATCGACAGCAGCACGCCGTGGGCGCCGTCGATGGACGCCTCGAGCAGCGGGCTCGCGACGGCGAGCTCGGCGGCCTTGATCGCCCGGTCGGCACCCCGCGCCGAGCCGATGCCCATCAGGGCGCTGCCGGCGCCCTGCATGACCGACTTGACGTCGGCGAAGTCGAGGTTGATCAGGCCGGGCGTCGTGATCAGGTCGGTGATCCCCTGCACGCCCGCGAGCAGCACCTGGTCGGCCGTCTGGAACGCCTCGAGCATCGAGATGCCGCGGTCGCTGATCTCGAGCAGCCGGTCGTTGGGCACCACGATGAGGGTGTCGACCTCGCTCTTGAGCGTCGACACGCCCGTCTCGGCCTGGGCGGAGCGGCGCTTGCCCTCGAAGCCGAAGGGCTTGGTGACGACGCCGATGGTCAGGGCGCCGATCGACTTGGCGATGCGCGCCACCACGGGGGCGCCGCCGGTGCCGGTGCCGCCGCCCTCGCCGGCGGTGACGAACACCATGTCGGCGCCGGCGAGCGCCTCCTCGATCTCCTCGGCGTGGTCCTCGGCGGCGCGGCGGCCCACCTCGGGGTCGGCGCCGGCGCCGAGGCCCCGGGTGAGCTCGCGGCCGACGTCGAGCTTGACGTCGGCATCGCTCATGAGCAGCGCCTGGGCATCCGTGTTGATCGCGATGAACTCGACACCGCGCATGCCCATGTCGATCATCCGGTTGACGGCGTTGACGCCGCCGCCGCCGATGCCGACGACCTTGATCACGGCGAGGTAGTTCTGGTTCGAAGTCACTGCCCGGGCCCTCCGCTGAACCTTCAACCTCTAGTTGAGATTAAAAGTTTGCTCACTCCTGTGGTTCGCGTTCGAGACTAGGTCGCCGCCTTGGCGATCCCCCGGATGCCCGCCGCGTGTCGCCCCACTCCCTTCCGGGTCCGCCCGGTCGGCGGGGGCCGCGGAGGGTCTCAGCCGGAGGAGAGCTCCGTCACGAACGGGCTGTCCGGGGCCGAGACGTTGTACTCCACCTTCGACTTCTTGTCCTGCGCCGCCATGAGCGCGGTGAGCACCCGTGCCTTGAGATCGGCGTCCTCCGCGCTCCCCCAGTACACCCGCTGGCCGACGTCCGGCAGGCCGAAGCGCACGTCGTCGCTCGTCGTCGCCTTCACCCAGCCGACCCGGGAGCGCAGCTCCTCGGGCAGCGACACCAGCACGCTCACGGCGGCGCGGAAGGCGTCGGAGTCGGTGCCGGCGTCGCCGAGCCGCAGCACGGGGACGTCGTCGGGCCGTGCGTCCAGGGTCTGCACCACGACGCCGGCGGGATCGACGAGGTTCCAGGAGCCGTCCACGGCGATGACGGCGACGGGCTCGCGCTCGGTGATCGACACGACGAGCGTCGACGGCGGCTCCACCTCCGTCGTGTAGCTCTCGATGAGCGGGAAGGCACTGAGCTCCTCGGTGATCTGCGACATGTCGAGCAGCGCGAGCGGCGTGCCGAGCTGCGGCGAGATCGCCTGCTCGACGGCGCTCGCGTCGACCCGGGACGTGCCCTCGACCTCGATCGTGCGCAGCGAGAGGATCGGCGAGAACACCGCGACGGCGAGCATCGCCGCGAGCACGGTGACCACCCCGGCCGCGACGAGCAGCACGACGCGGCGGCGGCGGCTTCGCCGTGTGAACCGGCGCACCTCCGCGCGCTCGTAGCGGCGCCGCTGCCACGCCGCCCGGCGCAGGGCGAGGCCCATCACCAGCCAGCTGACG
>JASGFF010000070.1:0-12554 GCA_047605685.1 Microbacteriaceae bacterium
CGGGCGCGCGCCGCCGCCGGCCCGGCGGCCCGGTCCGCTGGATCGGCACCGGCGTCGCGGCGCTGTTCCTCGCCGTCGTCGTGCTCGGCGCCTTCTGCCCGCAACTGCTCACCGGCGGCGACCCGCTCGCCGTCGACCCGACCGCCGCGCTGCAGCCGCCGAGCCTCACACACCTCTTCGGCACCGACTACGTCGGGCGCGACCTCTACACCCGAGTCGTCTACGGCGCCTCGCTGTCGCTGCGAGGCTCGCTGCTGGCGGTGCTCATCGCCCTCGTCGTCGGATCGGCCCTCGGCCTGCTCTCCGGCTACGTGGGCGGCCCGCTCGACGCGGTGCTCATGCGCGTCGTCGACGTGCTGCTGGCGATCCCCGCGCTGCTGATCTCCATGACCGTCGTCACCGCGCTCGGCTTCGGCACCATGAACGTCGCGATCGCCGTCGGCGTCGCCTCGGTCGCCGTCTTCGCCCGGCTGATGCGCGCAGAGGTGTACCGGGTGCGCGGCCTGCGCTTCGTCGAGGCGGCGCGGCTCGTCGGCTCCTCGCGGGCGCGGATCCTGGTGCGGCACATCCTGCCGAACGCCGTCGGCACCGTGCTCACCCTCGCCGCCCTCGAGTTCGGCGGCGCCATCCTCGCCTTCAGCGCGCTGAGCTTCCTCGGCTACGGCGCGCAGCCGCCCACCCCCGAGTGGGGCTCCCTCGTCAACGACGGCCGCCAGTACATGACCACGGCGTGGTGGCTGACGACCCTGCCCGGTCTCATCATCGCCCTCACGGTGCTCGCCGCCGGACGGGTCAGCCGCGCCTTCGACCCCGACCAGCGAGGCATCCAGTGACAGCCGCCCCCGCCCCAGCGCTCGTCATCGAGCGGCTCACCGTCGACTACCGCTCGGTGCGCGCCGGCAGCCGCACGGCGCTCGAGCCCGCCGACCTGCGCATCGACACCGGCGAGGTCGTCGCGCTCGTCGGCGAGTCCGGCTCCGGCAAGACCACGCTCGGGATGGCGGCGATCGGCCTGCTCGCGGCGAACGCGACGGCGCGGTTCGACCGCCTCGAGATCGGCGGCGTCGCCGTGCGCGGCTGGCGCGACCCGCTGTGGCAGCAGCTGCGCGGCGACGCGGTCACGCTCGTGCCGCAGGACCCCGGCGTGGCCCTCAACCCGGTGCGCAGCATCGGCTCCCAGGCCATCGAGCACCTCGTGCTGCACGGCCTCGCGAGCCCGACCGCGGCCCGCGGGCGCATCCTCGCCCTGCTCGAGGAGGTCGGCCTCGACGAGCCCGAGCAGCGGCTCGGCCAGTACCCGCACGAGCTCTCCGGCGGACAGCAGCAGCGGGTGCTGCTCGCGATGGCCTTCGCGAGCGAGCCGAGGCTCATCGTCGCCGACGAGCCCACGAGCGGCCTCGACGTGACCGTGCAACGGGCGGTGCTCGACCGCTTCGACGCGCTGCGCGCCGAGCACGGCACCGCCGTGCTGTTCATCACCCACGACCTCGGCGTCGCCGTGGAGCGCGCCGACCGCATCGTCGTGCTCAACGGCGGCCGGATCGTCGAGCAGGGGCCCGCGGCGAGCGTCGTCGCGGCGCCGCGGCATCCCTACACCCGGGCGCTGCTGGACGCCGCGCCCTCCTTCGCCTCCCGCCGGCTGCGGCCCGGCCCGGAGGTCGCCGCCGTCGCCGAGGCGAAGCCCGCGGGGAGCGAGCCCGTGCTCGTCGTCGACGAGGTGAGCAAGCGCTTCCGTCGTGGCCGCACGAGCGTGGCGGCCGTCGACGGCGTCTCTGTGCGCATCGAGCGCGGCCGCACGCTCGGCATCGTCGGCGAGTCCGGCAGCGGCAAGTCCACGCTCGCCCGGCTGCTGCTCGGCCTCGAGCGGCCCGACGCCGGCACGATCGCCGTGCACGGCGAGCCGGTGCCGCACCGCGGTCACCGGGCGCTGCGCGGCTACCGGGACCACGTGCAGCTCGTCTACCAGAACCCGTACTCCTCGCTCGACCCGCTGATGAGCGTCTTCGAGACGATCGCCGAGCCGCTGCGCAACTACCGCCGGCTCGGCCGGGCCGAGCTGCGCCGGCAGGTGGCCGCCGCGCTCGACGCCGTCGCGCTGCCGGCCGAGTACGGCCGCCGCCGCCCCGAGGAGCTCTCCGGCGGGCAGCGCCAGCGCGTCGCGATCGCCCGCGCCATCGTGCTGCGCCCCGACCTGCTCGTGCTCGACGAGCCGGTCTCCGCCCTCGACGTCTCGGTGCAGGCGCAGATCCTGCAGCTGCTCGTCGACCTGCAGGCCGAGTACGGGCTCAGCTACGCGTTCATCACCCACGACCTCGCCGTGGTGCGCCAGATCGCCGACGAGGTCGCCGTCGTCGCCCGCGGCCGGATCGTCGAGACCGGCACGGTGGACGCGGTCTTCGACCGGCCGAGGGCCAGCGAGACCATCCGGCTGCTCGAGGCCATCCCCGGCCGCCGCAGCGACACGATCACGATCTGAACCACGATCCGATCTGAAACCTGAAGGAGAACAGCGGTGACCAGGTATGTCATCATCGGCGCGGGCGCGATCGGCGCCCACCTCGCCGCCCAGCTCAGCCAGGCGGGGCTGCCCGCCGTGCTCGTCGCGCGCGGCGCCCAGCTCGAGGCGCTGCGCCGCGGCCCGCTCACACTGCGCAAGGCCGGCGGCGAGGAGCGCGTGAGCGTCGCCGTCGCGGCGGATGCCGCCGAGGCGGCCCTCACCGCCGACGACGTGCTCGTGCTCGCCGTCAAGTCGCAGGACGCCGAGGCCGTGCTCGCCTCCTGGGCCTGGCAGGCCCTGGCCGAGGGCGACGGCGTCGCCGCCGACCTGCCGATCGCGGTGCTGCAGAACGGTGTCGCCACCGAGGACGCCGCGTTGCGCCGCTTCGCCCGGGTGCTCTCGGTCGCCACCGTCGTGCCGGTCGCCGCCCTCGAGCCGGGCGTCGTCATCCCCTACGCCGGCAGCGGCACCGGCTACCTGCAGCTCGGCGCCGTCGAGGGCCGGCAGCAGCGGGACGCCGAGCTGGTGGCGGCTGTCGCCGCCGACCTCGAGCGGGCCGGCTACCTCGTCCGGGTGCGCCAGGACATGCGGCGCCGCAAGCAGGAGAAGCTGCTGCACAACATCCTCAACGGCGTGCACGTGCTCGCCGGCGGCGACGCCGACCGCGCCCGCCTCAGCGACGGCCTCGTCGCCGAGGCGCGCGCGGCGCTCACCGCGGCCGGCGTCGACCTCGACATCCCGCAGGACGTCGAGATCGGCAGCGCGCTCGGCGGCCAGCGGCCCGAGCCCAGCCCCGAGCGGCCCCCGTTCAAGGGCTCCACCTGGCAGAGCTTCGCCAAGGGGGCGCCGAGCGAGCTCGACTACCTCAACGGCGAGATCGTGCTGCTCGGCCGCCGGCACGGCGTGCCCACCCCGCTCAACGAGCGGCTGCAGCGGCTGCTGCAGCGCTCGGCGGCGGCCGGCGAGGGACCGGGGACCCACGACGTCGCCGAGGTGCTCGACCTCGTGGCCGTCGATCGATAAGGAGAGCCAGAATGCCCAACGAGCCCGTCACCCTCATCGAGCCGGAGCGTCAGCGTGACCCGAAGGCCGGCTTCACCCTCGCCTTCCTCAGCAACGGCTCCTACTCGCCGGCCGCGCCCGGCGGTTCCGCCCAGGGGCACCGCGAGGTCATCGACCTGTTCGTGCAGGCCGAGCGTCTCGGCTACCAGCGCGGCTGGGTGCGCAACCGGCACTTCGACAACTACCTGTCCTCGCCGCTCACGGTGATCGCCGCGGCCGGTCAGCACACCGAGCGCATCCGGCTCGGCACCGCGATCATCCCGCTCGGCTATGAGCAGCCGATCCGGGTGGCCGAGGACGCCGCGACCGTCGACCTGCTCATCGACGGCCGGCTCGAGCTGGGCTTCGCCACCGGCATCCCCGGCTTCGACCCGGTGTTCGGCCTGCCCGCCGAGCCGCCGTTCAAGGTCGCCGCGCAGCGCAAGGTCGACGAGCTGCTCGAGGCGCTCGCCGGCACCGTGCTCGGCTACGCCCCCGTCGAGGGCCGCGGGCCCGCGGTGCCCGCGATCGAGCACCGCTTCGGCCCCGGCGGCGAGACGGAGCCGGACCGGGGCACGCCCTACTACGTGCGGCCCTACATCGCCGGGCTGCGCGAGCGGCTCTGGTACGGGCCCGGCAGCGTCGAGAGCGCCGCCCACGCCGGCGAGCAGGGACTCGACCTGCTGCTGAGCGCCATCGGTCCGAACATCGGCCTCGGCTTCGAGGGCGGCCAGCGCGCCCAGATCGACGCGCACCGCGCCGCCTGGACGCGCACCGACCGCGCGCCGCTGGTCAGCGCGCACCGGCTGTTCTTCCCCTTCGTCACGGATGCCCAGCGCCGGCTCTACCAGGCCTACGCCGAGCTGCGCGACCGGGAGGGAGCCGCGGCGTCCCGCCCGGCCGGCTCGCTGCCGCACGGCGACCGCCCGCGGGACCCGGCGAAGGTCGGCGGCCCGGGCCTGCAGTCCCCGGTGGTCGTCGGCGAGCCGGCCGAGATCATCGAGTACCTGCGCTCCGACGTGGCCGTGCAGACCGCCGACGAGCTCGGCATCTTCCTGCCGCCGGGCTTCTCGCACCGTGAGAACCTGGAACTGATCGAGAACATCGCCGAGCTGGTCGCCGCGCCGCTCGGCTGGAAGGCAGGCATCTGATGGTCGACGCGTTCACCGCACTCTGGGAGGGCTGGCGCGCCGAGCGCGACGAGCAGCTCGCCGAGGAGCACGGCATCCTCTCCATCACCTCGATCAGCTACCTCACCGAGGAGCCGATCCGCATCGACGGCATCCCCGGCCGTTGGCGCGCCGACGGCGAGGGCGTGCGGGTCGACCTCGACGACGACGAGCAGCTCGCCGACGAGGGCGGCTTCCTGCACGGCAGCGTCCGGCTTCCCGTGGGCGCCCGCTCGCCGCGGCAGCTGCGCGCCGGCGACATCTGGATCGAGGTGTTCTGGCTGGCCGGCTGGGCGATCGTGCGGCCGCGGGACCCGCGCAGCCCGCTGCGCACCGGCTTCCGCGGCACCCCCGCCTACCGGCCGCAGCGCCGCTGGGTGGTCGAGGGACGCTGGCATCCCTACCCGGAGTCGCGTAAGGTGCACGTCGAGTCGGCGCAGGCGCGGCTCGCGCGCGACCTGCCCGCCGTCGGCGAGGTCGAGTTCGAGCTCGGCGGTGTCGAGCACCGGCTCGTGGCCACGGCCGCCCCGGGCGACTCGAACGACATCGTGCTGCTGTTCACCGACCTCACCAGCGGCCGCACCACCTACGGGGGCGTGCGCGAGCTCATCGTCGCCCGGCCCGAGGGCACCACGATCACGCTCGACTTCAACCGGGCGCAGAACAAGAACTGCGCCTACACCGACTACGCGATCTGCCCGCTGCCGCCGGCCGGAAACCGCATCGGGGTCGCGGTGGAGGCGGGGGAGCGGCTGCCCTACGAGCGCGAGGCCGGCCGCGGCGTGACCGTGGACCCGCAGACGCTCGCCCGGGAGCTCGCCGGCGAGCGTCCGCCGGTGCTGCTCGACGTGCGCTGGCGGCTGGACCGGCCCGACGGCCGCCCCGAGTACCTCGAGGGGCACCTGCCGGGCGCCGTCTACGTCGACCTCGACGCCGAGCTCGCCCGCCACGGCGAGCCGGGCGAGGGACGCCACCCGCTGCCCGACCGGGCCGCGCTGCAGGCCGCGGCCCGGCGCTGGGGCATCCACGACGGCGACAGCGTCGTCGTCTACGACAACCTCAAGAGCCTCTCGGCCGGCCGGGCCTGGTGGCTGCTGCGCGCCGCCGGCATCGCCGACGTGCGCATCCTCGACGGCGGCTATCGCGAGTGGCTGGGCGCCGGGCTGCCGGTGCACACCGGCGACGTCGTGCCCGAACCCGGCGACGTCACCCTGGCGGACGGCGGCCTGCCGGCGATCACGATCGAGCAGGCGGCGGGCTTCGCCGACCGGGGCGTGCTCGTGGACGCGCGCGCGGGCGACCGCTACCGCGGCGAGAGCGAGCCGATCGACCCGCGCGCCGGCCACATCCCCGGCGCGCTCAGCCTGCCGACGACGGAGAACATCGCCCCGGACGGCCGGTTCCTGCCCGCCGAGCAGCTGCGCGCGCGCTTCGCCGAGGCGGGGATCACCGCCGGCACGCCCGTCGCCGTGTACTGCGGCTCCGGGGTGACCGCCTCGCACCAGATCGCCGCGCTCGCGATCGCCGGCATCCCGGCGGCGCTCTACCCCGGCTCGTGGAGCCAGTGGTCGAACCACCCGGAGCTGCCCCTCGCGACCGGCGCGCTGCCGTGACCGCGCCCTTCGACACGCTCACCGCCCGGCTCGCCGACTGGAGCACGGATGCCGCCGCACTCGTCGCCGCCGCGTCCGACCGCTCCGGCCTGCTGCCCTCCGGGCCGCCGGCGCTGCTCGTGCGGGCCCGCAGCGTCGCCGAGGTGCAGGCCACCGTGCGCTTCGCCGCCGAGCACCGCGTGCCGGTGGTCGGCCGCGGCGCCGGCAGCGGCCTCGCCGGCGGCGCCGTCGCCGGCACCGGCCAGATCGTGCTCGACCTCTCCGGGCTCGACCGCATCCTCGAGATCCGGGTCGTCGACCAGATCGCCCGCGTGGAGGCCGGCGTCGTGACCGCCGCGCTCGACGCCGCCGCGCGCGAGCACGGCCTGTTCTACGCCCCCGACCCGGGCAGCGTCGACGTCTCCACGATCGGCGGCAACATCGCCACCAACGCCGGCGGCCTGCGCGGCGGGCGGTACGGGGTCACCCGCGAGGCCGTGCTCGGCCTCGACGTCGTGCTCGCCGACGGCGAGCTCGTGCAGCTGGGCCGGCAGACCACGAAGGGCGTCACCGGCTACGACCTGACCTCGCTGTTCGTCGGCTCCGAGGGCACCCTCGGCATCGTCGTCGGTGCGACGCTGCGGCTGCTGCCGGTGCCGGAGGGGCAGGCGACGCTCGCCGGCTGGTTCCCCGACCTGGCCGCGGCCGCCCGGGCCGTCGAGGCGATCGGAGCGAGCGGCGTGCGTCCGGTGGTGCTCGAGCTCGTGGACGCGCCGACCCTCGGCGCGATCGACCGCGGCTTCGGCACCGACTTCGGCGCGCGCGGCGGCGCCTTCCTGCTCGCGCAGACCGACGGCGCCGCGGCCCGCGCCGAGATCGAGCGGGTCGCCGCGGCGGTGCGGCCCTTCGCCTCGAGCCTCGGCATCGAGGAGGACGAGGCCCGTGCCGCGGAGCTCGTCGCGGCGCGCCGGCTCGCGCTGCCGGCGATCGAGCGGCTCGGCCGGCCGCTCATCGAGGACATCGCCGTGCCGCGCAGCCGGCTGGAGGAGACGATCCTCGCCGTGCAGCGCATCGGCCGCAGCCGCGGCGTGCCGATCTTCGTGTTCGCGCACGCCGGTGACGGCAACGTGCACCCGATCATCCTCGTCGAGGATCCGCCGGCCGACGGCTCGATCCCGCCGGCCGCCGCGGCCGCCGCCGACGACATATTCGCGCTCGCGCTCGCCGTCGGCGGCACCGTCACCGGCGAGCACGGTGTCGGCGCGCTCAAGCGCGAGTGGGCCGAGCGCGAGCTCGGCACCCGGGCGCACGCCCTCGCCGGCCAGATCAAGCGGGCGCTCGACCCGGCCGGCATCCTCAACCCCGGCAAGGGCCTGTGAGCCGACCCGAGCCCCGGGGCCCCGCCGTGGCGCCCGGACGGGCGCTCAGGGGGCCGCGCGTCGCACGAGCGCCGCGATGCGCTCCTCGGCCTCGGCATCGAGCCGGAGGATAGCGAAGGACGTCGGCCACATGGCGCCCTCGTCGAGACGGGCCTGCTCGTTGAAGCCGAGCGTCGCGTAGCGGGCCTTGAACTTCGAGGCGGGCTGGAAGAACACCACGGCCTTGCCGTCGGCGCCCGAGTAGGCGGGCATGCCGTACCAGGTCTTCGGGCTCAGCGAGGGCGCGGCCTCCCGCACGATCTCGTCGATGCGCTCGGCGAGCGCCCGGTCGGCGGGCGGCAGCGCCGCGATCGCCTCCCGCTGGGCGGCGGCGGCCGCCGCCGCGTCCTCGGCGAGCTTGAGCTCGCGGGCGCGCGCCTTCATCGCGGCGCGCTCCTCGGCGCTGAAGCCCTCGTTCCTGGATGCCATGCCGGTCCTCCTCCTCGAGACGGGATCCGCTGTCGGACCCGCTCCCATGCTAGAAGCGCCCCGGCCGGTCGGCGACGGCATCCGGCGCCGAGCGGAGTGGCGGGCCGCCGGCCGCCCGGCCGGATGTGACACTGAAAGCCCTCCCCCCGACTCCCCGGCCTCCCGATGACTGCGACGACGACCCTGCGCCTGCCCGGCGCCGTGCTGCCCCGGACGGCGCCCCCGCGCTGGCGCCGGCTCGTGCTGCTGCTCGCGATCGCCGCGACCGCGGCGGCGGCGGCGCTGCTCGCCCTCGACCACGCCGCCCAGCTCGCGCGTCTCGTCGAGCGGGTCGGGTGGACCCTGTCGCTGTCGCCCGCCCGGGCCGTCGACGAGCTGAGCGCCGTGCCCGGCTACGAGAGCCTCGCGCTCAGCTGGGCGGCCGAGGACCGCGCCGTCGGCTACACGGTCGAGATCGCCGAGGACGAGGACATGACCGCGGACGTCGAGCACCTGAGCGTCGACACCACCCGGGTGGTCATCGCGAGCGGGCTCGCGCAGGGCACCACCTACTACTACCGGGTGAGCTGGACGAGTGCCGCCGGCAACGTCGGCGCCGTCTCGCCCGTCCAGTCGGTGACCACGCCGTTCCGTGTCGTCACCGCGCCCACGGCCGTCGCGGTCACCTCGAGCTCCACGGCGTTCGCGCTCAGCTGGGACCCCGTCGACGGGGCCACCGACTACGTGGTGCGGATGAGCACGTCGAGCGACCCGAGCGCCTTCGGCCAGTCCGCCGCCGACGTGGAGTTCTCGGCGACGACGGCCACGAGCCTCAGCACCGACGCGATCGACAGGACGGCGGGCGACAGCTACTACTTCACGGTGCGGGCCGAGAACGGCGTGCTGAGCTCGGCGAGTGCCGCCCCGGTCGCGGCCCGGCTCGCGATCCCGGCACCGGCCTCGGCATCCATCGACGGCACCAGCACGAGCGGAGCGACGATCTCGTGGCAGGCGGTCGACGGCGCCACGAGCTACCTCATCGAGTGGTCGACGAGCGCGGACTTCACGTCCATCGCCGGATCGGACACGGTGCCGGAGTCCTACCTGCGCAGCTCGGTCTACGGGCTCACGACCGGCACCGAGTACTTCTTCCGGGTGCACGGTGTGCGCGACTCGGTGGCCGGCGACCCCTCGCCGGTGGTGGCGGCCACGACCGGCGCCGGCGCGGCCGCGAGCCTGCGCGTCGCCACCTACAACGTGCTCGACCCGGTGCTCGGCAAGTCCACGCTCGGCTCGTGGAGCTCGCGGCGCGAGAACGTGGCGGCCACGATCGACGCCGCGGACGCCGACATCATCGGACTGCAGGAGGCGAACTGGTCGAGGCTCGCCGACGGCGGCACCGCGGCGGAAGACCTGCAGTCGCTCCTGGACAAGACGATGACGCTCTCCAAGGCCGGCTACCGCAGCGACGCGCTGCTGTACGACGCCTCCAAGTACGCCGCCGGCGACTACGGCCATTTCGACCTGCCCTACGTCACGAGCGCCGGCACCGGCCGGGACGCGATCTGGCAGATCTTCCGCGACAAGAAGACCGGCCTGCGCTTCCTCGTGGTCTCCACCCACCTCGCCGCCCTGTACACCAGCAGCGACGATCGCGAGGTGCAGGCCGAGCGGATCGTCGCCAAGATCGCCAAGATCAACACGGCGGGGCTGCCGGTGGTCATCCTCGGCGACCTGAACAGCTACGACGGGCGTTCGGATGTCACCCCGATGAGCGTGTTCGCCGCCGCCGGCTACACCGACGCGGAGCTGACCACGCCCGAGACCACGAGCGCCGACGTCAACACCTGGGTGAAGGCGACGTCGACGACCGGGGCGATCCGCTTCGACCACATCGCGGTCTCGGACGAGGTCGCCGTCACCCGCACCGAGGTCGAGGACCCCGACCTCGACGGCCCGGCATCCGACCACCGGCTGCTGTGGGCGGATGTCGCGATCGCCGCGGGGTGACTCGTGCGGGCGGTCGCGGGCGTCGGTGTCGGTGCCGCGCGGCAGACTGGGCTGGTGCTCATCGTGCTCGCCCGGGGCGCCGCCGGCGTCGTCGCCCGGCGCTTCGACGAGGACGGCGCGCCGCTCGGTGCGCCGGAGACGGTCGACGATCTCGCGGCCTTCGTGCGCGAGCGCGAGCCCGGCCGGCCGCGCTGGGTGTGGGACGACAGCCGGGCCTGGTACCCGGCCCTGCTGCGTGCCGGGGTGCGGGTGGAGCGCTGCCTGGACCTGCGGCTGTGCCACGCGATCCTGCGCGGCTCCGCTAGCGCCGCGGGCTCGGCGCTGCAGGCGGCGCCGCCGGGGCCCTGGGATGCCGCGGCGGAGCCGGCCGGGTCGTCCGAGCCGGCCGGATCGCCTGGGCCGGCTGGACCGCTCGGGGCGCCGGCCGCGCTCTTCGACCTCGCCGAGGGCGAGGCGCCTCCCGCACCCGACCCGGTCGCCGAGTGGCTGCTGCAGCGCGCGGCGGTGGCCGCCTCCGCCGACACCGCCCGCCTCGGCCTGCTGCTGGCGGCGGAGAGCGTCGGCGCGCTCATCGCCTGCGAGCTCAGCCACGCCGGGCTGCCCTTCGACCTCGTCCGGCACGACGCGCTGCTGACCGAGCTGCTCGGGCCGCGCCCGCGCGGTGCGCGGCGACCCGAGCGGCTCGAGCGGCTGCGCCGCGAGTTCGAGCGCCTGCTCGGCGTCGGCGAGGTCAACCCCGACTCGCCCGCCGAGCTGCTGCGGGCGCTGCACCGCGCCGGCATCCGCACCGCCTCCACCCGGTCCTGGGAGCTGCGCCGGCTCGAGCATCCCGCGATCGCGCCGCTGCTGGAGTACAAGGCCCTCGCGCGGCTCGCGAGCGCGAACGGCTGGCGCTGGGCCGAGGAGTGGGTCTCGGCCGGCCGGTTCCGGCCGAGCTACCTGCCGGGCGGCGTCGTCACCGGACGCTGGGCGGCAAGCGGCGGCGGCGCGCTGCAGCTGCCGCGGCAGCTGCGCGGCGCCGTCGTCGCCGACCCCGGCTGGCTGCTCGTCGTCGCCGATGCCGCGCAGCTGGAGCCGCGCGTGCTCGCGGCGTTGAGCGCCGACGCGGGCATGGCCGCGGCCGGCCGTGGCGACCTGTACGAGGGCATCGTGGCATCCGGGGCCGTCGCGACGCGCGCGCAGGCGAAGGTCGCCCTGCTCGGGGCGATGTACGGCGCCACGACGGGGGAGAGCGGCCGGCTGCTGCCCGGGCTCGAGCGCGCCTTCCCGCGCGCCGTCGGCCTCGTCGAGCGGGCCGCCCGGGCGGGGGAGCGCGGCGAGGTGGTCACGACGCTGCTCGGCCGCAGCTCGCCGCCGCCGGACGCGGGCTGGCACGAGGCGCAGGCGGCGGCGGGCCGGGATGCCGCCTCCGAGGCTCGGGCCCGCTCCCAGGGCCGCTTCACCCGCAACTTCGTGGTGCAGGGCACCGCGGCGGAGTGGGCGCTCAGCTGGATGGGGCTGCTGCGGGCACGGCTGTGGGAGCTGGGCCCCGGCTCGCTCACTGCCGGAGCGCACCTGGTGTACTTCCTGCACGACGAGGTGATCGTGCACACCCCCGCGGAGCACGCCGAGACGGTGCTCGAGCTCGTGCGGGACTGCGCCGCCGAGGCCGGCCGGCTGCTGTTCGGCGGCTCGCCGGTGCGGGTGGGCTTCCCGGTCACGGCGGTCGCGGTGCGCAGCTACGCGGAGGCGAAATAGCGCCGTCCGCTCGACCGGTTCGGCGGCCCGCGCAGCGGCCCGTACGACGGTTCTGGCGACGGCCTCAGCGGGTCTTCGCCTCGGCGGCGGCGCGCGCGTAGACCGCCTCGATGCGCTCGACGAAGCGCGCCGGGCCGAACTCGGTGGCGTCCCGCTCGGCGGCCTCGGCGATCCGGCCGAGCCGCCTCGGATCGGCCGCGAGTCCCGCGATCGCGGCGCCGAGCTCGGCCGCCCCCGGCCCGGCGGCGAGCACGCCGCAGTGCCGCAGCCCCTCCGCGAGCGCCGGGTCGCAGTACAGCACGCCGCGGTGCCGGCTGACGGCCTCGGCGATCGTCATGGGCTGGTTGTCGAAGCCGAGCGAGGTGAGCACCACGATCGCGGCGGCGTCGATGAGCTCGAGCACGCGCTCGTGCGGCTGGCCGCCGTGCACCCGCACGCTCTCGAGGCCGGCGAGCCGGGCGCGCAGCTCGCGCAGCTGCGAGCCCTCGCCGACGACGTCGACCCCGAAGGCGGCATCCGTCCGCGCGCGCGCCGCGAGCACGGCATCGGCGAAGACCAGCGGGCGCTTCTCCGGCTCGCAGCGGGCCACCCACAGGAACCGCGGCGGTCCGGCCGGCAGCGGCACCGGCGCGCGCCCCGCCGGCGGCACCGGGTTCGGCACCACGGCGACCGGCCGCTCGAC
>JASGFF010000071.1:0-12534 GCA_047605685.1 Microbacteriaceae bacterium
CCGGTGCCGCCGCCCGCCCTGCCGTGCCGGCCGTCGCCGGCCCGCCGCTGGCCGAGCTGCGCGCCCTGCTCGCCGGGCACACCACGGTCACCGTCGGCCACTCCGGGGTGGGCAAGTCCACGCTCGTGAACGCCCTCACCGGCGCCGAGCGCGCCACCGGGCGGGTCAACGCCGTCACCGGCCGCGGCCGGCACACCTCCGCCTCGTCCTACTCCGCGCGCCTCGCGGACGCGAGCGGCTGGATCATCGACACCCCCGGGGTGCGCTCCTTCGGTCTCGGCCACGTCGACCCCGAGCACGTGCTCGGCGCCTTCCCCGACCTCGCCCGGGCCGCCGAGGACTGCCCGCGCGGCTGCGGCCACCGACCGGACGCCCCCGACTGCGCCATCGCCGAGGCCGTCGACCGCGGCGAACTGCCCGCCGGCCGCCTCGGGTCGTTCCAGCGCCTGCTCGCCGCCGTGGGCTGACTGTGATTCAATTCCGCCATGCAGACAAGAATCCTCACCCGGCCTTTCCCGTCCCGGCGCGGTCGCGTGCCGGCACCCACCCGGATCGCCGTCGGCGGTCTCGGGATGCTGCTTGCCGCGTCCCTGTCCGCCTGCCAGGGCACAAGGGCGGGCACGGCAGCCGGCACAGCGGCGGGAACGACGGCGACGACCGCGGACGACACGGCAAGCCCCACCGCGACCGAGGCCGTCTCGATCGCCGGCGACTACTCGCTGTGCGAGTCGCTGCTGTCCGACTCGACCCGCTCGGCGCTCACCGAGGCCGGGTACGGCTCGTCGGGCTCCGTGTGGGAGCAGAAGGTGATCGAGGACCAGCCCCTGACCGAGCAGTACGGCGGCCTGTCCCTCGCACGCTTCGTCGACCGGGGCGGCGTGGTCTGCGGCTGGCAGCCCGTCGACGGAGACCTCGACGGGCTCATCCTCAGTTTCGCCTACGGCCCGATCACCGAGGCGGACACCAAGGCCGAGAAGGCGTCGATCGTCACCGCGGGCTCGACGGCCGTGTCCGACTCGGTCTACACCGACGACGAAGGCTTCCCCGGCGGCTACCAGTTCGGCGACGGCTACTGGGCCTACGTCGAGGAGCTCGGCGCCGAGACCATCATCGGCTCCGACGACGACGGCCGCGCCCTGCTGGCCGAGATCGTCGGGAACACCCCCGCGTTCTGAGCCCCGCCACGGAATGCGCCCGCCCGGCCGGCACCCTCGCGCACGCGGGGGCGGAGCCGCCGGATACCCTTGAGGCTCGTGACCACGCACTCGGCCGCCGACGACCTCGCCCTCGCCCTCGCCCTCGCCGAGGAGGCCGACCTCATCGCCCTCGACCGGTTCCGCGCCCAGGACCTCACCGTCACGACCAAGCCCGACCGCACCCCGGTGACGGATGCCGACCGGAGCGTCGAGCGCGCCATCCGCGACCGCCTGGCGGCCGCCCGGCCGCGAGACGGCATCATCGGCGAGGAGTTCGGTGCCGCGGTTGCCCCGGCGGCGGCGCAGCGGCCCGCCGCCGGCCTCGACCGCCAGTGGATCGTCGACCCGATCGACGGCACCGCCAACTTCATGCGCGGCGTCCCGATCTGGGCCACGCTCGTCGCGCTCGCGATCGACGGCCGGCCCGAGGTCGGGGTGGTCTCGGCGCCGGCGCTCGGCCGGCGCTGGTGGGCGGCATCCGGCCACGGCGCCTGGGCGCAGACCACGGGGCCGCTGGTCAGCGCCGCCCCCCTGGCCAGCGCCGCCCCCCTGGCCGGCACCGGCCCGCTAATCGGCGCGGGCGGCGCGCGCCGCGACAGCGTGCACGCCGCGGAGCCCGAGCGGCTGCGGGTGAGCGGCATCCGCGCGCTCTCCGACGCCGCGATCAGCTACAACAACATCCAGGGCTGGGACGGCGCCGGCCGCATCCCGCAGCTGCTTCAGCTGCAGCGGCGGGTGTTCCGGGCCCGCTCGATCGGCGACGCCTGGGCCTACATGCTCGTGGCGGAGGGGCACCTCGACGCCGCGGGCGAGTGGGACCTCAAGCCCTACGACATGGCCGCGATCATCCCGATCATCGAGGAGGCCGGCGGTCGCTTCAGCTCCCTCGAGGGCGAGGCCGGCCCCTGGAACGGCAGCGCCCTGGCCACGAACGGCCACCTGCACGACGCCATCCTCGAGCTCGTGGCCGACGGGGCCCGTGGCTGACCGGGCCGAGCGGCGCCCGGGACTGCTGCTCGACCTCCGGCCGCTGCGCGAGAGCCCCGCCTTCGCCCGGCTGTGGGGCGGCTTCACGGTCTCCGGCATCGGCGCGCAGCTGACGATCGTCGCCGTCGGCCTGCAGATCTACGACCTGACCGCCTCGACGTTCGCCGTCTCGCTCGTCGGCGTCATCGCGCTCGGCCCGATGATCGCCGCCGGCCTCTACGGCGGGATGCTCGCCGACGCCTTCGACCGCCGGCGGGTGCTGCTCGTCTCCGCGATCGTCGCCTGGGCGGCGACGATCGGCATCGCGGCGCTCGCCTGGCTCCGCCTCGAGTCGGTGACGAGCCTGTACCTGCTCACCGCGCTCAACTCCGCCGCGACGACCATCTCGGGCACCGCCCGCACGGCCCTCGAGCCGCGACTGATCCGCCGCGAGCTGCTGCCGGCGGCGTCCGCCCTCGGCGGCGTCGCGATCGGCCTGTTCGTCACGCTCGGCCCGGCCCTCGGCGGCGTGCTCGTCGCCACGCTCGGCTACCCGCTGACCTACACGGTCGACGTCGTGCTGTTCCTCGCCTCGCTCGCCGGCATCGCCTCGCTGCCGTCGCTGCCGCCCGAGGGCGAGCGGCACGCCCCGGGGCTCGCCTCGATCCGCTTCGGCCTGGCGTTCCTGCGCACCGCGCCGAACATCCGGATGTCGTTCATCGTCGACCTCGTGGCGATGACGTTCGGGCGACCGCACGCGCTGTTCCCCGCCGCCGCGGCGCTCGTGCTCGGCGGCGGCTCGGTCACCGTCGGCGTGCTCACGGCCGCCGCGGCCCTCGGCGCGCTGGCGTGCAGCCTGTTCAGCGGACGGCTCACTGGCATCGACCGGCACGGCGTCGCGATCGGCTGGGCGATCGCCGGCTACGGCGTGAGCATCCTCGGCTTCGGCCTCGTGCTGCTGGTCACCGGGCTGCGCGGCACGGATGCCTCGCCGGCATCCCTCGCGGCCGTGCCGCTCGGCCTCGCCGTGGTGTTCATGGCCCTCTCCGGCGCCACCGACAACGTCAGCGCGATCTTCCGGCAGACGATGCTGCAGTCCGCGGCACCGGACAACATGCGCGGGCGCATCCAGGGGCTGTTCATCACCGTCGTCACCGGCGGCCCACGCCTCGGCGACCTCTTCGTCGGGCTCGTCGCGCTCTCGGGCGCCCTGTGGGCGCCGCCCGTGCTCGGCGGCCTGCTCATCCTGGGCCTCATCGCGCTGCTGCTGCGCCTCGCGCCCGGCTTCCGGCGCTACGACGCCCGTCGCCCGACACCCTGAGACCCGGCGGGCACCGCGACCGATCGTCACGCGCCCGTAACCTGCGCGCACAACGGCTCCCCTAGCGTCGGGCCGTGGACCCGCACTCGAGGAGGCGCGCATGATCGAGCGCGTCGACCCGTTCATCGGCACCGAGGCCACCGCGCTGCCCGCCCCGACCGGGCTCGCCGCCACCTGGTGGTGGCCGAAACCCCAGATCGGCAACACCCACCCCGGCGCGACCTACCCGCTCGGCATGGTGAGCGCCTGCGCCTACTCCGGCGCCTACCCCACGGGCTACGGCCGCTACGACCTCTCCACCGAGGGCGTGCCGCCGCGGGTGCACGAGGAGCAGCTCGCGAGCGGCTTCACCCACTTCCAGCAGTCCGGCACCGGCGCGATCCGCAAGTACTACAACTACTTCCGGGTGACGCCGATGCTCGAGCCGCTCGACTCGCTCGGCCGCAACTGGCGGCTCGAGGACGAGCAGGCCGAGCCCGGCTGGTACTCCGCCCGGCTCGACTCGGGCATCACCGCCGAGCTCACCGTCGGCCCCAAGTCGGCGGTGCACCGTTACACGTTCCCACGGCACCGGGACGCCCGCGTGGTCATCGACTTCTCCCTCGGCGGCCTCGCCATCCCCTACGGCGTGACCACGCCGCTGCGGGCCCACCTGGAGCAGATCGGCCCGGGGATGGCGCGGGGCGAGATCGTCGTCGAGGGGGCGCCGCTGGCGGTGCACATCGAGTGCGACGCCGACGCCTGGCGGCAGATGCTCTGGTACGACCGCCGGCTGATGCCCGGCGGCACCCGGCTCGACTTCGACTACATCCGTCCGACGACGCTGCGCACGTTCGGGCTCATGTGGGCCGGCCCCTCCGAGCGCGGCCAGAGCGTCGAGCTGCGCTTCGGCTTCTCGCTGCGCGGCACCGAGCAGGCCCGACAGAACCTCGAGCGCGACCAGGCCACCGGCTTCCAGGAGCGTCGGACGCGCACCGCGAAGGTCTGGAAGCGGTCGCTGCAGGCGATCAGCGTCGACGCCGGCGGGAACGGCGGCGTGTCATCCGAACGCCAGACCGTGTTCTCGACGGCGCTGTACCACTCGCTCATCAAGCCCTGCCTCGCCCCCGACGAGAGCCCGTTCTGGCCGCGCTCCGGACCGTTCGTGTTCGACATCTCCACGATGTGGGACATCTACCGCACCCAGCTGCCGCTGCTGACGGCGCTGCATCCCGAGCGGGCCGTCGAGCTCGCGAACGCGCTGCTGACGATCTGCGAGGAGGAGGGGAACTTCCCGATCGGCTACCGGATGGCGAAGGGCTCCGACCGCTTCGCCCGGCAGGGCAGCGCGCTCGCGCACACGTTCCTCGCCGACCTGTGCCAGCAGGGCGTCACCGGCATCGACTGGGACTCGGCGCTCGTGCACATGCAGGCCGACCTGCGCCGCACCTACGGCGAGGACTTCCTGCTGCACGGCGTCGCCGAGCCCATCTCGCACACCCTCGACCTCGCCTTCGGCTACTGGTGCACCGCCAAGATCGCCGCGCACGTGGGCGACAGCGCCGCGCTTCGCGAGTTCGCCCCGCTCGCCGAGCAGTGGGTGAACGCCTACGACCCGCGCACGGGGCTGCTGAAGGACTCCACGTTCTACGAGGGCACCAAGCACAACTACTCGTTCCGGCTCATGCACGACATGGCATCCCGCATCGCGCTCGCCGGCGGGGATGAGGCCTTCGTCGGGATGCTCGACCGCTTCTTCGGCTACGGCGCCGAGCCCGTCGTGCAGCCCGGGGTGCGCCCGGATGCCGCGGAGCTCGCCGCCGGCTACGCCCTCGGCCGCTTCGAGGGGCTCAACAACGAGCCGGACATGGAGGCGCCCTGGGCGTACTACTGGGCCGGGCGTCCCGACCGCACCGCCGAGATCGTCAACGACGTGGTGCTGCAGCAGTTCGGCACCGGCCGCGGCGGGCTGCCCGGCAACGACGACTCCGGGGGCCTGAGCTCCTGGTACGTCTGGGCCTCGCTCGGGCTGTTCCCGGTCGCGGGGCAGAACCTGCTCCTGGTCGGGCCGCCGTCGTTCGCCGAGTCGCGCATCCGGCTCGCCGAGGGCGCCTTCACGATCGAGACCTCGGGCTTCCGCGAGCCCGAGCGCGGCGGGCCCGCGCAGTACGTGCAGTCGGCGAGCCTGAACGGCCTGCCGCTGACGCGCAGCTGGATCCGCGGCGACGAGCTGCACCGCGGCGGCCGGCTGGAGTTCGTGCTCGGCCCGGAGCCGAGCGACTGGGGCACGGATGTCGCGCACCGGCCGCCGTCCTCGAGCGTCGCCGTGCCGGCGGGGCCGACCGCGGAGGGCACCGGGGCGGCGGCCGGGGGCACCACCGGGGGCGCCGGGGCGGCGGCCGGGGGTCCGCGGACATGACCGGTCGCCGCCTCGTCATCGTGGTCCGCGCCGACCCGGTGATCTGCGGGCACTCGGTGGAGGCCCGCAACCTCGCCGAGGCCGCCCTGACCCGCGGCTTCGACGATGTGCGCATCGTCACCTGGCCGCTCGAGCGGCTCGAGGCATCCGGCCTGCCGCTCAAGCCGCTGGACAGGGTGCTGCCCTACAGCGCCGGCATCGTCGTCGAGCGGCCGGCGCCGGTCGGCGACTACAAGGTCGTCGACGCCCGCTACTACTCGGGGCTCGTCGGCCGCCTCGTCGAGCTGTTCACCGACGGGGTGCCGACCACCTGCATCTCGCTGTACCTCTCGCCGCACACCCTCGCGGTCGCCGAGGCCGTGCGCACCGCCCGGGCCACCGGCCTGCCGGTGGCGGTGACGACGATCGCCGAGGCGGTCGGCTCTGACGTCACGAACGTCGTGCGCTCCTGCGTGGCCACCGGCGCGATGGGCGCGGCCGCGCAGATCCTGGCGAGCTATCTCGAGCAGGACCGTCTCGTCGCCGTCTCCGAGTACACCCGCGAGCTGATCGTGGCGTCCGCGACCGAGCTGGACGCGGCGGCCGGCACCCGCTTCGCCCCGCAGCTGGCCGAGCGGGTCACCGTCTCCTACCCGGCGATCGACACGAGCGCCTACCTCGACCTCGACGAGGCCGCGCTCTCCCGGGCGCTCGCGGCCCGCGGGCTGGAGCGCGACGGCTACGTGCTGTTCCTGTCGCGGCTCATGGATGCCAAGGGCGTCGACGACCTCATCGAGGGCTTCGCCCGCGCCCGGTCGACGGCCGGCATCCGGCTGGTGATCGCCGGTCGCGGCCCGAGCGAGCGGGCGCTGCGCGAGCGGGCCGCCGCCTCCGTCGCGGCCGAGCGCATCCTGTTCCTCACCGACGTCTCCGACGACGAGAAGCCGTACCTGATGGCCGGCTGCGCCGCCTACGCGCTGCCGACGAAGCCGAGGCCGGAGTTCGTCGAGACGTTCGGCATCGCCCTGGTCGAGAAGATGCTCGCCGGCGGCGGCCCGGTGATCACCACCGACACCGGCGGCGTGCTCGAGGCCGTCGGCGACACCGCGACGATCGTGCCGGCGGATGACCCGGACGCGATCGCCGCCGCCCTCGACGACGCCCTGACCCTCGACGCGGCCTCGCTGCGCGAGCGCGAGCGCGCCGCCCGCGCCTTCGCGCTGCGCTTCGACCGCGCGGCGGTCTTCGACCGGCTGCTCGCGCCCCGCTGAGCGCGCGGCCGCACGCCGGCGGGCGACCCTCGCCGAGACGTCCCAATTGGGACGTCTCGCGGCGCGAAAGCCGCAAAACGCGACCGTTCGCCGGCGCGACGCGGCGCGGCGGGGGGCGCGGCGGGGGCGCGGCGCGGTGCCCTAGCGTTGCGGCATGAGGTTCGACACCGTGGTCGGCGGCGAGACCGGGCATCCGGTCGGCCACGCCGACATGGCCCGGCAGGCCCGCACCGGCGAGCGGCTCGGCTACGGCGGCATCCATGTCACCGAGCTGACCCACGACGCGTTCGTGAGCGCGACCGTCGTGGCGCTCGCCACCGAGCGCGTCGAGGTCGGCACCCAGATCGCGGTCGCCCTCGCCCGCAACCCCATGACCGTCGCCGTCGCCGCCCGCGACCTGCAGGACCTCTCCGGCGGCCGCTTCAGCCTCGGCCTCGGCACCCAGGTGGCGGCGCACATCACGCGCCGCTTCTCGATGCCCTTCTCGCACCCGGCCGAGCGGATGGCCGAGTTCATCGGCGCCGTCCGGGCGATCTGGCGGTCCTGGCAGACCGGCGAGCGGCTCGACTTCCGCGGCGAGTACTACCAGCACACGCTCATGACCCCGGCGTTCTCCCCCGGCCCGGCCCCGCACGGCCTGCCGCCGATCCAGCTCGCCGCCGTCGGCGAGCGGATGGCGCGCACCGCCGGCGCCCACGCCGACGGGGTGCTCGTGCACGCTTTCGCGACACCGCGCTACCTCGCCGAGGTGTTGCTGCCCGCGATCGAGCGCGGCCTCGGCGACGCCGGGCGCGAGCGGGCCGGCTTCGTGGTCTCCGGCCCGCCGTTCGTCGTCAGCGGCGCGACGGATGCCGACCGCGAGCGCGCCGCAGCGCGGGTGCGCTCGCAGCTGGCCTTCTACGGCTCCACCCCCGCCTACCGCGGCGTGCTCGCGCTGCACGACCGGGGCGATCTCGCCGACCGGCTGCACGAGCTGAGCGTCTCCCGCGAGCCGGATGCCTGGAGCCGCATGGCGGCGCTCATCGACGACGAGGTGCTCGCCGAGTTCGCCGTCATCGCCGAGCCGGAGGGGGTGCTGCCCGAGATCCGTCGCCGCTACCGCGGCCTGCTCGACCGTGCCGCCGTCGCCGCGCCCGACGGCGTGGCCGCGGCGCGCTGGGCGGAGCTGCTGCGCGAGGCGGCGGACCGCTGACGAACACGGGCGCCTGAGAAACAACACGGATCGCCGACGGACGCAGGCGCGCGACGGACGCAGGCGCCCGACGGACGCAGACACCCACGAACACGGGCCACCGTCCGGCATCCGCCACCGCCCGGTTTGCACCGCGGGCCCCGAGCCGATACCGTCGCCCCGTGCAGTTCCGCTGGTATGCCTATCGCGCCCGCTCTGGTCGAGCCGGTCGCGTCATGCGCTGACCACGGTACGACCAGAGCCACGGGCGGGGAGCTTCCCCGCCCGTCGTCTTTCCAGGCGGATGGCTCCCGGTCGGCTCCCGGTCCTCCGCCGCCGAACGGAGCACCAGTGAGCACCACCCGCACCCCCGCCACGAGCAGCACGGACATCAGCAGCGCCGCCATCAGCACCAACGACATCCGCACCCACGACATCCGGATCGCCGCCTTCGAGCCGCTGCCCTCCCCCGGCGAGTTGCGCGAGCGGCTGCCGCTCGGAGCGCGCCGTGCAGCGCTCGTCGCCGAGAGTCGCGCCGGGATCGCCCGCATCCTCGCCGGCGAGGACGACCGGCTGCTCGTCGTCGTCGGCCCGTGCAGCGTGCACGACCCGGCCGCCGCGCTCGCCTACGCCCGCCGCCTCGCCGCCGTCGCGGCCCGGCATGCCGAGCGGATGCTCGTGGTCATGCGCGTCTACTTCGAGAAGCCGCGGACCACCGACGGCTGGAAGGGGCTCATCAACGACCCGCACCTGGACGGCTCCCACCGCGTCGCCGAGGGCCTGGCGATCGCGCGGCGGCTGCTGCTGGACATCCTCGACGCCGGGATGCCGGTCGCCGGCGAGTTCCTCGAACCGACCACGCCGCAGTACATCGCCGACGCCGTGAGCTACGGTGCGATCGGCGCTCGCACGACCGAGAGCCAGGTGCACCGCCAGCTCGCGAGCGGGCTGTCGATGCCGGTCGGCTTCAAGAACGGCACCGACGGCGACGTCCAGGTCGCGGTCGACGGATGCATCGCGGCCTCCCGCCCGCAGACGTTCCTCGGCACCGACGAGGCCGGTCGCGCCGCCGTCATCTCGACGCTCGGCAACCCGGCGGCGCACGTGATCCTGCGCGGCGGCCGTGGCGGCCCCAACTTCGGCGCGGCGCAGGTGGCGGATGCCGCGGCACTCCTCGCGCGCGCCGGCCGTCCGCCGCGGCTCGTCGTGGACGCCAGCCACGCCAACAGCGGCAAGTCCCCCCAGCGGCAGCGGGAGGTGGTGCGCCTGCTCACCGAGCGGATCGCCGCCGGTGCGGCGGGCGGTGCGACGTCCATCGCCGGGGTGATGATCGAGAGCTTCCTCGTTGCCGGCCGTCAGGAGCCGCGCCCCGGCGTGCCGCTCGTGTTCGGGCAGTCGATCACCGACGCGTGCCTCGGCTGGGAGGACACCGTGGCGCTGCTGGAGGGGCTCGCCGGGGCATCCGCGTGCCGCAGCACACCGCTCGTCGGGGTCTGAGCGGAGCACGGCGGGGACCGTTGCCGAGCAGTCCGGCGGGACGCCGGGGCGCGCGGAACGCCCGGGTGCGCGGGGTCGGCGGAGCGAGAGGCGGGCCGGGGCCACGAGATCGGGGCCACGAGACCGGGGCCACGAGGCCGGGGCCACGAGATCGGGGCCACGAGACCGGGGCCACGAGACCGGGGTCGAGGCGCACCGCCCGGACACACCGCGGAGGCGGCACTCCGCCGGGCCCGGTGCCGGGTCGGCCGGCGGCTCAGGGCTGCAGCCGGATGACGCGCCAGGCGCCGTTCGCGTCGCGCCGGTAGAGCAGGCGGTCGTGCAGCCGGGCCGCGCGTCCCTGCCAGAGCTCGAGCCGCCGCGGCACGATCCGGTAGCCGCCCCAGTGCGCGGGACGCGGCACCTCGGCGTCCGGTGGCAGGGCTGCCTCCTCGGCGGCGACCAGGGCGTCGAGCTCCGCGCGCGAGCCGACCGGCTGCGACTGCCGGCTCGCGCGCGAGGCGAGGCGCGAGGCTCGCGGCCGGCCCGCCCAGTAGGCGTCGTCCTCGGCCTCGGTGAGCCGCTCGACCCGGCCGACGACGATCAGCTGGCGCTGCAGCGGATACCAGGGGAACAGCGCGGACGCCTCGGGCCTCCGCTCGAGCGCGACCCCCTTGTGGGAGCGGCGGTTGGTGAAGAACTCGAGGCCCGGCGCCGGGCCGTCACCGGTGCCGTCGCCGCTGCCGAGGCCGCGCAACAGCACCGTGCGGGCGCTCGGGCTGCCGTCGGGGTCGACGGTGCCGAGCACGAAGGCGTTCGGCACCGCCACGAGGCCGCTCTCGGCCGCCTCGGAGAGCCAGCGGCGCAGCTGCACGAGCGGGTCGGCGTCGACGCTCGACTCGTCGAGGGTGCCGAGCGTGTAGTCGGCGTGCGCCGCGAGCGGGTCCTCGGCCATGCGGCGATCCTCGCACAGCGCGCACGGCCGCCCGCGCCGCTCACCGCCTCGGTGCGAGCAGGCGGTCGCGACAGCCCGGGGCGAGCACGCGCTCGGTGGAGGCGGGATGCCGGGCCAGCCGGGCCGCGGGCCGGACCGGGCGCCGCACGAGCTCGCCGCCACAGTTCGGGCAGGCGCCGCCGGGGAAGCGCGCGACGCAGTCGGAGCACCAGGTGCACTCGTAGCTGCAGATGTAGACGTCCCGCGCGTCCGCGGCGAGGTCGCGATCGCAGCACTCGCAGTTCGGACGGATCTGCAGCATGTGGGCACGATAGCCCAGCGGCCGCGCGCGATGGCACCGGCCGCCGCGGGATCGGCGCCTTCCTGCGCCTGGATGGCAGCATCCGGTGGGCGCGCCCCGCGGCGCGCGACAGCGCCCGCGATGGTGGAGATGCGGGGAATCGAACCCCGGTCCATCGCTGTATTCCCACGCCTTCTACGGGCGTAGCCTGCAAGAGCGTTCTGCTCGGCTCCGACCTTTGTCACAGGCACCCAAGTCGACGAGCCCAGTCGAAGTATGAAGTCCCGCGTGATCCTTCGGCGCGGTCACGCGGCAAGCCCCCTCAGATGATGCCGGAGGCCGGGTAGGGGACGTTCCCGGTCCGACAGACCTTTATCGCGCCCGCTCAGGCGGCGAGGGCGAGGTCAGTGCGCTTGTAATTGGCACTTGTGGTTTGCGGCCATCGTTTACGAGATAAGACCGCGTTCTCGGCCCGCTTCTCGTGAGGCTGCAGACGATGTCGAAACCGATCATCCCCATGCTGGCGGGTCGCTGTCGCGCGCTGTGGAGTTGCCAAGCACCGGCGTCCGGTGCCACCGCCCTCGGGCGGCTCACCAGCGTACAACACAACATCCAGCGAGCGCATTCCCCCGACGGCTACCCTCGGCAGGTGCCCTTCGAGAGAGAGTCCCGCCGCCACCCGCTGACCCCGCGCGCCCTGAGGGTCCGCTCGGCCGAGTACGTCGTCCCCGGCATCCGGCGCATCGCCCTCGAGGGGCCGGACCTCGCCGGCTTCGCCGCGGACGGTCCCGCCGATCACGTGCGGCTGCTGTTCCCGGATGCCGTGACGGGCGAGCTGAGCCTGCCGACCATCGGCCCGGACGGCCGCATCCTCCCTCCGGCCGGCGCGCCGGCGACCCGGGACTACACCCCGCTCGACGCGGACGGCGAGCGGCTCGTGATCGACTTCGTGGTGCACGGCGACGAGGGTCCGGCATCCGCCTGGGCCGCCTCCGCCGCCCCCGGCGACCGGCTGGGCGTCATGGGGCCGCGCGGCTCCCGGCTCGCGCCGGCGATGGGCGCGCTGCTCGCGGTCGTCGACGAGACCGCCTTTCCGGCGCTGGCGCGCTGGGAGCGGCTGACGGATGCGCCGATCACGGCCGTCATCGACGCCGCGGATGCCGGCCGCGAGCCCTATTTCGCCGGGAGCCGTGCCGCCCTCACCTGGACGTTCCGCGACCGCGGCGACGACCTGCTCGAGACCGTGCGCTCGCTCGGCGACGTCGCCGAGGACACGTTCGTGTTCCTCGCCGGCGAGGCCACGACGCTCGCGCCGGTGCGCCGGTACCTCCGCCGCGAGCTCGGTCTGCCGCGCGAACAGGTGAGCGCCTCCGGATACTGGCGCCGCGGCGTGGGCAACCTCGACCACCACGCGCCGCTCGATCCGGCCGACCCAGACTGAGCCCGGCCCGCCCCGGTTCGCTTTTGGGGTGTGTGCTCGTGGTGGGGACGTGTGCTCGCCGGCGCCGCCGGGCAGATGTC
>JASGFF010000072.1:0-12329 GCA_047605685.1 Microbacteriaceae bacterium
CTGCCTCGCCGCCACCCTCCACTGGCTCAACACCAGCTTTAGCAACACACCCTAGTGTCATCAGTGCGCAGTGTTATCAGTGCTTACAAGTCAGACCCTGCCATAAGGAGTTAGCAGTGTCAACAACATCGTCGGAGTCCACACGGAAGCCCCTCGCCGAGCGGCTCGTGCGGGAGGCGTTGGCGATCGTGGCCGAGCGGGGTCCGAACCCGCTGTCGCTGCGCGAGGTGCAGCGACGGGCGCAGGTCTCACCGGCGGCCGCGTACCGGCATTTCGCGGATCGCGGCGCGCTGCTGCTGGCCGTCTCGCAGGAGTGCGCGGGACTGCTGGCCGACCACGTCGCGGCAGGCATCGCCCGACTCCCGCGGTCTTGTTCGGAGCCCGCCGCGGCGCGCGCACGGCTGCGGGCGGGCTGCGAGGCGTACCTGTCGTTCGCGATCTCGAACCCGGGCCTGTACCACGCGATCTTCTACAGCGACGAGCAGCTCGAGGAGCTGTCCGCCCCCTCCGAGCGGGCACGGGGCCGGGGCGGGGACGGCGGCTTCACCCTGCTCGTCGAGCTCCTCACCGACGTCACGCTCGCCGCGGGCGGCACCGTCCTGGACACGCGCGACCCGGTGGTGGTGTGGTCGGCCCTGCACGGGCTCGCGCTGCTGCGGCTCGACGCCGCGCTGCGCAGCCTCTCCGCGGACGCCTTCGCCGCGGTGCGCGAGCGGACGCTGGAGACGATCGTCGGCGCGGTGCCGGTCGGCCTCGCGGCCTGAGCCCTCTCGGCCTGAGCCCTCTCGGCCTGGGCTCTTTCCGCCTGGGCCCTCGCGGAACTGTCGGTCATGGTGGTCATCGCCGACTGGACTGAGAGCGCGCTCTCGGTCCTACGGTGGGTGGCGTGAACGAGATGGCACGTCCGGAGGGGCTGACCGTGGCCGAGACGGCCGCGGTGACCGGGGTCTCCGGTCACACCCTGCGGTACTACGAGAAGGCCGGGCTGATCCGGGCCGTGACCCGCAACGGCGGGAACCAGCGCCGCTACCGGCCCGGCGACGTGGAGTGGGTGCGGTTCCTGCTGCGCCTGCGCGAGACCGGGATGCCGATCGCCCGGATGCGCGAGTACGCCGCCCTGCGTGCCGAGGGCGACGCCTCCTTGCCTGCCCGTATGGAACTGCTGGTCGAGCACCACGACCGCCTGCGCGAGCAGATCGCCGTGCTGCGCGGGCACGAACGGGCGCTGCGGGCCAAGGTCGCCGCCTACGCGCGGATGCTCGCCGATGCCGAGCCGGACGAAGAGAGCGGAGAACAGCGATGACCGAGACCGACACCCTGCGAGCGCAACGGTTCGAGGCGGGAAAGCGCGTCCTGGACGCCATCGACGGCGAGGCCGGTGCCAACGTGATCGACGCCCTGGCCGACATCGCCCCCGAGCTCGGCCACCAGATCGTCGCCTGGGGCTTCGGGGACATCTACGCCCGGCCCGGCCTGCAGCCCCGCGACCGCCAGCTCGTCACCCTCGGGATGCTCACCGCGCTCGGGGGCTGCGAGCCGCAGCTGGAGGTGCACATCGGCGCGGCCCTCAACGTCGGCCTGCGACCCGAGCAGATCATCGAGGCGTTCCTGCACGCCTCCGTCTACTGCGGCTTCCCCCGGGTGCTGGGCGCGGTCGCCGTCGCGCGCAGGGTCTTCACCGCTCGCGGCCTGCTGCCGCCCGGCTGAGCGGGGCCGGGCCGCCGGACGCGCGGACGCCGTTCTCGGGAGACACCCCATACTGGTGCGTATGCCCGACTCCGCGAAGACCCCCGGCGTCGACCGCGCCTATCGCGGCGTGCTCGAGCGCCTTCGGTCCGGCGAGTTCCCCCCGGGCAGCCGGCTCCCCGGGGAGCGCAGCCTCGCCCTCGAGCTCGGCGTCAGCCGCGAGACCCTCCGGGCCAGCCTCGCCCTCCTCGCCTCCGAGCACTGGATCGACTCCTCCTACAAACGCGGATGGTTCGTCCGCCACGACGCGGTCAGCGAGCCGCCCAACACCCTGCTCAGCTTCACCGAGATGGCCGCGGCGCGCGGCGCGACCGCGCAGTCCACCGTCATCGACGCCGTCGTCCGCCCGTCCACGTTCGACGAGGCCGGGGACCTGCGGATGGTGCCCTCCGCGGAGGTGGTCGAGATCAGCAGGGTGAGGTCGATGGACCATGTGCCCATCTGCCTCGACCGGGTGGTCATCCGTCACGACCGCGTGCCCGGCATCGAGCACCTCGACCTCGAGGACCGTTCGCTGTACGCGCTGCTGCGCGAGCAGTACCGCTTGCACGTCACGCACAGCAGCTACACCGTGAGCGCCGAGCTGATGGACGAACGCACGGCCATGCTCCTCGACGTCGCCGCGGGCTCCGCCGCGCTCGTGGCCAAGGAGATCACCGAGAGCAGCGGGGGAGAGCCCCTCATCACCTCGACGCTCGTCTACCGGGGCGGGGCGTACCGCTTCAAGGCCGACCTCTTCCGGCCCTAGCGACGCACCCGTCCCCACCGGCGATGCCCCGGCCAGCGGCTCAGCTCGCCTCCGCCGCCTCGACGGCCGTGATCAGCCGCCGCGCCAGCGGCTCGTCCACCGCGACACCGCCCTCCGCCAGGGCGTCGAGCGCGGCGCCCACGACGGGGGGAACACGCTCGACCACGACGACCACGTTGGGAAGGCGGGCGCCGAGCTCCTCCACGATCGCGGCGGCGAGCGGCGAGCCGGGCGCGCGAGCGACCGAGCCGTTGAGCGCGACGCGCACCGCGTCGTCGGCCGCGAAGCCGACCCGCGCCGCGACGGTGGCGGCGTAGTCGGCGAAGGTCCGCCCCTGCTCGGCGATGATGCGCCGCGCGACCGCGTCGCCGTCGACGGCCGCGGCGGTCACGAGCGGCGCGAGGCGCGGGAAGTCGGCCTCGGACACCGTCCACTCCCGGCAGTGCCTCGCGTGGATGACGGCAGCGGCGTCGGCCACCTGGAAGTGAGCGGCGAGACGCTCGGACAGCACCGTCTCCGGTGCCATCCCCAGCAGGGCCAGGCCGACGGCGCGGAACGCCTCCTGGCCGAGCGCGAACGCGCCCATCGTGTGCATGGTCCACATGTTCATGCCGAACTCCGCGCCCTCCGGCCCGCGGCCGGCGAACGCGGAGTGGGTGCCCGCGGTCACCGACAGCCCGACGCCGTCGAGCGCCGCCAGCCGGATGCTCGCGAAGCCGTCGTTCAGCACCGACGAGTCAGCCGGCAGACCCCACGTGTCGATCACGCGACGCCACAGCGCCTCGTCCTCGGGCCAGTCGACGCCCGCCAGCCGGAGAGCGGCGTGCACCACCCGGCCTCCCGGGGGAAGCGCCCCGAGCGCGGTGTCCACCGCCCGGCGCACCTCGGCGGTCGCCGACTCGACTCCCGTGTAGATGTCGCCCGTGCCGGCGCGCCCCCAGGCGAGCAGCGCGCCGGTGCCGTCGAGCAGCAGGGCGTCGGTCTTGGAGTTGCCGGCATCGACGGCCAGATAGCACGAGCCGTCGGGCGGGCGGCTGTCGGGTGGGGTCGCGGTCATGACTCAGGAAAGCAGACGGTCGGGCAGATACGCACGATGGGCGTGGGCCATCTCGTCGTACAACGCCTCGGCGACGTGCAGGCTCGGCACCAGCGGGTTGGCGACCATGGCGCGGATGGCGTCCTTGCGGGTGCCGCGCCAGGCGGCCTCCGCGGCGAGGTACTGGTACTCGGCGAGCTGCTGCGTGATCCCGCGAACCGGGTGCGGCAGCTGCGGGAACGTCTCCGAGTGGAACCCGTCGGAGTCGACGGTGCCCCACACCTCCACCACCACGTCCTCGTCGAAGTCGGGCATGACCCTGCCGGTGTTGGGCACGTTGAAGGGCAGACGGTCACCGGTGTCGTTGTAGTAGGCGTTCATGGCGTCGATGGCGAGCTCGAGCTCGTGGATGCCGCCGCGGGAGCGCGCGGGGTCGAGCACCGGGTTGTCCGAGGCCGCCTGCTCCCGGTAGTGGTTCCAGTAGTCGGGCAGGTTGTCGAGCAGGAACTCGGCCCGGGTGCGACGGCTCAGCTGCAGCTCTCGCAGGATCTCGTCGGCGAAGTAGTAGTACTGGTAGTAGTCGGCGGCCAGGGACCCCATGGCCACGGAGATCTCGAGCACCCGCCGTGCGACGCGCTCGTCCGGGTCGGCGGGCAGCGGCTCGTCCTTCAGCGCCTCCCAGCGCTCGCCGAGCACCTCGATGGCGTCGCGCCCGTCGTAGCTGGCCTCCACCGACCAGCAGTTGTGGTTGACGCCCACCATGGTGGCGGTCAGCCTGTCGGGGTCGAGGCCCGCGCCGCGGGCGGCGGTGGCGGGGAAGTAGATGGGGCCCTCGCAGAACGAGACCATGGGGATGTCGGTGAACCGGGTCACGGCCTGCGAGACGATGTTGACCGGGTTCGTGTAGTTGAAGATCCGCGCGCCGGGGGCGAGCGCGTTCAGGTCGTCGACGATGCCCTGGTAGAAGTGGATGGACCGCAGCGACATCATCATGCCGCCCGGGCCCTGCGTCTCCTGTCCGATGACGCCGTACTTCAGCGGGATGCGCTCGTCGAGCACGCGGGATGCGAAGTTGCCGGGGCGGAAGCTGGTGAGCACCGCGTCGACGTCCCGGAGCCCCTCGCGCTGGTCGGTGGTGGCGGTGATGGTGTAGTCGAGGCCGGCCGCCCTCGCCATCTTCTCCGACATGGAGCGCACGAGCTCCAGGTGCTCCGGGTCGACGTCGATCAGCACGAACTCGGATCCGTCGAACTCGGATCCGTGATGGACGAACGACGCCATCGTTCCGGCAGCTCGGGAAGAGCCGCCGCCGATGTAGGCGATCTTCTTGCGGGCCATGGTTTCCTCTCGGTGGGTTCAGCGTCGGTGGTGGGACGGCATGAGGTGGGTGGAGTCGTGCGCTCAGCTGGTCGCGATGGCGGCCGGCACCGCGTCACGGTCGATGAAGATGGCCGGCCGCGTGCACTCGGCGATGATCGTCGCCGGCCATCCGGGGTCATAGCCGGACGCGTGGAGGACGCGGGAGGCGGCCTCGCGCTTCTCGGCCCCCGTGATCAGCATGACCGTTCGTGCGGCGAGGTCGCTCATGCTCCCGGGGCCGATGGTGACGCCGTGGCGGGGGACCTCGTCGAGCGAGCAGAAGGTGGGGAACGTCCTCAGGTTGTCGCGGCGGGTGTGCTCGGCGAGCTCGACGACACGGGTGCGGGCGTCGCGCTCGGTGCCCTGCGGGTTGAAGGCGACGTGGCCGTCGCTGGCGCCGGTGGCGAGCAGGAGCAGGTCGAACCCGCCGAGCTCGCGAAGGCGGTCCTCGTATCCCTCGGGCGTGGCGGGATCCGGCACCCACAGGCTCTCCCGCGCGAGCGGGGTGGTGGGGGAGGCGGCGTTCAGCCGCTCGAGCACCTCCACGACGCCCCAGCGCGTGCAGGAGTGCGGCAGTCGGGCGTCGACGGGCCGGTATCCGCCGTCCGCATCGGGCTCGACGTACTCGTCGAGCATGGTGACGATGACGTGGTGCAGGGGGATCGGGGCCGTCCGGATCCGTTCGGCGAGGGCGATGTAGACGGGGACGGGGGTGCGGCCGGACGGGGTGCAGAGCACGTAGCGCCGTCCCTGCTCCGCCGCGGCCCGGATGCCGTCGACGATCAGGTCGGCGAGGGCCGCTCCCGCTTGCGCCGCGCTGTCGAAGATCGTCACCGGTGTCGTCACATTGGCCCTCTCGTCGGTCACCAGACCAGTGAAGCACATTCTGGACTATCTGGACTAGATCCAGCATTTGGCAGCTTTCTGGACTCCGGATCTGTTACAAGTGCGTAAATAGGCTAGACCAGTCAGACCAGTGTGACTATCGTGCGAGACAAGCGCCGTGCGGCGCGCGCAACCCGTCCCCCGCGCAACCCGTCCCCCGAGGAGAGGCAACGATGTACTCGAAGTACCGCAGAGCAGCAACGTTAACAGCGGCCGTCGTGCTGGTCGGCGGAGCACTCGCCGGGTGCGTCCCCGGCGCGTCGACCGACGCCGGCGACGTCGATCGGACGGCGTCCGCCATCAGCACCGACCCGGCGGAGGCGGGGGAGATCACGCTGACGGTCTGGGACGGCGAGTCCTCCTCCGGCATCAGCACCACCCTCGACGAGCTGAACGCCGAGTTCGAGCAGATGTACCCGAACGTCACGATCGAGCGCGTCACCCGCACCCTCGACGACCTGAAGGCCACCCTGAAGCTGGCGATGTCGGGCGACAGCCCGCCGGACGTCGTCGAGGCGAACCAGGGCTACTCCGACATGGCCGCCTACGTGGAGGCGGGTCTGCTCACCGACCTCGACCCCTACGCCGAGGTGTACGGCTGGAGCGACCGCTTCCCGGAGAGCCAGCTGGCCCTCAACTCGGTCAGCGACGACGGCTCGTCCCTCGGCGTCGGCAGCCTCTACGGGCTCTCGCTCACGGGAGAGATCGTCGGCGTGTTCGCCAACCCCGACGTCCTCGCGAAGGCGGGTCTCGAGCCGGCGACGAGCCTGGAGGAGCTGAACGAGCAGCTGGCCGGCATCGCGGCGGCGGGCATCACCCCGATCGCGTTCGGCAACTCGGACACCTATCCGGCGATCCACCTGCTGGGCGCCCCGCTCGCCGCCGAGTACGGCGCGGAGCAGACGGCCGATCTGGTGTTCGGCCGCTCCGGGAGCTGGACCGATGACGCGGTCGTGGCGGCCGCCGACGAGATCGCCGGCTGGGCGGCCGACGGCTACCTGTCGGAGGGCTTCGAGGGTCAGACGATGGACACCGCCGTGGAGCAGTTCGCGGACGGTGACGCGGCCTACCTGATCGGCGGCATCTGGAACCAGTCGGCGATGACGGAGATGTCGAGCGTCCAGTTCTCGGTGCTCCCCGCCACGGAGGGCGGCGACCTCGCGGCCCTCGGCGGCATCGGATACCCGTGGGCGATCCCGTCGAAGTCGGACAATCAGGATGTGGCGGCCGCGTACATCAACTTCATCACCAGCGAGACCGGGATGGACACGCTGGTGGAGAACGAGCAGCTGCCGGCGATCCCCTCCGACACCGCGGGCGAGTCGATGAGCGCGCTCGGCTCCGACATCCTGGACGCGTGGGACGAGATCAACGCCGCCGACGGCCTGGTGCCCTATCTCGACTGGACGACCCCGACCTTCTACGACACGATCACCCAGAACCTGCAGCTGCTGTTGGCGGGGCGGATCGACGGCGAGGCGTTCGGCGAGGCCCTGCAGGCCGACTACACGGAGTTCCACGGCCAGTGACGACCCAGCCCGGCCGTGCCGGCCTCGCCCGATCGCCCCTGCGGGCGGTCAGGCGAGGCCGTGCCCGGCGCCGTCGCTCCGATCTGTGGGCGTGGCTGTACCTGGCGCCCTCGCTCGTGTTGATCGCCATGTTCCTGCTGGTCCCGATGGCCCAGACCGTGTGGTTCAGCCTCTTTGACTGGGACGGCATCACGACGGCAACCTGGGCGGGCCTCGGCAACTACGTCGAGGTGGTCACGGCCCCGTGGTTCCTGGAGGGGCTGGGGCACATCCTGGTGCTGCTGCTGTTCTACGCGGTGCTGCCGATCGCCTTCGGGATGCTGCTGGCGGCGATCGTCGGCCGAGGCCGCATCCGCGGCAGTGGGGCGTTCCAGACGCTCCTGTTCCTGCCGCAGGTGATCACCCCGGTGGTGCTGGGTCTGGCGTGGGGCGCCATCTACGCGCCGCAGGGCGTGCTGAACCAGGTGCTGCGGCTGATCGGGCTCGACGGCCTGACCCGGTCGTGGCTCGGCGACTTCGACACCGCGCTCGCCGCGGTGGGCTTCATCGGCACCTGGGCCGCGACGGGACTGTGCTTCGTGCTGTTCACCGCGGGGATCTCAGCGATCCCCGCGGAGCTGTTCGACGCGGCCCGGATGGACGGCGCGGGCCCGATCCGCGAGTTCTTCGCGGTGACCCTGCCCGGGCTCATGGGCCAGCTGGTGATCGCGCTGACGCTGACGGTGATCGCCGCCGTGCGCACCTTCGACCTCATCTACGTGACCACCCGCGGCGGCCCGGGCACGTCGACCTCGGTGCCGGCGTTCCAGATCTACAACCTGGCATTCAACCAGGGCGCGGTCGGCACCGGCTCGACGGTGGCGGTGGTGCTGAGCGTGCTGATCCTCGCTCTGACGTATCTGATCAACCGGCTGTCGCCGGCGGAGGACGAGGCATGATCGCCCGCAGGGAGACCGCGTTCGGCTACGCGGTGCTCGTGGCCGGATCGATCGCGGCGGTGTTCCCGCTGCTGTATGTGCTGCTCACGGCGCTCACCCCGATCGGCGAGGCCGGTCCGTCGTTCCGCTGGCCGAGCGAGCTGGACTTCCAGAACCTCGCGATCGCGTGGAGGCAGGGGCGGTTCGCGCAGTACATGCGCTCCAGTCTCATCGTGACCACCTCCGTGGTGGTCCTGGGCGGGGTCCTGTCGATCCTGGCCGGCTTCGCGTTCGCCCGGCTGTCGTTCCGGGGCAGCGGTGCGGCGTTCGCGGTCTTCCTCGTGGGCCTGCTGGTCCCGCTCGAGGGCTACATCATCCCGCTCTACTTCACGATGCGCAGCTACGGCCTGCTCGACACCTACGCGTCGCTGATCCTGCCGCAGGTGGCGCAGACGGTCGCGTTCGGCACGTTCTGGATGCGTAACTACTTCCGTCGCATCCCGATGAGCCTGATCGAGGCGGCTCGTCTCGACGGCGCGCGCGACATGCGGGTGCTGTGGACGATCCTCGTGCCGATGGCCCGGCCGGCGATCGTGACCATGGTGATCCTCACGTTCATGTGGACCTGGAACGACTTCCTGCTGTCGCTGGTGATGATCTCGTCGGAGTCCCACCGCACCGCGCCGCTCGCGCTGACCTTCTTCCAGGCGCAGTACACGGTCGAGTACGCCACCCTGTCGGCGGCGTCGCTCATCGTCGCACTGCCGGTCGTGCTGCTGTTCGTCTTCCTGCGGCGCTACTTCTTGGAGGGGATGCTGGGCGGGGCGCTGCGGGATTGAGGGTGCGCGACACCGCGCAGGGCGACGAGGCGCTGGCCCTGCTCTTTTCGAGCTCCGGCCGAGCCGGCGGGCTCGGGTGGTGGCGGGCTCGGGTGGTGGCGGGCTCAGGCGGCGGGCACGCGCAGCACGCCGTTGCGGCGGTGCGGGAGCGCCGCCAGGTGCTCGTCGCGCAGCACCGGGGGCAGGGCGCGCGCCGGTGCGTCCTGGAGCACCAGTGGGCGCAGGAAGCGGCGGATCGCGGTGGCGCCCACGGAGGTGTGCAGCGAGGTCGTCGCGGGGTAGGGGCCGCCGTGGTGCTGCGACCAGGTGACCGCGACGCCGGTCGGCCAGCCCTCGAACAGGATGCGGCCGGCCTGTTCCCGCAGCACCGCGAGCGTCTCGTCGAGCCCGTCGTCCGGCTCCGCGTGCACGGTCGCGGTCAGGCTGCCGGGCACCGCGCGCAGGGCGGCGTGCAGCTCGGCCTCGTCGCGGTAGCGCACGAGCAGCGTGACCGGCCCGAAGACCTCCTCCAGCAGCGCCTCCGGGCGGGCGGCGACCGCCGCCGCGTCCGTGGCCAGCACGACCGGCGTCACTCCCGCCGGCGTGGCGAGGCCCTCGGCCACGACGGTGACGGAGGGGTCGGCGCGCAGCGTGCCGACGCCGTCCGGGAACGCCGCCGTGATCCGATCGGTCAGCAGCGGGCCGGCCGTGGCGGCGCGCGCGGCGGCGGCGACCCGTTCCTCCAGCCCGGCGCCCTCGGGCACGAAGACCAGCCCGGGCTTGGTGCAGAACTGGCCGGCGCCGAGCGTGAACGAGCCGACCAGGCCGCTCGCCAGCTCCGGCCCGCGCGCCGCCGCGGCGGCGGGCGTCACGACCACGGGGTTCAGGCTGCCCAGCTCGCCGTAGAACGGGATCGGCGCGGGGCGGGCGGCGGCCAGGTCGAACAGGGCGCGCCCGGCGGGGATCGACCCGGTGAACCCGGCCGCCCGCACGAGCGGGTGCTGCACGAGCGCGTTGCCCGCCTCGCGACCGGTCACGAGCGAGAGCGAGCCCTCCGGCGCCCCTGCCGCCGTGAGCGCCGCCGCGACGATCTCGGCGGTGCGGACGGAGAGCTCGGGGTGGCCGGAGTGCGCCTTGACCACGACCGGGTTGCCCGCCGCGAGGGCCGAGGCGGTGTCGCCGCCGGCGACCGAGAACGCGAACGGGAAGTTCGAGGCGGAGAACACCGCGACGACGCCGAGCGGCACGAGCAGCCGGCGCAGCTCCGGTCGCGGCGGTGTCGCGGCCGGGTCGGCGTCGTCGACGCTCAGCTCCAGGTACGCCCCCTCCTCGACGACGCCCGCGAACAGGCGCAGTTGACCGCTGGCGCGGGCCACCTCGCCGCGAAGGCGCACGGCCCCGAGGCGGGTCTCCCGATCGGCGAGGACGACGAGCTCCTCCGTGTGCGCGTCGAGGGCGTCGGCGGCGGCGCGCAGCCAGCCGGCGCGGGTGGCGGCGTCCGCGTCCCGCCAGATCGGATAGGCCGCGTGGGCGGCGCGCACGAGCGTGTCGAGCTGCTCGGGGGAGGTGGTCATGGCGATTCCTTTCGGCGCTCAGCGGAAACGTAGGCCGATTCCGGCGTGGGGGTTCTCGGTCAGCCGCCCCGCGGAGATCGAGACGGGGCTCGGGTCCTCGAGCGCGTCGAGCCGGCCGAACGAGGCGTCTTCGACATCCTCGACCCAGACCTCCTGGTCCAGGGTGAGGGCCAGCTGGCCGGACAGCTCCGGCAGCAGATGCGGATGCAGCGCGGCCCCGTGCTCGGCGGCGATGCCGGCGATCCGCCGGAACGCGGTGACGCCGCCGACGCGCACCACGTTGGGCTGGACGATCCGCGCCGCGCCGGCGCGCAGGTACTCGGCGAAGCGGTAGCCGGTGTGCAGGTTCTCGCCGACCGCGATCGGCACCGCGATGCGCCGGGCGAGCTCGGCGTGCCCGGCCAGGTCCTCGGCGCGCAGCGGCTCCTCGATCCAGGCCGGCGCGACCTCGGCGAGCGCGTGGATCGCCGAGGTGGCGGCGTCCAGGTCCCAGCGCTGGTTCGCGTCGATCATGAGCGCCCGGTCCGGCCCGAGCACCTCGCGCACCGCGCGAACGCGATCCAGGTCCTCGGTGAGATCGGCTTTGCCGACCTTGACCTTCACGGCCGGGAAGCCGGCCGCGACCCAGCGTCGCACCTGGGCGACGAGCGCCTCGAGCGGGTAGTGCAGGTTCACGCCGCTGCCGTAGGCGGTGACGCTCTCCCGCCGGCGCCCGATCAGAGCGGACAGCGAGGTTCCCGCGGCCCGGGCGGCCGCATCCCACAGCGCCAGGTCGAGCCCGGCGATCGCGATCGTGGTCAGGCCGCCGCCGCCGGCCTCGTGCAGGTGGCGCCACAGCTCAGGCCAGAGCTCCTCCGGCTGCGCGCTGCGGCCGATCGCGAAGGGGGCGATGTCGTGCTCGAGAAGGGCGAGCGCGGCCTCCGCGCCGATCTGCGGCGTCCAGCTGAACCCCCAGCCCTCCGCGCCGTCGGAGCGCACCACGCGGGTGGCGATGACCCCCACCGAGGTGACGTCCGGACCCCAGGGGCGGGTCAGCGGGATGCGGTGCAGGCGCGCGGTGAACCGCGCGATCGTGGTCACACCAGGCCCCGCCCCGCGTCCAGGATCTCGGCCAGGCGGCGCTCCTGGGCCGGGGTGGGGTCCACCAGCGGTGCGCGGACGGATCCCACCGGCACCCCGCTCAGACGCAGCCCGGCCTTGATGAGCGAGACCGCGAACCCGGGCGTCTCGTCGCGCAGCTCCACCAGCGGCCGGTAGAAGCCGTCGATCAGCGCCACCCGGCGCCGATCGTCGCCGGCAGTGTAGGCCTCGTAGAAGGCGCTCGCGACCTCGGGCGCCATCGCGAACACCGCGGAGGAGTACAGCGGCACCCCGATCGCCCGGTAGGCGGCCTGGGTGAGCTCGGCGGTGAGCAGCCCGTTGAAGAAGGCGATGTCCTCGCGGCCGGCCTCGGCCGCCGCCCGCACGATCAGCTGTGCGGTGGCGAGGTCCCCGACGCCGTCCTTGAAGCCGGCGACCAGCGGGTTCTCGGCCAGGCGACGGATCGAGGCGGGCGTGAACTGCGCGTTGCCCCGGTGGTAGACCACGACCGGCAGCTGCGCTGCGGCGGCGATCTGCTCCACGTAGGCGATCAGCCCCTGCTGCGGCGCGCCCACGAGGTAGGGGGGCAGCACCAGCAGCGCGTCGGCGCCGGCCTCGGCGGCGGCGGCGGCGATGG
>JASGFF010000073.1:0-12144 GCA_047605685.1 Microbacteriaceae bacterium
CGGCCGGCGAGCGCCCGGCTGTCGCGCGGCCGGCGGCGGGGCCGGCACCGGGGACGCGCGTGGCGGTGTGGACGATGGTGCTCGCGATGACGAGCATCGCGGTCGCGGCCCCGATGGCGATCGAGATCGGCACCGGGGCATCCGCCCTGCAGCCGAGCGACGGCAAGCGCCTGCCCGCCTATGTGACCGCGGAGGCCGCGGAGAAGCCTTGGCTCGGCACCCTTGTGCTCGCCGCCCAGTCGGACGGCTCGCTCACCGCGACGCTCGAGCGCGGCGTCGGCACGGCGCTCGACGACGAGAACACCGTCTGGTCCACGACGACGAGCCTCGACGACGACCGCGCGGAGCTCGCCACGATCGCCGCCAACGCCGTCTCCCGCAGCGGCTTCGACCTCGGCTCCGCGCTCGCCGCGCACGACATCGCCTTCGTCGTGCTGAGCGGCTCGGCGAGCGACCTCGGCGTCGTCACCCGCGACGCCGCCATCGATGCCCTCGACGCCGACAGCGCGCTCACCGCCGTCGGCGACACCTCCACCGGACTGCTCTGGTACGCCGCGGATGTCGCGGACGAGAGCTCCCCGACGCTCGCCGCCGTGGGCGGCGGGCCGTTCCGGCTGCCGGTTCTCATCGCCGACGGGGTCGTGTTCGGCATCACGCTGCTGCTGGCCGTGCCCACCGGCCGGCGTCGGTCCCGCGTGGCGCCTGCCGCTCACGAGCTCACGCTCACGGAGGACGAGGATGACTGAGCCTGACGGCCCGAGCGGCCCGGCGCCGCGCCCGAGCGCCCGCGCCGTCGCGCTCGCGAGCGCCCGGGTCGCGCTCGCGGTGACGGCCCTGGGCGTCGCGATCGCCACCGTCGGCGCCGCCGTCATCCTGCCGCTGCCGCGCCTGGTGCCGACCCCGGCGAGCACCGTCGTGACACCGGTCGCGACGGCCCAGTCGCTCGTCTGCCCGGGCGCGATGCTGCGGCTCGGCGACGAGAGCGGCACGGACGCGACGAGCGCCTCGGCCTACGGCACGGCATCCGTTCAGCTCAGTGGCGACGCGGCGCGGACCGCGCTCAACGGGGCGGGGGCGCCGCTCGCCCTGAGCTCGGACGCCGGGGCGGACACCGTCTCCGGCGCCCAGGCCGAGAGCCTCGACGGCTCCGGGGCCACCGGGCTCGCGGTCGCGGCCTGCGCACCGGTCTCCTCGGACACCTGGCTCGTCGGCGGCTCGACGGCCGTCGGCCGCACCACCCTCGTGACGCTCGCCAACCCCTCCGACGTGCCGGCCGTCGTCGATCTGGCGCTGTGGGGCGAGGAGGGCGCGATCCAGGCGGCGGGGGCCAGCGGCATCCGCGTCGAGCCCGGATCGCAGCAGGTGGTCTCTCTCGCCGGGCTCGCCCCCGACACCGCCTCGCCCGTCGTGCATGTGACCAGCTCGGGAGGCCTCATCGTCGCGAGCCTGCAGGAGACCGTGGTGCGCGGCCTCGAGACGGCGGGCGCCGATCTCGTCGGCGGCACCGCGGCGGCGAGCCAGAGCCTCGTCATCCCGGGGGTCGTCATCCGTGGCAGCGCCGCGCTCGAGGCCCGACAGGGTGCCGACACGACGGATGCCAGTGCCGACCTCGCCACCGCGTTGCGGCTGTTCGCCCCGGGCGGCACCCCCGCGACCGTTACGGTGGGCATCGTGCCGCTCGCCGGCGGTCAGACCGAGTCCTTCGAGGCGACGGTGAGCGCGGCGACGGTGCTCGACGTGCCGCTCGGGGTGCTCGACGACGGCGAGTACACGATCACCGTGACGAGCGACGTGCCGGTCGTCGGCGCGGTGCGCGCCTCGACGGCCTCGAGCGACGACACCGCCTCCGGCACGAGCGACGTCGCCTGGTCCGTCGTCCCGCCGCGGCTCGTGGTGCCGGCGTCGGCGACCGTCGTCGACGGGCCCTCGCCCCGGCTGCACGTGACCAACCCGGGCACCGATCCGGTCGACGTGACGATCGTGGACCCGAGCGGCACCGCCACGACGCAGAGCGTGGCGGGCGGAGCGACGACGTCGCTCGACGCCGTCGCGGGCGGCTACACCCTGAGCGCGACGGGCACGATCGCGGCCGACGTCGAGTACGCGTCAGACGGTCAGCTCGGCGGATACGCCGTGCTCCCGGCGGCCACGGGGGCCGACCCGGTGCGGGTGTACTCGTAGCGCACGGCCGTGCGGGCGCGCGGCGGCGTGGGGGTGGCGGGCGGGCGCTCCGGGCGGCGGCTGCGACATCCGGGCGGCTGGCCGGGCGGATCAGGGAAGGCCGGGGCAGAGGCGCCCCGAGCGGCTCAGAGGTGCCGGAAGCGGTCGGGCGCGAGGTCCCAGGGGTCCTTGCCGAGCAGCTCCGCGACAGCGCGGAACACGCAGCTCTCCACGACGAGGCGGCGGTGCACGGCATCCTGTCGGTGCAGCCGGCTGAGGCGCTCGATCGGCAGCCGGTAGAGCAGCACACGGCTCTCGTCCGGGTAGACCCGCCAGCGGTCGACGCCGCGCTCGCTCGCGAGCTCGGCGGGCAGGCCCGCGACCTCGAAGGTCACGGCGGAGAGCTCCTCCGGCCACAGCTCCTTGAGGTACTCGGCAGTCGACGCGACCGCCGACTCGAAGGCGTCGAAACGGCTCCACAGCGGCGGCAGCTCCGGGCCGGACACGATCGAGCGGATGCCGCGGCCGTGGCGCTCGCGGTAGCCGCTGCGGCCGCTGGGCCGCGTGGCACGGCGAGATCGGGCCATGCGCCTCATCCTAGGCGCGCCCAGAGCTGCCCGCCGCCCCGCCGAGGGGCGACGAAAACGAAGGAGCCGGTGTCCCGACGCGGGGTCACAGGCCCCAGGAGGCGCCCCGGCGCAGCCACTCCTTCGTTTTCGTCGCCCTCGGCGGCGCGGCGCGGCGCGGCGGGACGGGACGGGGCGCGGCGAGCGGGGGAGGGGCCGCGCCGACCGTACACTGGCGACGAGATGACGACGAGACCGTGCACCAGGGTCGGCTGCAACGCCGAGGCGGTCATGACCCTCACCTACGTCTACGCCGACGCGATGGTGGTCATCGGCCCGCTCAGCCGCAGCGCCGAGCCGCACAGCTACGACCTGTGCGAGCGGCACGCGGAGCGCTCCAGCGCGCCGCAGGGCTGGCAGGTCATCCGTCACCAGGTGCTCGGCGCGTAACGCCTGCCGCGTCCGGCGGGCCCGCGGCGACGGTATGCCGGCCGGGTCGGATGGGCACCCGCCGCGTCCGGTGAGCCCGCTGTGCAGGGTGGGGACCTCAGGCGCGAGGGCCAGGAGCCCCGGCGCTCTGGCGCGGGACCCCCGGCACCGTGCCGGTTCGCTGACCTCCGCCCGGCACCGTCAGACCCCGTGCCGACCCGCGCCCGGCACCCGGCCGGGGCGGCCTCAGCCGCGGTCCGGGAAGCCGGGCGGCAGGCCGCGGAGCGCGGGGGCGAGCGCCGCGAGCCGGGCGGTCTCGCCGGCGAGTGCCGCGGCCTCGCGCTCGCGACGCAGCACCGCGATCCCGGCGAGCGCCAGCTCCGGGGCGGATGCCGGCATCGGCGCGACGAAGGCGGATGCCTCGGTGGCGAGCGTCCGCGCGAGGCGCTCGCGGGAGCCGGGGGCGAGCCGCGGCGCCTGGGCGAGGAACCGCGCGATGCGCCGGGCGAGCGGATCGGGCAGCCGGGCCACGTCGGCGGTGCGCGCCCAGTCGACGAGCTCCACCGGGACGCCGAACACGCTCACCGGCACGCGAGATACCCGCTCGTTCTGTGCGTAGGTGCCCGCGACCATGTCGCCGAGCCGGCGCGAGCGCTCGTCGAGCAGTCCGCAGGTCACGGCGATGCCGCCGAGGCTCGCGTACACGTCGAGCAGGCCGACGAGCGCTCGGGCGAGGGCGTGCCGCACGCCGATCGCGCCGCCGTCCGCGCGCACCACCCGCACGCCGACCGCGAGCCGGCCGAGCGAGCGGCCCCGGCTGAGCGTCTCCACCGTCACCGGTGCGATGACGAGCGCGAGCACGAGCAGCACGACCGAGACGGCGGCGTCGACCGCCTCGTCGGCGAGCAGGGGCGAGGCGAGCAGCGTCATGGCGAGGATGAGGACCAGGTAGCCGCCGAGGTACACGGCGGCGTCGATCAGGGCGCCGGCAGCGCGCAGCAGGAAGGATGCCGGTCGCACGTCGAGGCCGACGGCCTCGCCGGTGATGACTTGGCCGGTGATGAGTTGGCCGGTGATGAGTTGGCCGGTGGCGCGTTGGCCGGCGGCATCCGTCATGCCTGCATTCAAGCAGTCGTGCCGCGTCGGTCGCGTATGTCTGTCGCGCCCCGGCCCGGTCGTGCCGGCCCGGTCGTGCCCTGCATCCGGGCGGATGCGCCGCCGCTGCGTATCCTCGAGGGGTGGACCTCGACGCCCTGGCCCGGGCGCGCGCGGGCGAGTGGGCGCGGCTCGAGGCGCTCGGCCGTCGGCGACGCCTCGACGGCGCCGAGGCCGACGAGCTCATCGAGCGCTATCAGGCGGCGGCGTCCGACCTCTCGCTCGTGCGCTCGACGGCCGGCGAGTCGGCGGTCGGCGACCGGCTATCGGTCGCGCTCGCGCGAGCGCGGATGCACCTGACCGGCACCGGTGCGAACGTGCTCTCCCGGCTTCCGGCGTTCTTCCTCGTGCAGCTGCCGGCGGCGCTGTACCGGGTGCGGATCGTGACCCTGGTCGTCGCCGCCGCGACCGCCGTGATCGCGGTCGCCACCGGGCTGTTCATCGCCGGCGACCCGCGGGTCGTCGCCCAGCTCGGCGCGGCGAGCGAGCTGGAGCAGTACGCGCGTGACGACTTCACCGCCTATTACTCGGAGCACTCCGGTGAGGTGTTCACGGCGTTCGTCTGGACGAACAACGCCCTCATCGCCGCGCAGTGCGTCGCCTTCGGCGTCACCGGGCTGTACCCGGCGTACCTCGTGATGAGCAACGCCGTGAGCCTCGGCGTGGCGGGGGCGGTGATGGCGCACTACGACCGCCTGGATGTGTTCTTCCTCTACATCGCCCCGCACGGGCAGCTCGAGCTGTACGCGGTCCTCACCGCCGCGGCCGCGGGGCTGCGGGTGTTCTGGGCCTGGGTGGCGCCCGGGCCCAGGCCGCGCGCGCGGGCGCTCGCCGAGGAGGGCCGCGCGATGATCGCCGTGGCGATCGGGCTCGTCGGCGCGCTGCTGGTCTCGGGCCTCGTCGAGGGCTGGGTGACCCGGCAGCCGTGGCCCTGGCCGGTCAAGATCGGCATCGGCACGCTCGCCCTGGCCGCCTTCCTCGGCTACCAGTGGGGTCTGGGCGGCCGGGCCGCCCGCGCCGGGGCGACGGGCGACCTGGACGAGGTCGAGGCCGGCGCCCGGCAGCTCGTCGCCGGCTGAGGACGGATGCCGCATCCGGCGGTCGGGACATCGCCCGCCGTTCTCACAGTTGTTTTGAGCTGTTCATGATTGTCCGCTAGGCTCGGGGCGTGACCACCGAACAGCGGCCCGGGCAGCGGCCCGCAGAGCGGCCGGGGCAGCGGCCTGCGGACCGGCTCGCGCAGCCGCCCGCGCAGCAGTTCGAGGCCCACTCGCTCGACGGCCGGCTGCGCGGTGCCGGCCTCAAGGCGACCGCGGGCCGACGCGGCGTGCTCGAGGTGCTCGGTGCGCATCCCCACAGCGACGCGGAGAGCGTGCACCGGCTGCTGGTCGAGCGGGGCACGGCCACCTCGGTGCAGTCCGTGCACAACGTGCTCGCCGATCTCACGGCCGCCGGCCTGCTGCGGCGCATCGAGCCCGCCGGCTCGGCGGCGCTGTACGAGTGTCGCATCGCCGACAACCACCACCACGCGGTCTGTCGCGACTGCGGCGCCGTCGCCGACATCGACTGCGTCCACGGCGCCGCGCCCTGCCTCGAGCCGTCGTCCACCGCGGGCTTCGCGATCGAGACGGCCGAGATCGTGTTCTGGGGCCGCTGCGTCGACTGCCAGCGCGCCGCAGCGCCCGCCGGCCCCGCCCGGCCCCACCGGAGCGGGTCGCAGCAGAGCCGCACCATCCGACCCGACCGCATCGGCACGCCCCACCGGAACCGAGGAGAACGATGACCAAGCCCACCACGACCACGAGCGGCGCGCCCGTCGCGAGCGACCAGCACTCCCAGTCGGTCGGCGCCGACGGCGCCGTCGTGCTCACCGACCACTACCTCGTCGAGAAGCTCGCCCAGTTCAACCGCGAGCGCGTGCCGGAGCGGGTGGTGCACGCCAAGGGCGGCGGCGCCTTCGGCACCTTCGTCACGACCGGCGACGTTTCGCGGTACACCCGCGCTGCGCTGTTCCAGCCCGGAGCCGAGACCGAGCTGCTCATCCGCTTCTCCTCGGTCGCCGGCGAGCAGGGCAGCCCGGACACCTGGCGCGACCCGCGCGGCTTCGCCGTGAAGTTCTACACGAGCGAGGGCAACTACGACCTGGTCGGCAACAACACCCCGGTGTTCTTCATCCGCGATGGCATCAAGTTCCCCGACTTCATCCGCTCCCAGAAGCGCCTTCCCGGCTCGCACCTGCGCGACCACAACATGCAGTGGGACTTCTGGACCCTGCAGCCCGAGAGCGCCCACCAGGTCACCTGGCTCATGGGCGACCGGGGCATCCCGGCATCCTGGCGGCACATGGACGGCTTCGGCTCGCACACCTACCAGTGGATCAACGCCGCGGGCGAGCGGTTCTGGGTGAAGTACCACTTCAGGACCAACCAGGGCCACGAGACGCTCAGCCAGGAGCAGGCGGACAGGATCGCCGGGGAGGACGCCGATTTCCACATCCGCGACCTGTACGAGGCCATCGAGGCCGGCGACTTCCCGAGCTGGGACCTCAGCGTGCAGGTGATGCCCTACGAGGATGCCAAGGGCTACCGCTTCAACCCCTTCGACCTCACGAAGGTGTGGCCGCACGGCGACTACCCGCTCATCCCGGTCGGCCGGATGACGCTCGAGCGCAACCCGCAGAACTACTTCGCCCAGATCGAGCAGGCCACGTTCGCTCCCTCGAACTTCGTGCCGGGCATCGCGGCGAGCCCCGACAAGATGCTGCAGGCGCGCATCTTCAGCTACGCGGACGCCCACCGCTACCGCGTCGGCACCAACCACGCGCAGCTGCCGGTGAACGCGCCGCACGCGCCGGTGCACAGCTATTCCAAGGACGGCGCTGGCCGCATCGCCTTCTCCGAGCCGACGGTCCCGGTGTACGCGCCGAACTCCTTCGGCGGGCCGGCTGCCGACCCCGCCGCCCACGGCGCCGACGGCGGCTGGGTGAGCGACGGCGAGCTCGTGCGCGCGGCGGCGACGCCGCACCCGGAGGACGACGACTTCGGCCAGGCCGGCACGCTCGTGCGGGAGGTGCTCGACGACGCCGCCCGCGACCGGCTGGTGTCCAACATCGCCGGCCACGTCTCGAAGGTGACCATCCCCGAGCTGCGCGAGCGCGTGCTCGCCTACTGGCGCAGCGTCGATGAGACACTCGGCGACCGGGTCGCGGCGGCCCTCGACCCCATCGAGCGTGCGACCCGGGGCCTCGGGCCCGGCTCGGCGGAGCCGCTCGTGCCCGCCCCCGCCTCGCGCTGACGGCGCGCCGCGCGGCCGCAAGCCCCGCCGTCGCCGCCCAAAACGAAGGAGCTCATGCCGCGGGCCCCCGGAACCCCCCTTTTCCGAGCCCCCGCGCATGAGCTCCTTCATTTTCGACACCCCCCGCGGGCGGGGTCTTGGCGGGGCCAGAGGCGGCGGGGCCAGAGGCGGCGGGATCAGAGGCGGCCGGCGGCCTTGAGGGCGAGGTAGTGGTCGGCGAGGGCGGGCGGCAGCTCCACGGGCGAGCCGGCCACGACATCCGCCCCGAGCTGCCGGATCGCCCGGGCGACCCGGCTCGCGTCGAGCAGCGCCCGCTCGGCCGCGGCGGCCCGGTAGACGGCGGCCCGGTCCGCGGCAGCGCTGCGGCCGGTGACGCTGTGGCCGGCGGTGCTGCGGCCGGCGGTGCTGTGGCCGGTGACCCCGCCGCCAGCAGTGCCGGCGGCGTGACCGGATGCCGCCCGAAGCGCCTCCGGGTCGGTCACCGTGCCGACGACGACGGCGTGCCGCCCGACGAGCTCGGGCAGCATCCCGAGCAGGCCGCGAGCCGCCCCCGGCGAGTCCGCGGTGCTCAGCAGCACCACGAGGGCCCGCTGGGCCGTCACCGACCGCACCAGCGCGGGCACCGCGCGCCAGTCGGTCTCGATGAGTGCCGGCTCCACATCGGCCATCGCCGTGACCATCCGGTGCAGTAGCGCGCCACCGGCGGCCCCGCCCACCCGGCCGCGCAGCCGGCGGTCCCAGAGCAGCACGTCGACGCGGTCGCCCGCGTGGCTCGCGAGCGCCGCGAGCAGCAGCGCCGCCTCGAAGGCGGTGTCGAGCCGCGGCTCGTCGCCGACGCGCGCGGCCGAGGTGCGGCCGCTGTCGACGAGGATCACCACGCGCCGGTCCCGCTCCGGCCGCCAGCTGCGCACGACGAGCCGCTCCCGCCCGTCCGCGGTGCGGCGGCGGGCCGAGGCGCGCCAGTCGATCGAGCGCACGTCGTCGCCGCGCACGTAGTCGCGCAGGCTGTCGAACTCGGTGCCGGCGCCGCGCACCATCACGGGGGTCGCGCCGTCGAGCTCGCGCAGCCGGGCGATGCGGCTCGGCAGGTGCCGGCGCGCCGCGAACGGCGGCAGCACCCGCAGGCTCGCCGGCGCGGCGATGCCGGCCTGGCGGGCGGCGAGGCCCAGCGGGCCGAACGAGCGGATGCTGACGGCATCCGCCCGCCTCACCCCGCGCCGGAACGGCGTGAGGCTCGTGGCGGTGCTGCGCCGCTCGCCGGCCGGGACCGAGATCCGCTGCCGGCCGGGCCGCGCCCCCGCCGAGGGCGGCCAGGCATCGCGCACGACGCCGCGCACCGTCCGCCGGCCGGTGTTTGCCAGCCACAGCATCGCCGTCACCGTCTCGCCGCGGCGCACCGACTCGGCCAGCCGCCGCTCGACGCGCACGGTGCGCGGCGAGCCCGCGAGCGCGATGTCCACGGCCGCGAGCGCGAGCACGAGCGCCAGCCAGCCGGCGAGCGCGGGCCACGGCGCCGGCAGCAGCAGCACCGGCACGGCGCCGAGGCCGAGGAGGGCGACGAGACGTCCGGACACCGCCATGGCTAGATCGGCACCCGCACCTGTTGCAGCACGCTGCGCAGCACCCCGTCGGCGGTGACGCCCTCCAGCTCCGCCTCGGGCCGCAGCTGCAGCCGGTGCCGCAGCACCGGCACCGCCATCGCCTGCACGTGGTCGGGGGTGATCGCCTCGGCGCCGCTGAGCCAGGCCCAGGCCTTCGCGGCCGCGAGCAGCGCCGTGCAGCCCCGCGGGCTCACCCCGAGCCGGACGGATGGCGCGAGCCGGGTCGCCCGGGCCAGGTCGACGGCGTAGCCGAGCACGTCCGGGCTCGCGCCGACGGCGCGCACGGCGGCGCGAGCGGCCGCGAGCCGCCCGGTGTCGAGCACCGGTCGCAGGCCCGCCGCGCCGAGGTCGCGCGGGTCAAAGCCGGCGGCGTGCCGGGCCAGCATCTCCACCTCCGCGTCCCGCTCCGGCACGTCGAGCACGAGCTGCAGCAGGAAGCGGTCCAGCTGCGCCTCCGGCAGCGCGTAGGTGCCCTCGTACTCCACGGGGTTCATCGTCGCGGCCACCAGGAACGGCTCCGGCAGCGGCCGGGTGACGCCGTCGACGGAGACCTGACGCTCCTCCATCGCCTCCAGCAGCGCCGACTGGGTCTTCGGCGGGGTGCGGTTCACCTCGTCGGCGAGGAGCAGGTTGGTGAACACCGGGCCGGGACGGAAGTCGAAGGCGCCGCTGCCCGCGTCGAACACGACCGATCCGGTGACGTCGCCGGGCATCAGATCGGGGGTGAACTGCAGCCGCCGGGTGTCGAGGGAGAGCGCCGCGGCGAGCGAGCGCACCAGCAGCGTCTTGGCCACCCCGGGCACGCCGGTGAGCAGCACGTGGCCGCCGGCCAGCAGTGCGATCATGAGCCCGGTCACGGCGGCGTCCTGGCCGACCACGGCCTTGGCCACCTCGTCCCGAACGCGCGAGACGTCCTCGCGCGGGTCGGGTCCCTCCCGATCGTCTGTCATGCCGACATCCTCCTCATCTCGTGGTCCCCCCGGCGTCGCCCGGTGTCGGATCCCGCGGGCGCAGCGCCGCCGCGACCCGGCGCTCCAGCCGGACCAGCTCGTCGGATAGCCGCACCATCTCGCCGTCGCCGGCCGGCACCGTCTCGATCAGCAGCGCGCGCAGCTCGCCCGCCCGCTCGCCGGTGGCGGCGGCCGCCGACGCGACGACGGCCTCGACGTCCGCGCCGCGCGGCAGCCCGCAGAGCCCCGCGATCCGGGCGAGGGCGCCGATCCGCAGCGCGTCCAGGGCGCGCAGCCGGGCTCCGGACGCCGCGTACAGGCGCGCCCGCCCCTCGAGCGTCTCGCTCGCCCGCACCAGCACCGGCAGCGGCTCGACGACGAGCGGGCCGAGCCGGCGTCCGCGCCACAGCGCCGCCGCGAGCACCACGACGATGCCGAGCACCGCGAGCGGCGTGAGCCAGCCCGGCGCGAGCTCGGCGATAGTCGGCACCGCGGCACCGGACAGGTCCGTCTCGGTCGGCAGGTACCAGACCAGTCGCCCGTGCTCGCCGAGCAGCCCGATCGCGAGCGCGGCGTTGCCGGCCAGCCGGATGCGCTCATTGTCGAACACCCCCGCGGAGCCGACGACCGTCACGCTCCCGGCATCCGTCGTGGCCGGCAGCCGCACCAGCCCGGCGGCGTCACCGTCCGCGAAGCAGGCGAGGGCGTCGGCGCTCGCGCTCGCGAGCAGGCGGTAGCCGCGCCCGTCCAGGCTCACGGTTCCCGCGCGGCCGGCCGCGGGCAGCGCGCAGCCGGCCGGATGCTCGCCGGAGAGCGTCCCCGCCGGCGCGACGCCGGGCGCGAGCGCCTCGAGGGCCGAGGCGTCCGGATCGACCAGCACGATCGCCGCCGCCGTCGTCAGCCGAGCCCAGCGCGCATCGCCGAGATAGCCGTCGGGGTCGTAGCCGAGCACGGTCGTGTCGCCGGGGTCGGCGGCGACCGCCGCGAGGGCGGCGTCGAGGCTCCCGACCACCGTCACCTCGACGCCGTCGGACTCGAGCACCCGCACGAGCGCCCTCGCTCCGTCCGGCTGCGCGCTGTCCGCCGCGAGCGCCGGGGCGGCCTCGGAGCCCTCGCCCAGCAGCAGTGCCGCGAGGCCGGCGAGCAGCGCGACGGTGACGAGGCCGATCCAGAACAGCGCCCGGCGCAGCGAACGCCGTAGCGGCGGGGTCAGCACGGCCGTCGTCGCCGTCATCGGCGATCCCGGACGGCATCGGCCGTGCGGTTCGGGCCGTCGCTCGCGGCCTTGGCCGTGCTGCGTGCGCCGTCGCTCGCGGCCTTGGCCGTGTTGTGTGCGCCGTCGCTCATGGCCGCGTCGGTGCGCTGCATCCGCCGGTACTGTTCCGCGCTGCCGGCCCGGCCGAGGTAGCGCACGGCGTCGAAGTCCCGGGCGGATGCCGCGAGCAGCGTCGCGGCCGTCGGCACCGCCCGGCCGGCCCGGGCGGCGAAGCCCTGCGCCGTCGTGCCCGGGAACACGTCGACGACGCCGCGCTCGGCGGCCGAGCGGGCGATCGCCCGGAACAGCTCGGCGACGGCGAGGCCGAGGTCCCCGGCCGCCGCCGCGGCCGCCGCGGCACGGCGCATCCGCTCGGAGTCGCGGTCGTCCTGTGCGCCGAACAGCGGGCCGGCCGCGCCGGCCAGCGCGCTGCGCCTGCCGAGCCGCGGCCGGCCGAAGAGCAGCACGGCGGCGACGAGGACGGCGAGCAGCAGCCCGAGCAGCACGAGCGCGCCGAGGCCCGGGCTGCCGCCGCTCGTGCCGGAGACCAGCGCGCCGAGCAGATCGCGCAACCAGGCGGCGAACCGGTCGAACCAGCTCGGTTGCGCCTGCAGGTACTCGCTCCCGGCGAGCTCGTCGAGCAGCTGACGGCGGGCGTCCTCGGCGTCGGGCTGCAGCGGCGGCGCGTCCGCGAGCGGCATCACGCGGCGTCCGCGCCGGCGCCCGCCGGCGCC